>NZ_JACTUZ010000057.1 GCF_014490445.1 Pseudoroseomonas ludipueritiae | reverse complement strand
CCCGCCGCATGCTGCGCTGGCAGGCGCAGCCGGAGGCCGAGCGGCTGGCCAACCAGGCCCGGCTGCATGCCCTGGCCGCCGAGGCGCTGCGCGCCGTGCCGGGCAGCGCCATCGCCGCCGACCAGCCCTTCCGCCTCTTCGACGTGGCGGTGGATTTCTGCGAGGACGCCGGCCCGCTCGGCCTCGATGCGGCGGAACGGATCGCCGAGGTGTTCCGCGCCGGCGGGGCGGAGGCCAAGGTCTCCTCCATCCACGTCAATGCCTGGATCGGCGACTGGGACAAGCGCGCCGGCATCGAGGCGCTCTTCGCCGCCCGCTTCCAGCCCTTCGCCGATGTGCGGGACACGGTCGCCTTCGCCGGCGACAGCGCCAATGACGCGCCGCTCTTCGCCGCCGTCGCCTGCTCGGTGGGCGTGGCCAATGTCGCGCCCTTCCTGGCCGATATGGCGACGCCGCCCGCCTACATCACCCGCGCCGAGGGCGGCGCTGGTTTTGCCGAATTCGCCGCCGCGCTGCTGAAGGCGCGGGGCGTCACTCCGGAGGAAAACGCCGCATGAAGACCCTGTTTCTCGCTGGCACCGCACTGGCCCTGAGCCTGGGTGGCCTGGCCATCCAGCCCGCCGCCGCCCAGGCGCCGGCCTGCGCCTTCCGCGGCGCGCTGGACGAAGCCTATTGCGATGCCAACCGCGACATGGTGGCTGACGCGCCGACCGATCCGTCCAAGCTGCGCGACCCCTCCACCATTGTCTTCACCTATACCCCGGTGGAAGACCCGGCGCTCTACGCCAGCCAGTTCAAGCCCTTCCTGGAATACCTGACGCAGTGCACCGGCAAGCGCGCCGTGTATTTCCAGGTGACCTCCAACGCGGCGCAGGTCGAGGCGATGCGCTCCGGCCGCCTGCATGTGGCGGGCTTCTCCACCGGCCCGACGGCCTTCGCGGTCAACCTCGCTGGCGCCGTGCCCTTCGCCGTGAAGGGCGATGCCCAGGGCTACGAGAGCTACAAGGTCGTCATGCTCGTGCGGGCCGACAGCCCCTACAGGACGCTGGCCGACCTGCGCGGCAAGCAGGTTGCGCATACCTCGGCCACCTCCAATTCCGGCAACCTGGCGCCGCGCGCCTTCTTCCCCGCCCTGGGCCTGAAGCCCGACGAGGACTACAAGGTTGTCTATTCCGGCGGCCACGACCGCAGCGTGATGGGCGTCAATGCCGGCGACTACGATGCCGCGCCCGTGGCCTCCGACGTCTGGACCCGCATGGTCGCGCGCGGCCAGGTGAAGCGCGAGAACTTCCGCGTCATCTGGGAAAGCGAGCCCTTCCCCACCAGCGGCTTCGCCGTTGCCAGCGACCTGAAGCCTGAACTGTCGCAGAAGATCCGCCAGTGCTTCCTGGACTATCGCTTCCCCGAGCAGATGGCCAAGGACCTGGGCGGCAACGACCGCTTCTGGCCCGCTACCTATGCAGAGCAGTGGGCCCCGGTGCGTGCCGTCGCCGATGCGGTGAACGCCCCCTACAACCGCGCCGCCTTTGACGCCGAGAGCCGGCGTGAGCTGGAGGCCGAGGCCCGCAAGCGGGCGCAGGCGCAGCAGCCCGCCGCCCCCACCCATGTCGCACCGACCGGCGCCACGCCGGCCCCGGCGCGCTGAACGGAAAAACCAGGATGTCTGCCACCATGACCGCTGCGCCCCGCGCCGCTGCGCCGGCCTCCGGCACCGTGCTCCAGATCAAGGGGCTGGTGAAGGAATATGCCGCCGGCAAGCCGGTGCTGAAGGGCATCGACGTCGCCGTGCCGGCCGAGGGGATCACCGCCATCATCGGCCCCTCCGGCACCGGCAAGTCGACGCTGATCCGCTGCATCAACCGCCTGGTGGAGCCGACAAGCGGCTCCATCACCCTCCATGGCGCGGAGCTGACCGGCCTGCGCGGGCGGGAGCTGCGGCTGGCGCGCCGGCGCATCGGCATGGTGTTCCAGGAATACAACCTGGTGGAGCGCCTGACCGTGATGGAGAACGTGCTGAGCGGAAGGCTCGGCTACGTTCCCCTCTGGCGTGCCTGGCTGCGCAAGTACCCCGAGGAAGACATCCAGCGCGCCTTCATGCTGCTGGATGCCGTCGGCCTGCCGGAGCACGCGACGCGGCGCGCCGATGCGCTTTCCGGCGGCCAGCGCCAGCGCGTGGGCATCGCCCGCGCGCTGATGCAACGCCCCGAGATCCTGCTGGCCGATGAGCCCACCTCCTCCCTCGACCCCCGCACGGCGGTCGAGGTGCTGGAGCTGCTCACCCGCCTGACGGCGGCCGAGGGCGTGCCGGTCATCATCAACATCCACAATGTGGATCTCGCCAAGCGCTATGCGCGCCGCATCATCGGCATGTCCGGCGGCAGCGTGATCTTCGACGGCCCGCCGGAGGAGCTGGAGACGCACCACCTGCGCGCCATCTACGGCGGCGAGGACTGGCTGTGAGCGCCACCACCTCCCAACCCCGCCGCATTGCCTTCGCCCCCAACTGGGCGATGCGCGCGGCATTGCTGGTGCTGGCGGTCTATACCATCTGGGCCAGCACCCGCCTGGGCCTGACCTGGGACCGCGTGGCCCATGGCATGGGCGAAGGCGGCCGCCTGCTCGCCCGCATGGTGCCGCCGAATTTCGAGCGTTGGCAGCTGCTGCTGGAAGGCCTGCTGGAGAGCCTGCAGATCGCCGTGCTGGCCTCGGCCATCGGCATCCTGATCTCGCTGCCGCTCGGCGTGCTGGCGGCGCGCAACCTGTCCCCGATCTGGATCGCGGGGCCGGTGCGCGCGGTGATCGCGGTCTGCCGTTCGCTGCACTATGTCATCGTCGCCATTCTCTTCGTGAAGGCCATCGGCTTCGGCGCGCTGGCGGGCACGGCGGCGCTGGTGGTGGCCTCGGTCGGCTTCATCGCCAAGCTTTTCGCCGAAGCCATCGAGGAAATCTCGATGAAGCAGGTGGAGGCCATCCGCGCCACCGGCGCCAACGTGATGAAGGTGCTGGCCTATGCGGTGCTGCCGCAGGTCTCCTCCCGCTTCATCGGCTTCTGCCTCTACCAGCTCGACAGCAACCTGCGGAATTCCACGCTGGTCGGCATCGTCGGCGCTGGCGGCATCGGCGGCACGCTTTTCGCGGCCTTCAAGCGCTTCGACTATGACTTCGTGGCGGCCATCCTGCTCGCCATCATCGCCCTCATCTTCCTGGCCGAGATCATCTCCGGCCGTGTCCGGGCCGCCCTGCGATGAACAGCATCACTCATGACCCCGTGGCGCCGCTGCGGCGCGAATGGCAGCGCCACACGCCGGCCCAGCGCATCTCGCGCTGGCTGGTCTGGCTGCTCTGCATCGCAGCCGTGGTCTGGGCCGTCCGCAGCATCGACATCATTCCGGAATTCCTGGCGGATGCGCCGGAACAGATGGGTGACATGCTGCTGCGGATGTGGCCGCCCGAGCTGTCGCACTACTACCCCGAGGTGCATAACGCGCTGATCGAGACGCTGCATATCGCGACGCTCGGCACCGTTTTCTGCTTCGTGCTGGCCGTGCCGCTGGCGCTGCTCGCGGCACGCAACATCTGCACCATCCGCCCGCTGAACGCGCTGGCGCAGCTCGGGCTGGTGGCCTCGCGCTCCGTCAACTCGCTGGTCTGGGCGCTGCTGTTTGTGGCCATCTTCGGCCCCGGCGCGGCGGCGGGTGTCTTCGCCATCGCCTTCCGCTCCGTGGGCTTCGTCGGCAAGCTGCTGGCCGAGGCGCTGGAAGAAACCAACCCCGGCCCGCGGGAGGCGCTGCGCGCCGCTGGCGCACCCTGGGGCGCGGAGATGCTGAAGGGCGTCTGGCCGCAGGTGCAGCCGGCCTTCTGGGGCATCGCGCTCTTCCGCTGGGACATCAACGTGCGTGAAAGCGCGGTGCTGGGCCTGGTCGGCGCCGGCGGCATCGGCCTTGTGCTCGACGACGCCATCAACTTCTTCCAATGGGAGCGCGTTTCCACCGTGCTGCTGGCCATCCTGGTGGTGGTGCTGCTGGCCGAGATCGTCGTGAACCGCGTGCGGGCGAGGCTGATCTGATGCGCGACAGCGTGGACCTGCTGGTGATCGGTGGCGGCGCCAATGGCGCCGGCATCGCGCGGGACGCTGCGGGGCGCGGCCTTTCCGTGCTGCTGGTGGAGCGTGGCGACCTCGGTGGCGCCACCTCCTCCGCCTCCTCCAAGCTGGTGCATGGCGGGCTGCGCTACCTGGAGCACTACGAGTTCCGCCTGGTGCGGGAAGCCCTGGCGGAACGCGAGGTGCTGCTGCGCCTGGCGCCGCATATCGTCTGGCCCATGCGCTTCGTGCTGCCGCATGTGCCAGACATGCGCCCGCGCTGGATGCTGCGCGCTGGCCTCTTCCTTTACGACAACCTGGCCAAGCGCGTGACCCTGCCGGGCAGCGAGGCGCTGGACTTCCGCCGCCACCCCTGGGGCGCGCCGCTGAACGGCGCCGCCACCCACGGCTTCGCCTATTCCGATGCCTGGGTGGAGGATGCGCGGCTGGTGGTGCTGAACGCCCGGGACGCCGCCGCGCGTGGCGCCGAGATCCGCGTCCGCACCGCCTTCACCAGCGCCCAGCGCGGTGCTGATGGCTGGACCGTGACGCTGACCGCCGAGGATGGCGCGACGCAGACGGTGCGCGCCCGCGCCATCGCCAATGCCGCCGGCCCCTGGGTGATGCAGGCGCTGGAAGATACCGGCGTGCAGGCGCCCGACCGCATCCGCTTGGTGCGCGGCAGCCATATCGTGGTGCCCGCGCTCTACGAGGGCAGCCAGGCCTATATCCTGCAGAACGACGACCGCCGCGTGGTTTTCGTGATTCCCTATGAAGGGCGCTTCACGCTGATCGGCACCACCGACGTGCCGCACGACCCCGCCAGCGGCCCGCCGCGCTGCACGCCGGAGGAAGCGGCCTATCTCTGCCGCGCCGTCTCCCGCCAGTTCCGCAAGCCGGTGACGCCGGAGGATATCGTTTGGACCTATTCCGGCGTCCGCCCGCTGCATGACGACGGCGCCGAGAATCCCTCGGCCGTGACGCGCGACTATGTGCTGAAGATGGACCGCTCGGCGGCGCCGCTGCTGTCGGTCTTCGGTGGCAAGATCACCACCTTCCGCCGGTTGGCGGAGGATGCGGCGACGCAGCTCTGTGAGGCCCTAGGCCAGCCGCGCCCCGCCTGGACCGCCGGCGCCACCCTGCCCGGCGGCGACCTGGGCGGCCGGACGGTGGAAGCCTTCCTGGCCGAGGCCGCCCGCCGCTATCCCTTCCTGGAGCCGGCACGGCTGCGCCGCCTGTTCCATTGCTATGGCGGGGAGCTGGATGCCGTGCTGGGCCATGCCCAGAGTGCCGCCGATCTTGGGCAGGACCTCGGTGGCGGTATCACCGAGCGCGAGCTGGAATGGATGGTGCGGCAGGAATGGGTGCGCGCGCCGGAAGACGCGTTGTGGCGCCGCACCAAGCGCGGGCTGCACATGACGGAAGCGGAGCGGGAGCAGTTCGCCCGCGCCTTTCAGCAGGTGCGCCAGGCCGCCTGAACCGGAGCGCGCCGCCGGAACCCGGGTTCCGGCGGCGCCCCCTCTGCCTCACGCCACCGCTTCCGCCCCATAAGCCACCGGCGGCGTCCATCCCTGCCCCGGCACGGCCGCGAAGAGCGCGCGGGTATATTCATGCCGCGGATTGGCGAAGATCTCGGCGGTGGGGCCGTGTTCCACCACCTCGCCCTGGCGCATCACCGCGATACGGTCGCAAAGCTGCGCCGCCACGCGCAGGTCGTGGGTGATAAAGATCATCGACAGGCCCAGCCGCGAGCGGAGTTCCGCCAGCAGCTTCAGCACCTGCGCCTGCACCGAGACATCCAGCGCTGAGACCGGCTCATCCGCCACCAGCACTTCCGGCCGCATGGCCAGTGCCCGTGCCAGCCCGATGCGCTGCCGCTGCCCGCCGGAGAATTCATGCGGGAAGCGGTCCAGCGCCGACGGGTCCAGCCCCACCAGTTCGAAAAGTTCCCGCGCCCGCGCGAAGGCTTCGGCGCGCGGGGTGCCATGCACGATCGGCCCCTGCGCCACCAGCTCGCCCACCCTGCGGCGTGGATTCAGGCTGGCATAGGGGTCCTGGAAGACCATCTGGATGCGCCGCGCATCCCGCCGCAGCTCGGCGCGGGAAAGCGCCAGGCGGTCCTGGCCTTCGATCAGGATCTTGCCTTCCTCCGGGTCCAGCAGCCGCACGATGCAGCGCGCCAGCGTGGATTTGCCCGAGCCGCTTTCCCCCACGATGCCCAGCGTGCCGCCACGCGGCAGGTCCAGCGTCACGTCCCGCACCGCATGCGTCACGCGCCGGTTGCGGCCGAAGAAGCCGGACTTGCGATAGGTCTTGGAGAGATGCTCCACCCGCAGCACCGGCTCATCCGCCAGCGGCTGCGCGGGGGGCGGCACCAGGGGTGGCACGGCGGCCACCAGGGCGCGGGTATAGGGGTGGCGCGGGTGGTTCAGCACCTCGGCGGCGGTGCCCTGCTCCACCACCTCGCCATGGCGCATCACCGCCACGCGGTCGGCGATATCGGCCACCACGCCGAAGTCATGCGTGATGAAGAGCACGGCCGTGCCGGTGCGCCGCTGCAAATCGCGGATCAGTTCCAGGATCTGCGCCTGGGTGGTCACGTCCAGCGCCGTGGTCGGCTCGTCGCAGATCAGCAGCACCGGGTCCAGCGCCAGGGCCATGGCGATCATCGCGCGCTGGCGCTGGCCGCCGGAAAGCTCGTGCGGATAGGCCTTGGCCGCGGCGGCGGGCTCGGGAATCCGCACCTGTTCCAGCAGTTCCAGCACCTGGGCGTCCCGCTCGGAGGCGGAAAGCGGCGTGTGGATGCGGAACATCTCGGCGATCTGGCTGCCGATGGTGCGCAGCGGGTTCAGCGCCGTCATCGGTTCCTGGAACACCATGCCGATGCGGGCGCCGCGCAGCTTGCGCATCTCGGCCTCCGGGATGGCCAGCAGGTCACGGCCCTCGAAGAGGATGCGCCCGTCCTCGGCCCGCACGCCCTCAGGCAGCAGGCCCATCACGGCGCTGGCGGTCATGGACTTGCCGGAGCCGCTCTCGCCGACGACGCAAAGGATCTCGTTGGCGTCCAGGTGCAGGGACACGTCACGCAGCGCATGCGGCCGGTCGCCGCCCTTGGGCAGCGCGACGGTCAGCCCCTCGATGGAGAGCAGGCTCATCGGGATTTCAGCCTCGGGTTCAGCGCGTCGTTCAGCCCCTGCCCGACCAGCGAGACCGCCAGCACCGTGAGCAGGATGGCGACGCCCGGGATGGCGGAGACATACCATTGCACGCGCAGCACGCCCTTGCCCGCGCCGATCAGGTTCCCCCAGGAGGGCACGTTGGGGTCGGAAAGGTTCAGGAAGGCCAGCGCGCTTTCCAGCAGGATCGCCACCGCCATGATGACGCTGGCATAGACGATGATGGGTGGCAGCGCATTGGGGAGGATTTCGCGGAAGATGATGCGTGCATCCCCCATGCCCAGCACGCGGCAGGCCTGCACGAATTCGCGGGAGCGCAGCGACAGAAACTCCGCCCGCGTCAGCCGGGCCGAAGGCGGCCAGGAGACGATGCCAATGGCGACCGTGACGGTGGTGATGTCGGAGCCGAAGACCGCCACCAGCACCAGCAGAAGAATGAAGTTCGGCAGGGTCTGGAAGGCTTCGGTGACGCGCATCAGCGCATCGTCCACCCAGCCGCCGTAGAAGCCGGCGACGGCCCCCACCACGATGCCGATGGCGATCGAGATGGCGGTGGCCACCAGCCCGATCAGCAGCGAGACGCGGGCGCCATGGAAGATCTGCGCCGCGATGTCGCGCCCGGTATTGTCGGTGCCCAGCCAGAAGCGCGGCGAGGCGCCCGGCCATTGCAGCGGCCGCCCGGCGAGCGAGAGCGGGTCGCGCGGGAAGACCCAAGGCGCGCTGATGGCCATGGCGATGACCAGCAGCAGCAGCACCAGCCCGATCAATGCCGCCGGGCTGCGGAGGTAGCGACGAAGAAAGCCCATCAGCGCCCCGATACGATGCGCGGGTCGAGCTTGGCGTAAAGCAGATCGACCACGAAATTCACGAAGATCACCAGCAGGGCGGACACGAAGACGATGCCCAGCAATGTGTTCAGGTCCCGCTGCACCACCGATTCATAGGCCAGCCGCCCCAGTCCCGGCAGGTTGAAGACGCTTTCCACCACCACCGAGCCACCCAGCATGGTGCCGGCCTGCAAGCCGATCAGCGTCAGCCCCGGCAGCAGCGCGTTGCGCAGCACATGGCGCATCAGCACGCCGGTCTGGCTGAGGCCCTTGGCGCGGGCGGTGCGCACGAAATCCAGGCTCAGCACCTCCAGCATCGAGGCCCGCATGATGCGCAGGTAGGTGGCGAGGAAGATCAGCGCCAGCGTCGTCACCGGCAGCACCAGATGCCAGGCGATATCCGCCACCCGCGCCAGGCCGGTATAGCCGGAGCCGATCTCCTCGAAGCCGCCGGAAGGCAGCCAGGAGAGTTTGATGGCGAAAACCACCACGCCCATCATGCCGAACCAGAAGGAGGGCGTGGCGTAGAAGATCAGCCCCAGGGTCGAGATCAGCGCATCCGGCCATTGGTTCGCCCGCCGCGCCGCCACCACGCCCAGCGCCATGCCCGCCGCGAAGGCGAAGCAGAGGGAGGTGCCCATCAGCAGCAGCGTCACCGGCAGCCGCTCCAGGATCACGTCTGAGACCGGCTTGCCGTAGATGGCGGAGAAGCCGAGATCGAGCTGCACCAGCCGCAGCAGGTAGCGCGTGAGCTGCACCAGCACCGGCGCATCCAGGCCATAGAAGGAGCGGAGCTGCTCCATCATGGCCGGATCGCCGCCGCCCATCTGCGCCATCAGCGCATCCACGGTGTCGCCCGGCGCCAGCTGCAAGAGCAGGAACAGCCCGACCAGGATCAGCAGCAGCGTCGGCAGGCTGGCCGCCAGCCGGCGCAATGCCAGGGCAAGGATGCGCATCGGCCGATCAGCCCGGCAGCAGCCAGGTGTCGTGCCAGTCGCCGGAATCCCAGCGCGGCGAGGTATGGTGGTTCTGCACCTTCTTGCTCGTGACGGCGTAGAAGGGCCGCTCCGTCAGCATGGCCACCGGGATCTCCTCGTTCACCGCCTTGACCCAGTCGGCATAGAGGGCCTTCCGCTTCGCCGGGTCCAGCTCGGTGGCGGCCTGGTCGATCAGCGCATCCACCTTGTCGGACTGCCAGCCATACTGGTTGGTCCAGGGCGCGCCCTTGGGGCTGCCGGAGCGGTACCACACGGTGGTCGAGACCGCCGGGTCGCCGCGATACTGGTGCCAGCCGGTGGCGAGGTCGAAGTTCCAGTCGCGATAGACCGCCGTCAGCGCCCCGGCGATGTCGAGCTGCACGATATCGACCCGGATGCCGACCTGCTGCAGCGACTGCTGGATATAGGTGGCCAGCAGCGGCACATCCTCGCCGTTCTGGATCGGCACGATCCTCAGCGTGAAGCGGACACCGCCGGCGCCGCGCTTGTAGCCGGCCTCGTCCAGCAGCGCCTCGGCCTTCTTCTTGTCGAAGGGATAGGGCACGGCGGAGTCCGCCGGGTAGAATTCCTTGGACAGGGAGGGGATAGGTCCCGTCGCCGGCTTGCCCAGCCCGTAGAGGAAATTCTCGAGGAAGAAGGGCACGTCGATGGCATGCACGATGGCGCGGCGCACGCGCACATCGGACAGTTCCTTGCGCCGCGTGTTGAATTCCAGCGTGTTGTTGAAGACATTCGCTTCCACGCCGCGGGTCGAGACCTCGAAGCGGTCGTCGCTCTTCAGCCGGTCGATATCCGCCAGCGGCAGGCCGTTATAGGCGGAAAGCTGCACCGCCCCCGTCTCCAGCGCCGCCGTGGCGGCGGAGCGGTCGGTGATGAAGCGCCAGACGATGCGGTCGAGATAGGGGAAGCCCTGGCGCCAGTAATCCGGGTTGCGCTCCGCGATCACGTACTGGCCGCGCTGGTATTCCACGAACTTGTAGGGGCCGGTGCCGATGGGCGCGGTATTGGCCGGGTTCTCCAGCACATTGCTTCCCGCGAAGACATGCTTCGGCACGACATAGCCGAGATCGCAGAGCGCGCGCAGCAGCAGGTCCAGCGGCATGGGGCGGGAATAGCGGAAGACGGCTGTTTGCGGGTCCGGTGTTTCCACGGCATCGAGGTAGAGCTGTAGCGTGGTGCCGTAGTTCAGGTGCACCTTCCACTGTTCCATGGCGGAATACTGCACATCGGCCGAGGTGAAGGGCTTGCCGTCATGCCACTTCACCCCTTCGCGCAGCTTGAAGGTGATGGTCTTGCCATCCGGCGCGGCTTCCCAGGAGGTCGCCAGCACGCCTTCCGGCTTGCCGGAGGCGCCGAGGTCCACCAGCGGCTCGATGATCTTGCTGGTGATGATGTAGACGCCGGTGGAAGCCCGCAGCGCCGGGTTCAGGATGCGCTGCTCGGAGCCCAGATGCACGGTGAAGACGCCACCCTTGCGCGGTGTGGCGGCACCCTGGGCGGCGGCGGGCAGCGCCGGCATGGCGCCCGCCAGCAGGAGCCCGGCGCCAGACAGCAGTGCCTCGCGGCGTGTGATCCTCATTGGCCTGATCCCTATCTCGGTTGCGCACGACAAACCGGCAAAGTGGAATTTTGTCAATGACGGCTATGAAGCGTGAAATCGACTGCTTATCCTTGACGGGATGGTGGCGCGTTTCTGGCAGGTCGTCCATCATTGCGGCAGGGTGCCTCCCGTCGCCCCAAGCTTCCTTCCCCCTGTTGCTCCGAAGGCATCGCCGATGCTGAGAACCGAAGGCCCCTGCTCCGCCCTCGCCCTTGCCGATGGCCTGGCCCAGCGCTTCGCCGCCCGCGCGAGGCAGGAGGGCGAGCACGGCTTCCCGCACCAGAACCACCGCGAGTTGCATGAGCAGGGCTACCTGCGCCTGCTGCTGCCGCGCGACCATGGCGGCACCGAGGCGGGGCTGCTGGACATGGTGCAGGCGCAGGAGCGGCTGGCGCGTGGCGATGCCGCCACGGCGCTGATCACCGCCATGGCCGCCGTGGTGATGGGCAAGCTGCGGGAAGAGCGCCCCTGGCCGGAGGAAGTCTTCGCCGAGGTCTGCGAGGCCATGCTCCGCCAGGGCGGCGGCATCAACAGCTGCGTCACGGAGCCGGAGCTGGGCAGCATCTCGCGCGGCGGCGTGCCGCGTTCCCGCGCCACGCCAGCGCCGGGCGGCTGGGTGGTGGAGGGGCACAAGATCTTCGTCACCGGCGCGCCGGCACTGCGCTGGTTCCTCACCGCCGTGGTGCTGCCGCCCAGCAGCGCCGCACCGGATGGCGAGGTGGCAACGGCCATCGTCGGCGCCGGTTCCCCCGGCCTGCGGATCGTGGAGACCTGGAACGACGCGCTGAGCCTGCGCGGCTGCGGCAATTCCGATGTCTTCTACGACAAGGTCTTCGTGCCGGAACACATGATGGTGGAGCGGCGGCCGATCGGCACCCCTTCCGGCTCCGCCAGCGGCAAGGCCAGCGCGCCGGGGCTGGGGCCGTGGTCGCTGACAGTGGCGGCGGTTTATCTCGGCGTCGGGCAGGCGGCGCTGGAAGCGGCCTGCGATTACGCCAACAATCGCGTGCCCACCGCGCTGGGGCGCCCCATCGCCGAGCAGGTGCATATCCAGCAGCGCATCGGCGAGATGCAGGCGGCGCTGCTGGCCGCCCGCGCCATGCTGCACGAGACCGCCCGCGCCTGGGTGGAGCAGCCGGAGCTGCGCCCCGCCCTGCCCGCCCGCATCGCCGCGGCCAAGTACCTCTGCACCAATGCCGCCTGCGCCGCCACGGAGAGCGGGCTGCGCGTGGCCGGCGGCTTCAGCCTGACCAGCGCCCTGTCGCTGGAGCGGCATTTCCGCGATGCCCGGGCCGGCCTCTTCCAGCCACCTCAGGATGACCTGGCGCTAGGTGTGATCGGCCGGGACGCCCTGGCGCAGTTCCGGCGCAAGCCGGCCTGACCATCGGGCACGAAAAAGGGCGGCCGGGGCCGCCCTTTCCCGCACCGCCCGCTTAGCGGGGGGCAGCCGTGGTGCCGCCGGTGGCCTCCGGCGTGCTGCCGCCCTGGTTCTGCGGCGAAGTGCTGGGCGGCGTGGAAGGCCGGTTGCCCGGCGGCGTGCCGGTCTGGCCCTCGGTCGCCCGGCCCATGGAGGAACCCGTGGGGGCGGAGGGTGTCATGTTCGGGCGGGTATTGTCGCCCGGTGCGCTGGCGGTGCCCGGCGGGCGATTGGTGCCGGAGCTGCCGTTGCGGGCGCCGCTGTCGGTGCCGCCATTCTGTGCCGCCCGGTCCGCCGCGCGGCCGGCGGCGGTGCCCGGCGGGTTGTTCGGCGTGCCATCGGAATTCTGCGGATAGGCGCCGGAGGTATTGGTGCCCGCCGCGCGGTCCAGCGAGCGGGTCGCCGCTGTGCCGGGTGGGTTGCTGCCGGGCTGGGCGTTGGAATTGTTGTCCGAGGTGGCGCGGTCCATCGCCCGGCCCACGGCGGTGCCCGGCGGGTTGTTGGGCGTGCCGTCGGAGTTCTGCGGATAGGCGCCGGAGGTATTGGTGCCCAGCGTGCGGTCCAGCAGGCGGGTGGCGGCGGTGCCGGGGGGGTTATTGGCATCGCCGGGATTCGCCGTGGTGCCGGCATTGCCGGTGCCGTTGTTCAGGCTCGGCGCGGGATTGGACGGCGTGGGCGAGGCTCCCGGCTGGTTGGCGGGCTGCGCCTGGGCGATGCCGCCCAGGCCGATCAGTGCCGCCGAGGCCAGGGCGATCATGGAATTCCGCATGCGTGGTCCTCCGTATCCTTATCGGGGCCGCCAGGGCGGCTCTGGCAGGGAAACGCCGCGCGCCAAGGGCGGTTGCCGCGCCGGCCGGTTTGCGGCACCATGCCCAATTCCCGTGGCTGGAAGCCGGACGATCGTCGCCCGACCCCCATGGGATGCGGAGCCTGAGACACCGTGATCCCCGCCCTGATGCCGACCTACAACCGTGCCGACCTCGCTTTTGAGCGGGGCGAAGGCGCCTGGCTGTGGACCACGGACGGGCGACGATTCCTGGATTTCGGCTCCGGCATCGCCACCACCTCCATCGGCCATGCGCATCCGCACCTCGTGCGGACCATCGCCGAGCAGGCGGCCAAGGTGATGCATACCTCGAACCTCTACCGCGTGCCGCAGGCCGAGCGCCTGGCGCAGCGGCTGGTCGATACCAGCTTCGCCGACAGCGTCTTCTTCGCCAATTCGGGTGCCGAGGCGAATGAGGGCATGATCAAGGCGGTGCGGAAGTACCACGCCGAGAACGGCCACCCCGAGCGCTTCCACACCATCTGCTTCGAGGGTGCCTTCCACGGCCGCACGCTGGCCACGCTCTCGGCCACCGGCAACGAGAAGTACCTCGCCGGCTTCGGCCCGCCGGTGCAGGGCTTCGACCATGTGCCCTTCGGCAACATGAACGCGGTGCGGGACGCCATCGGCCCGCAGACCGCCGCGATCATGATCGAGCCGATCCAGGGCGAAGGCGGCGTCCGCCCCGCTGACCTGCGCTTCCTGCAGGAGCTGCGCGCGGTCTGCGACGAGTTCGGCCTGCTGCTGGCGCTGGACGAGGTGCAGACCGGCATGGGCCGCTCCGGCAAGCTCTGGGCTCACCAGTGGGCCGGGATCGAGCCGGATGTCATGTCCTCGGCCAAGGGCATCGGCAGTGGCTTCCCGCTGGGCGCCATCCTGGCCAAGGAACACGTCGCCAAGCACCTGAAGCCCGGCACCCATGGCACTACCTATGGCGGCAACCCGCTCGCCTGCGCCGCCGGCAATGCCGTGCTGGATGTCATCCTGGCCGATGGCTTCCTGCAGCAGGTGGACGACACCGCCCGCTATCTGTGGGACAGCCTGAACGCCCTGGTCTCCCGCCACCCGCAGGTGGTGACGGGCGTGCGCGGCGCCGGCCTGCTGCTGGGCCTGCAATGCGTGCCGGAGATCACCAATGGCGACATGCAGGCCGCTGCGGTGGCGGAAGGGCTGCTGACCGTCGCCGCCGGGCAGAACGTGCTGCGCGTGGCGCCGCCGCTGATCATCACGCGCGAACACGTGGATGAGGCCGTGGCGGCGCTGGACCGGGCCTTCACCAAGGCGGCCGCCGCGCTGCGGGAAAAGGCGCCGGCCAAGTGAGCGCGGCGCTGAGGCCGGTGGATCAGGGGGGGGCCGCAAGGCCCTCCCCTCGTCACTTTCTGGAACTGTCGGATTTCGACGCGCCCACCCTGCGCCGCATGCTGGACCTGGCCGCCAGCACCAAGCGCGGCGACATGGCGGACAAGCCCCTGGCCGGCAAGACGGTGGCGCTGATCTTCGAGAAGCCCTCCACCCGCACCCGCGTTTCCTTCGAGGTCGGCATCCAGCAGCTCGGCGGCCATGCTGTCGTGCTCTCTTCCAAGGACATGCAGCTCGGGCGCGGGGAGACGGCGGCGGATACGGCCAAGGTGCTGTCCCGCTATGTCGATGCCATCATGCTGCGCACCGACAGCGTGGCGAAGCTGCGGGAACTGGCGGAACACGCCACCGTGCCGGTGATCAACGGCCTGACGGACGTGTCCCACCCCTGCCAGCTCATGGCCGATATCCTGACCTTCGAGGAACATCGTGGCCCCATCGCCGGGCAGGTCGTGGCCTGGCTGGGCGATGGCAACAATGTCGCCCGAAGCTTCATCCAGGCGGCGGCGCGCTTCGGCTTCACGCTGCGCCTCGCCACCCCGCCGGAACTGGCGCCGCCGGCGCAACTGGTGGACTGGGCGCGCCAGGAAGGCGCGAGCATCGAGCTGACGGCCGACCCGGTGGCCGCCGTGCGCGGCGCCCGCTGCGTGGTGACGGATACCTGGGTCAGCATGTCGGACGAGAAGGAGGGCGGCCCGACGGCCCGCCACAACCAACTCGCCCCCTACCAGCTCAATGCGGCGCTGATGCAGCATGCGGCGCCGGATGCGGTGGTGATGCATTGCCTGCCGGCGCATCGTGGCGAGGAGATCACCGCCGAGGTGATCGACGGGCCGCAGAGCGTGGTGTTCGACGAGGCCGAGAACCGGCTGCACGCGCAGAAGGGCGTGCTGCTCTGGGCGCTCGGCGCCGGCTGACTGGCGGCGGGGCGCAGCGGCCCCGCTTCCTCTTTCTGATTCCAGCTGCACCTTGGCGGTATGGACGATTCTCGGCCTGCTGAGCCCGCGGGAGATGATGGAGGATCTGCTCTTCCTCGCCCGCTTCAGGGCCGTCCCCGCGCCCTGAAGAAGACGCACACATACCGGTGACAGGGCCTGCCGCCGCGCCTATGTGAAGGGCGATCCAGTCCGGGGGCCGTGTCATGCAATTCGATGTCGTGATCGTGGGGGGTGGCCCGGTGGGGCTCGCCTTCGCCGGCTCGCTCTCCGGCGCCGGGCTGCGCGTGGCGGTGGTGGAACCGCAGCCGCGCGAGGCCCTGGCCGCGCCTGCTTTCGATGGGCGGGAGATCGCCCTCACCCACCGCTCGCAGGAGATCCTGCGCCAGCTCGGCGCCTGGGAGCGCATTCCGGAGGAGATCCCCTCCGCCCTGCGGGAAGCCCGGGTGCTGAACGGCGGCTCCCCCTATGCGCTGCGCTTCGATACCACGGGGCGGCAGGCGGCCGAGTTGGGCAAGCTGGTGCCCAACCACGTCATCCGCCGCGCGCTCTTTGAGGCTTTGCCGGCCGAGACCACGCTGCTGACCGGCCACCGCGTCACGGCGCTGGAGGCCGATGCGGAAGGCGCCCGGCTGGCGCTCTCCGATGGCCAGCGCATCGCGGCCAAGCTGGTGGTGGCGGCGGACAGCCGCTTCTCCACCCTGCGCCGCCTCGCCGGCATCGATGCCGAGACGCTGGATTTCGGCAAGGCCATGCTGGTGGCCCGGCTGCGCCACACCCTGCCGCATGACCACATCGCGACGGAATGGTTCGACTACGGCCAGACCATGGCCATGCTGCCGCTGAACGGCGACGTTTCTTCCGTGGTGCTGACCCTGCCGCCGGCCGAGATCGCCCGGCTGAAGGAGGTGGATGGCGCCGAGTTCAGCGCCGAGATCACCCGCCGCTACCGTGAGCGCCTGGGGGCGATGGAGCTGATCAGCACCCGCCACACCTACCCGCTGGTGGCGGTCTATGCCCGCCGCTTCGCCGGGCGGCGCCTGGCGTTGCTGGGGGATGCGGCGGTGGGCATGCATCCCGTCACCGCCCATGGCTTCAATTTCGGCCTGCATGGGCAGGATATCCTGGCCCGCCGCGTCAAGGCCGCGCTCTCCGAGGGCCGGGACTTCGCCGCCGGCCCGGTGCTGCGGGGCTATGAAGCCGAGCATCGGCAGGCCACGCGGGGCCTCTACCTCGCCACCAATGCCACGGCGCTGCTCTATACCAGCGACCGGCTGCCGGCGCGGGTGCTGCGCGGCGCGGCGCTGCGGCTGGGCAACCACCTGCGGCCGGTGCGGGGGGCCATCGTCTCCCGCCTCATGGAAGAAGACGGGGCTGGGGCGCGCGCCTGATATTGCTCGCCCCATCGCATCCGGGGCCGATCCTTCCTATCTAGCGCGGGACACTGTGCAGGCCGTGCCCCGCACTTCCCCGGCATGGCCCGCCGCCACGCCACCCGACAGACCCGCCCGGCGCCACCGCGAAGCCCTTGCCGGCCCTCGCGTGGTGCATTGTTGGGCCCCAGCATGAGATAAGGCTCCGCGTGACCGACCCTACCCTGCCCCACGCCCCGCATGACCACGACCGCCCCCCGGTGCCCAATGTGACGGTGCCGCAGGGCGTGCAGCCCTTCCACCTGCGCGACAAGCCCGTGCGCGGCCGCCTGATCCGCCTGGGGGCGCTGGCCGAGGCGCTGCTCTCCCGCCACAACAACCCGGATGTGGTGAAGAAGCTGACCGCCCAGGCGCTGGCACTCACCGCCGGCCTCGCCACCGCGCTGAAGTTCAACGGCAGCTTCAGCCTGCAGGGCAAGGGCGACGGCGCCGTGCCGATGCTGCTGGCCGATTGCACCGATGCCGGCACCCTGCGTGGCTATGCCCGCGTGGACGAGGACAAGCTGGCCCTGCTGAACGGCGCCGATGCCGAGGCCGGCGCCCTGCTGGGCAGCGGCTACCTGGCCTTCACCGTGGACCAGGGCCCCGGCATGGACCGCTACCAGGGCATTGTGGCCCTGGAGGGCGAGACGCTGGCGGAGATGACCGGTCATTACTTCGAGACCTCCGAGCAGCTGGCCAGCCGCGTCTGGCTCGCCGCCGGCCGCACCAAGGCCGGCTGGCGCGGCACCGCGCTGATCCTGGAGCGCGTGGCCGGCGAAGGCGGCATCGACCCCATGATGAACGCCGCTGAGCAGGACGATGCCTGGGAAACCGCCCTGATCCTGGCCTCCACGCTGAAGGAGGAGGAGATGCTGGACGACGCCCTGGCGCCGGAACAGCTCCTCTACCGCCTCTTCCACGCCGAGGGGCTGGTGCTCGACCGGCCGCGCCCGCTCTCCTACGGCTGCCGCTGCTCCCGCGCCCGGCTGAGCTCGGTGCTGGAAGGCTTCGGCGACGAGGATCTGGACGAGATGACGCAATCGGGCGAAATCTCCATGACCTGCGAGTTCTGCAACACCACCTTCCGCTTCGCGCGGGATGAGGTGAAGGGAGCCTCGCGCCACTGACCGAGCGCAGCGTATGGGGGAGATAACGGGATGACGGCCAGCAGGACGCCGAGGATGACACGCCGGCGCGCGGCACTCTTGCTGCCATTCCTGGCAGCGGCCTGCGCTTCCGGCGATACCACGCCGCCGCTGCAGGGCCCGCCCCGCTACGACTACCTGACGCCGCTGCGCCTCAATGTTCTGGATATCGAGGTGCTGGAGCCGGGCCCCGGCCCGGCCTGGCGCGTCGATCCGCCGGCCCCGCTCTCCCCTGTGGCGCTGGCGGTGCAGATGGGGCGGGAGCGCCTGGTGCCGGTCGGCACCACCGGCCGTGCCCGCTTCATGGTCGATTCGGCCACGCTGATCCGCGAGGTCGCCAGCGCCGGCGGCCTCTTCGCCCAGCAGACGGAGCGGCTGACCTGCATGATCCATGTGCGGGTGGAGATCCTGGGCGGCGACGGCCGCCGCGTCGGCTTCACCGAGGCCGAGGTGCGCCGCAGCGCCACCCTGCCCGATGAAGGCCCCGCCAGCCGCGCCCGCGCCGCCGACCAGATCGTGCGGCAGGCGATGGACGACCTGAACGTGGAATTCGAGTTCCAGATCCGCCGCAACCTGCGGGACTGGCTGATGACCGGCGAGCCCGGCGCCGTGAGCGCCGCGCCGATCCAGCAGGAAAGCCTGAGCGGCAGCCCGCTGGCGCCCGAGGCCACGCCCGCCGCGGCTCCCACTGAGCCCATGGCGGCGCCCGCCATGCCGGCCGCGCCCGCCGGCACACCGCGCTACGCGCCGAACCTGGTGCCCAATCTGGCGCCGCCGGTGCGGCCGTGAGCCGCGTCAGCTTCAGCAACCCGCCGGGGGTGCCCGCCCCCGCTGGCTTCTATTCCCAGGCCGCGCTGGTGGAGGGCGCCGGGCGGCGACTGGTCATCGCGGGGCAGATCGGCGTGGCGCCGGATGGCGGCGTGGCGGAGGATGCCCCCGCGCAGATGCGGCAGGCGCTGGCCAATCTCGGCACGGTGCTGGCCGCGCATGGCATGGGGCCGCAGAACGTGGTGCGCGTGCTGGTGCTGCTGACCGACCGCGCGCATCTGGGCGAATGGCGGCAGGCGCGCAACGCCTTCTTCGGCGAGCATGCGCCGACCAGCACCCTGATGGTGACGGCCGGGCTGGCCGATCCGCGCTTCCTGGTGGAGGTGGAGGCCGAGGCGGTCGACTGAACCGCCCGGCGACCGGCCTTAGCCTTCCAGCCCGCCGGCGCGCGGGGCGCCGATGATGGCCAGGAATTCCCGCCGCGTGGAGGCGTTCTTGCGGAAGGCGCCCAGCATGCGGCTGGTGACCATGCCCACGCCCGGCTTATGGACGCCGCGCGTGCTCATGCACTGGTGCGATGCCTCGATCACCACGGCGACGCCGAGCGGCTTCAGCACCTCGTCGATGGTGTTCGCGATCTGCGCCGTCAGCTTCTCCTGGATCTGCAGGCGCTTGGCATAGATCTCCATCACCCGGGCCAGCTTGGAGATGCCGACGACGCGTCCGCGCGGCAGATAGGCGATATGCGCCCGGCCGATGATGGGCACCATGTGGTGCTCGCAATGGCTCTCCAGCCGGATGTCGCGCAGCACCACCATCTCGTCATAGCCGTCCGTTTCCTCGAAGGAGCGGGCCAGCAGCTCGACGGGGTCCTCGTGGTAGCCGGAGAAGAATTCCTCATAGGAGCGCACCACGCGGGCGGGGGTATCCACCAGCCCTTCCCGGTCCGGGTTGTCGCCGGCCCAGCGCAGCAGGGTGCGGACGGCGGCCTCGGCTTCCTCCCGCGTCGGGCGCGGCTCGGTGGTGAGGGCGGCTTCAGCCGCGGTGGGCGGGGCTTGGATATTCACTGCCAGATGATCCGTGCCTGGGCCCGGGAAGTGATGCCGGACCGGAGTTCCAGATAATTGCGGTTTCAAGATGGGCGGCGGCGGCGGCCGAACAAGCTTGGCCGCGTGGGTTCAGTGCACCGCCCCGCCTCCCATCGGGCTGTCCAGGCTGAAGGCCGGGATGGCGACATCGAAGGGCTCGCCGCTGTCGCACTCCACCATGTGGAAGGTGCCGCGCATGAAGCCGCTGGGCGTCGAGAGCGGCGTGCCGGAGGTGTATTCGAAGCTCTCCCCCGGCTCCAGCACCGGCTGCTCCCCGACCACGCCGGGGCCATGCACCTGCTGGGTGCGGCCCATGGCATCGGTGATCAGCCAGCTGCGCTTCATCAGCTGCACCGTGACCGCCCCGCCATTCTCGATCGTGACGCGATAAGCCCAGACGAAATGCGCCTCATCGGGCTTCGATTGGTCTTCCAGGTAGAAGGCCCGCACGGAGACGCGCACATCCCGGGTGACGGCGGTGAACAGCGGCGGTTCGATCATGCCTGGCCCTTCTGAGCGTGGCTGGCGACGAAGCTGATGGGATAGACGCCAGGGCGCCGCCAATCCAGCACTCTTCACACATGGCGGTGCTGCGTGGCAGGCGGCCGCATCAACCGGCGATGTGCCAACCCGGGGCCTCGTCCCCACTGACGCGGCCCTCGGCCCGCAGCTTCAGCAGATGCGCCAGCAGGCTATGGCCGGCGGCGCGGGTCAGACGCGGGTCCAGATTGCCGTAGACGGCGGGCACCAGCGCCTCGGCCGTGGCGCCGGGCTGGAGGCGCAGGGCGGCGAGCACCAGCGCCTCCCGCTCCCACCGATGCGCCAGCAGGGCATGCAGCAGCGGGCCGGGCTCGGGCAGCGGTGCACCATGGCCCGGCAGCATCAGCGCCCAATCCGCCGCCGCGGCACGCGCCAGTGCCGCCATGTAGGAGGCCATGTCGCCATCCGGCGGCATCACCACGCTGGTGGAGCAGCTCATGGCATGGTCGCCGCTGAAGAGGATGCGGGTGCCCTCCAGCGCGAAGCAGAGGTGGTTGGCGCAATGGCCGGGGGTATGCAGCGCGGTCAGGCGCCAGCCCTCGCCTTCCACCACGCCGCCTTCCGGCAAGAGGTGGTCGGGCTGGAAGTCGTGGTCGCCGCCTTCCCCGCCCTCGCCCGGCGGGGTCATGTGCGGGCCGAAGCCGAAGGTGGCGGCGCCGGTGGCCGCCACCAGCGCGGGCAGGCCGCCGGTATGGTCGCGGTGGGTATGGGTCACCAGGATGCGTTCGATCCGCTCCCCCGCCACGGCGGCCGTAAGGGCGGCGAGATGCGCCTCGTCACGCGGCCCGGGGTCGATCAGCGTCACCGCCCCTTCCCCCAGCAGGTAGCTGTTGGTGCCCATGAAGGTGAAGGGCCCCGGATTGTCGCAGCGGATGCGGCGGATGCGCGGGCCGCCGGGCAACCCCAGTTCCTCCACCGCGCCGGGCGCCAGGGAATCTTGCTTCAGGAAGGGAATGCTCATGCGCCGCCACCCGCAGGATGTTGCAGTGCAGAGGGCACGATCCTGCCGCGCCTGTCCAGGCGGTAGCGGCTTCCGCCTTGGCCTTTCGGATGCTTTCCAGCCGCCTCACTGGGACCTCATGCGGCGGCGGGCCGGGCGCGCCGCCGCATCTCCCGTTGCAGGATGTAGAGGCCGGCGGTGACGATCAGCGCCGCGCCCAGCAGCATGGTGACGCCCGGCACATCCCCCCAGAACACCCAGCCGAAGAGCGCCGCCCAGAGCAGCGCCGTATAGGTATAGGGCCCCAGCGAGGAGACCTGCGCGCTGGCGTAAGCCTCGGTGGAGAGAAGCTGGCCGATGCCGCCCACCATGCCCACTCCCAGCAGCAGCAGCCATTCGGAGGGCGTCGGCGCCACCCAGACAAAGGGCAGCGCCAGGGCGCTGATGCCTGTCATCAGCAGCGACTGCCAGAGCACGATGGTGGCGCTGCTCTCGGTGGCCGAAAGCTGGCGCACCAGCAGCGTGGTGCCGGCCGCGAAGACGCCATGGCCGACGGCGGCGACATAGCCCGCCGCCATCACCCAGGCCGCCAGGCCCGGCGGCGCGATGCGCGGCTGCCCCAGCAGCCCCGGCCCCAGCGCGATCACCAGGATGCCCAGGAAGCCGATGCCCACCGCCGCCCAGCGATGCGGGCCCGGCCTTTCCCCCAGGAAGGGAATGGCCAGGAGGGTGGCGAAGATCGGCGTGCCATAGGTCAGCGCCTGCTGTTCCCCCAACGGCAGCACGGTGGCCGAGAAGAACATGCAGCAGGTGGCAGCCTGCCCGGTGCAGGCGCGGCCGAGATGGCCGCGGAAGCGTCGCGTGCGCAGCGTGGCACGGTTCCGCACCGCGATCAGCACCACCACCGGCAGCGCGAAGAAGGAGCGGAAGAAGACAATCTCCAGGAAGGGGATGGTGCCGCCCATCAGCTTGGCCAGCACCGCCATCAGGGAGAACATCAGCGTGGAGAGCAGGATCATCGTGGCGCCACGGCGGATGTCGTGGCGCACGGGCGGCGCGGGGCGGAGCGGCGCCTGCGTGGCGGGCGAGAGGGCGTTCACCGTCCCTCCCCCAGCCGCGACTGCCGGGCCCGCAGCCGTTCCCGGTGCAGGTTGTAGAGGCCGGCGGCGATGACGATGCCGGCGCCCGCGAAGGTGCTGGGCGCCGGCCAGTCGCCCCAGATCATCAGCCCGATCGGCAGGCTCCAGATCAGCGGGCTGTATTCGAAGGGCGCCAGCACCGAGACGGGCGCGATGGCGAAGGCGCGGGCGAAGAGCATATGCGCCATCGCATTGCCGCAGCCCAGCGCCGCCAGCACCAGCATGGTGTCGCCGGAGGGAAAGAGCGAGACGGGCGGCGGAAAGAGCGGCAGCAGCACCAGCCCCACCGGGATATGCGCCACCATCAGCCAAAAGGTGATGGTGGCCGGCGTATCCGTGCGCCCCAGCACGCGCGTCCAGAGGCGGGTCAGCGCCATCAGCGCCACGGCGACCAGCATGACGCCGACCTCCCAGCGCCAGAGCGCGCCGCCGGGCTGCAGCATTACCAGCACGCCGCCGAAGCCCACCAGCGTGCTGGTCCAGCGCCGCCAGCCCACCTGTTCCCCCAGCAGCGGGATGGCCAGCAGCGTCATGACCAGCGGCGAGACGGAGGAGACGGCATAGCTGTCCGCCAGCGGCATGCCGAGGAACCAGGCGGCATAAAAGGCGCCGGAGACGACGCAATGCAGCAGGCTGCGCGTCGCCACCAGCCGGCCATTCACCGGCATCAGCCCGGACAGGCCGGTGCCCTGCATCCGCGCCACCGCCGCCATGGTCATGGCGCCGAAGACCCCGCGCCACAACATGGCACCCGCGATGCCGACCTCCGGCAAAGCCCATTTCACGGCGGCATCGGCGCAGGCGATGATGGCATAGCCCAGAGCCACCAGGAGGATGCCCCGCGCCGCGTTGTCCAACCGCTTGGGCGCGGCGGTGGTGGCCATGGTGTCAGGCACCGGCCGGCGCCCCCGTGGCGCGGCCGTGGAAGTGGGGCAAGCTCAGTCCTCCCGTTCAAACAGCATGTAGCCGGCGATCTCGCCGGTCTGGCGGTAATGGCGCCATGTCTCGGCAAAGCGCGGATGGCGGCTGAAATAGGCGATCATGTCGAAGGGCTGCCCGGCGCACCACGAGATATGCGCGTCCCGCGCCACCAGCACGGCCACCGGCGGCGTTTCCGCGAAATCCTGCGCCACGCCGTCGAAGAGGTAGCGCTCGGCCGGCCCCATCTGCTCCGGCGCGCGGAAGCGGGCGCCATCCGCCGGGCAGGTGGCATAGACGGCCTGCAACAGCCAGGTGCTCATGAAGCGCAGCACCGGCTGGTTCTCGGCATAGTTCAGTGCCGGATAGGCCGGGTAGATGTCGGGGGAGAGCACCAGCAGGCGGCCATCCGGCGCCTCCTTCTCCAGCCACTCCGCCAGCCGGCCGACGGGGTCGTTGCGGTAGTTGAACTCGCGCCAGGGCGCCTCGCCGCCGCGCATCACCAGCAGGGTCAGGGCGATGCAGGTGCCGGTGGCCAGCAGCGGCGCCACGCGGCCGGCGGTGCCGGCGGGCAGCAGCGCATCGGTGGCGCGCGCCATCGCCAGGCCGCAGAGCAGCCCGCCCCACATCCAGACCGGCACCACGTGGTAGCTCCAGCCCTTGTGCTGCACCAGCGCGGCCAGGAAGCCGCCCAGCACCGCCGCCGCCATGACGCGCGGCAGCCACCCCAGGCTGCGCGTGCCCGCCCAGGCCGCCAGCGCGACCAGGGAGACGGTGGCCAGCATGGCGGTGAAGAGCTGCTCCGTCAGCAGCACCCGCCACCAGGAGGTGCCGCCGAGATCCACGTAGAAATCCCAGACCAGCGGCATCACCCGGCCGAAGTAATCCGGGAAGCCGATGACGATCACCAGCAGGTAGAGCAGCCAGAGCCCCGCCAGCCCCCAGGGCACGGGGTCGCGAAAGGAGGCCGCCCAGCCGCGCCGCCGGGCGCCGGCCAGCAACACCACGGCCTCCACCAGCGCCGGCACGGCCAGGAAATGCGGCTTCAGCGCGAAGCCCACCGCCGCCAGCAGGGTGGTGGCGCCCACCACCGCCCAGCCGGGGCCGGTGGCCGAGGCGCGCCAGCGCAGGCCGGCCGGCGCCATCACATGGCCGATGCCGGGTAAGGCCGCGGGCAGGCCGGGCGCCGCGCCCTCGATCCGCCGTTCCGCCAGGAAGAGGTAGGGCAGCGCGGCGGCGGCCATGAGTTGCTCCCGCTGGCCGAAGTCATAGCCCGCCAGCAGCAGCACCAGCGGCAACAGCGCCAGCATCATCGCGGCTTCGGCCGCGCCGCGCGGCGGGCTCATCCGGTGGCAGAGCCAGCCCACCAGCCCGCAGAAGAGCAGCAGCAGGAGCAGCAGCGCCTGCACGGCATCCAGCGGCGTCCAGGCGGCCAGCAGCGCCGGCGGCAGGTTCAGCAGGAAGATCAGCGGCGGGTTGACGTCGATCAGGTCGGAATACAGCACCTCCCCCGCCACCATCCGCTCGGCGAAGGAGAGCACGGCGGCCACGTCCTGGTTCAGCGGCGGCGAGACCACCAGCACCAGGAACAGCAGGGCAGGCAGAAAGGCGGGCAGCAGTGCCAGCCAGCCGCGGGTCTTTCGGGGGGAAGGATCGTTCATGCGCGGCCGTTATCCTGACCCGGCGGCGCGGCGGCATCCAGTGGCCAGCCGTGCCATTCGGGCACGGCAGCGTGATGAACCACCATTGCGGCGGAGTTCGGGCGCTGTCACAAGCTGAACTGTGGAACGCAACGAATATGTCCTGATGGACACGGCCGAGGATGGGATGTGGTGGTACCGCGCCGCCCATGCCGAAGTGCTGGCCGCCCTGCGGGCCCGCCCCGCGCCGCCGGGCCTGCCGCTGCTGGATGCCGGCTGCGGCACCGGCGGGCTGTTGCGCCG
>NZ_JACTUZ010000056.1 GCF_014490445.1 Pseudoroseomonas ludipueritiae | reverse complement strand
GGCCGCCCCCGCCGCGCCGCCGCCGCCGGCCGAGCCGCCGCCGGATGCCACGCCCAATGTCGGCAGCGTCACCGGCCTGCCGGTGCCGCGCTTCGTGGCGTTGCGCTCGGACGAGGTGAACCTGCGCATCGGCCCCGATACGCGCTTCCCCATCGAATGGACCTACCAGCGGCGCGACCTGCCGGTGGAGGTGCTGCGCGAATACAACCAGTGGCGCCGCATCCGCGACATGGAGGGCACCGAGGGTTGGGTGCATCAGTCCACCCTGGCGGGCCGCCGCACCATGGTGGTGGTGGGGCAGCAGCAGCGGGAATTGCGCAGCGCCGCCTCGGCCGAGAGCAGCATCGTGGCGCATCTGATGCCCGGCGTGGTGGGGCGCATCCGCCGTTGCCCGGCCGACAGCACCTGGTGCGAGGTGCGGGTCGGCGACCAGGGCGGCTGGCTGCGCCGCAGCGAGATCTGGGGCGTCTCCCCCACCGAGGAGATCAACTGAGGCCCCGCACGGGCCGGCTTTGTCATCCATCTTTCGCGGCAGCGTCGCGGAACCGTCGCATGGGGCTTCCATAGCCCGCCTGCCGCCCCGCTTCCGCTTGGGCGGCGGATATGCGACGGAGATGGATCGGCATGACCAGCCACACGCGGCCCCTGCTGGGCGCGGCCCTGACGCTCACGGGCCTGGGCACACACCGCGACTGGCTGCTGGAGAAGCAGCGCGACCTGGAGATCCAGGACTTCACCACCGCGGAGGTGCTGGATGGCGACTGGCAGCCGCTGGCGGCGCAGGTCCGCCGGGCGCTGGACGGGCACCGGGGCCGGCGCGGGCTGCACGGGCCCTTCTGGGGCTTCAAGATCGATTCCGACGACCCCACCATCCGCGCCGTGGTCTCGCGCCGGCTGCTGCAGGGGCTGGAGGTCTGCGAGGCCGTGGGCGCCGACCAGATGGTGGTGCATTCGCCCTTCAGCACCTGGGACTACAACAACCTCGACAACCACCGCGACGCCCGCGCGAAGCAGGTGGAGCGCGTGCACCAGACGCTGCGGGAGCCGCTGGCGCGGGCCGAGGCCATGGGCTGCACCCTGGTGCTGGAGAATATCGAGGACAAGGACCCCGCCGCCCGCGTGGCCCTGGCGGCTTCCTTCAACAGCACGGCGGTGCAGGTCTCGATCGATACCGGCCACGCCCATTACGCCCATGTCAGCACGGGCGCGCCGCCGGTGGACTACTACGTCAAGGCGGCCGGCGCGGCGCTGCGGCACGTGCATATCCAGGACAGCGAGGGCTTCGCCGACCGCCACTGGAAGCCGGGCGACGGCAGCATCCGCTGGGCGGCGGTCTTCCGCGCCCTGGCCGCGCTGCCGGAGATGCCGCGCCTGATCCTGGAACTGCGCGACCAGGCCGAGGTGCCGGCCGGCGCCGCTTACCTGGAAGCCCTGGGGCTGGCGGAATAGCTCAGTTCAGCCGCTGCCGCAGCTCCGCCGCCATGGCGCGGGCGCGGGCGGCGGCCTCGCCGTCCGGCACCAGGGACAGGAAGCGCTCCAGGCAGGCCAGCGCCTGGCCGATGCGGTCCAGCCGCTGGTTCATCACCGCGGCCTCCCGCCACAGGGCGGCTTCCTCGGGCGCCAGGCGCAGCATGTCCTCGGTGCAGGTCAGCGCGCCATCGAGCGAGCCGTCCCGCAGCCGGCGCAGCTTGATGTTGTTCTGCAGCCGCAGCAGCACCGAGCGCTTGCCCACGGCCGAGAGCACGCCCGGGCGCAGCTCCGCCTGCTCGCCTTCCATGCGCTTCAGCAGCAGGCGCAGGGCGGGGGCCTCCAGCACCAGCCCGCCATGGAAGGGGTCCACCACCGTGGCGCCCCGCCGGCCTTCCAGGCCCAGCAGGAAGTGCCCGGGGAAATCGAGGCCATAGGCGCCCCAGCCGGCGGCTTCCGCCACATGCAGCCAGAGCAGCCCCAGCGCCACCGGCAGCCCGCGCCGGCGCTGCGTGACGCGGATCAGGTTGGCATTGGCCGGGTCGTCATAGGTGACCTCGTCGCCCTCGTAGCCGAAGCGGGCCAGCACGCCGGCCAGCACCTCCGCCCGGCGGACGGCATCCCCCGCATCGGCGATGCGGTCGGCCGTGGCGGCGGCCACGGCCTGGCGGGCGAGGTCGGAGAGATGCGCGGCGGCGCCCTGCCAGTCGGCCTCCGGCGCATCGATGCGGGCGAATTGCAGCGCGACGCCGGCAAGGTCCAGCTCCGCATCCGGCATCTGCCCGGCGGCGGTCAGGGCGGCGCGAGCTTCAGCGGCAGCGGAATCAGCATCCATGTCTTAATGGATGGAGCCGATAACCCGATGGTTCAAGCCCGCCGCGCCAGCATCGGCCCCAGCGGGCCGCCGCCGAAGATATGCACGTGGAAATGCGGCACTTCCTGCCCCGCGTCATGGCCCATATTGGTCAGCAGACGGTAGCCGGCATCCTCCAGCCCCAGCTTGCGCGCCGTCTCGGCCACCGCGCGCCAGAAGCCGGCCACGGCCTCGGCATCCGCCTGGAGGGAGAAATCGGCCGCCGAGACATAGGGGCCCTTCGGGATCACCAGCACATGCACCGGCGCCTGCGGCGCGATGTCGTGGAAGGCGAGGGCGTGGTCATCCTCGTGCACCTTCCGCGCCGGGATCTCGCCGCGCAGGATGCGGGCGAAGATATTGCCGTCGTCGTAAGGGGGGCGGCCGGAGACGGGCATGGCTGGCGATCCTCTGTGCTTAGGGGATTTTCGTGGTCTGGGCGGCGCGGACGATGCCCTTGGGGCGGGCCGCCTTCTCGGCGATGCCGGAAATGCCTTCCCGCCGCACCAGCTCGGCCCAGACTTCCTCCGGCCGGATGCCGGCATCCACCCAGACCACCAGCAGGTGATATACCAGATCGGCGCTTTCCAGCACCGTCGCTTCACGGTTGCCCTGCGTCGCCTCGATCACGCATTCCACCGCTTCCTCGCCCAGCTTCTGCGCCACCTTGGCGGTGCCGCGCGCCAGCAGCCGGGCGGAATGGGAAATGGTGGTATCGCCCGAGACGCGGCGGCCCTCGATAGTGTCCCAGAGCCGGCGGAGCACATCCACATCGCCGGTGGATGGCACCTCCAGCGGCGCCAGATGGCGTGCCTCGACCTTCTTCACCGACTTGCGCGGCTTGGCGGACGCGGCCGGCGACGGCAGCGCGGCAGGCAGGGGCAGGGCAACCTTCTTCTTGGTGACCAGCTTCTTCGCCGGCTTCTTGGCGGCGGGCTTCGCGGCCGCCTTTTTCTTCACGTCCTTGGCCATTGCTTAGGCGACTTTCCTGCGATCGGTCAGCGGGCGCACCGGCAGGCCGGCGGCGGCCAGCGCCGCCTTGGCATCGGCGATGCGCATTTCCCCGTAATGGAAGACGCTCGCGGCCAGCAGGCCCGTGGCCCCGGCGCGCGCGCCCTCAATGAAATGCTCCACATTCCCCACCCCGCCCGAGGCCACCAGTGGCAGCCGCACCGCGGCGCGGATGGCGCGCAGCAGGTCGAGGTCGAAGCCGGCCTTGGTGCCGTCCCGGTCCATGGAGGTCACCAGCAGCTCCCCCGCGCCCAGGCTGGCCACCTGCTTGGCCCATTCCAGCACATCGATGCCGGTGCCCTTGCGGCCACCATGGGTGAAGACCTCCCACTGGCCGGGGGAGACCTGGCGGGCGTCGATGGCCACCGTGATGGCCTGGCTGCCGAAGGCCTCGGCCGCGCGGCGCACCAGGTCGGGGTCGGTCACGGCGGCGGAATTGATGCTGGCCTTGTCAGCACCCGCCAGCAGCAGCTTGCGCACATCCTCGACGCTGCGGACGCCGCCGCCCACCGTGAGGGGGATGAAGACCTCGGCGGCGGTGCGGGCGATCACGTCATACATCGTGTCGCGGTTCTCATGCGTCGCGCCGATGTCGAGGAAAGTGATCTCATCGGCGCCTTCCCGGTCATAGGCGCGGGCCTGTTCCACCGGGTCGCCGGCATCGCGGAGGGCGACGAAATTCACCCCCTTCACGACGCGGCCGTCCTTCACGTCCAGGCAGGGGATGACGCGCAGAGCCAGCATGGATTCGGGTTCGGGCCTTTCAAGGGGGCGGAGAGGGAACAGAAGGCGATGCGCCGCCCGGCGCGCCGGGTCAAGGGCGGATCTCGCGCCAAGAAGGGCGGATGGCCCTGCCCGGCGGCAGGCGGGGCCCCAAAGGCCGCGCCCGGGATGAAAGGCGGGGGAAACCGATGCTGAGGAGTGGGTGCGGACCAGGCGCGAAGCTTGATGCCGGAGGGGGGCGCTGCCGGCATTCCGGGCCATCCCCGTCGCGCGGCGACGGGGGAGAGGTGATCAGCCTGCGTCGTTGCAGGCCGGTGGATTGGCCGGCTGATAAGGGCGGGACAGCAGGTCGTCGTGGCGTGGCTCACCCTGTTCGGGATGGCCGGGCACGCGCAGCAGGGCGGCCTGACGCTCGGCCTCCTTGGTGCCAAGGCGGGAGGCGTCGGAAAGGTCAAGCGTTGTCAGGCGGGTAAAGGGCGCGATGAACATGCGGCGGTCTCCCGGTGTGGCGGGCGCTTCGGCCTCGCGTTCAATGGTCTGAGGAAAGAACACAGAGGCACCCATTATGTTGCTTGACGAAAGGCGCGAAATGTCGATGCTGCTCGCCCCTCACTGCATGCCTCCGCGCGCGGCCACCGGCCAAAGGCATTCCACCCGGCCCTTGCGGGTGCCGACATACCAGTCGAAGCGGTCCACCGTGGGGTCGCAATGGCCGGGCACCAGCCGCAGCGTCTCCCCCAGTTTCGGCGCCGTGCCGCCTTCCACCAGAACATTGCCATGCTCGTCCGAGGCGCCGGCATAGCGCAGCCCCGGCCGCCGCCAGACCTTGGGGAAGCCGGAATCGGTGGGCGCCGCCTTGTGGCCGGCATCCACCACCACCAGCCCGTCGCGCGGCGTGCTCATCACCTGCGTGAGCACGAAGAGCGCGTGCTGGAAGGGCGGCGCATCCTGGTTGGCGGCGTAATCGGCATCCATGAAGGCATAGGAACCGGCCTGGATCTCGGTGAAGACGCCGCTGGTCGCCTCATGCGGGAAGGTGCCGGTGCCGGCGCCGCCGACAATCTCGCAGGACAGGCCCTGCTGGCGCAGCTGCTCCACCGTGCGGCGGGTGTGTTCCACCGCGCTGGCGATGGTGGCGGCGCGCTGTTCCGGCGCGCGCTGGTGCTGGGCACTGCCATGATAGGCCTGCAAGCCGCCGAAGATCAGGTGCGGGCTGGCGGCAATCCGCTGGGCCAGGGCCACGGCCTCCGGCCCCGGCGTCACGCCGCAACGGCCGGCGCCGACATCCACTTCCACCAGCAGCCGCAGCCGCTGCCCGGCCGCCTCGGCAGCCTGCTCCGCCAGCGCCACCCCGGCTTCCGAATCGGCGCAGAGCGCGACACGGCTGATGCCGGAAAGCGCCAGCAGCCGCGCCAGCTTGCGTGGCGAGACGACTTCGTTGCTGACCAGGATATCGGGCACGCCGCCCCAGGCCAGGGCCTCGGCCTCCGCCACCTTCTGCACGCATTGACCGACCGCGCCGCGCCGCATCTGCTGCAGCGCGACCACCGGCGACTTATGCGTCTTGGCATGGGCCCGCAGCTTCGCCCCGGTGGGCGCCAGGAAGGCGGCCATGGCGTCCAGATTGGCCTCGAAGGCATCGAGGTCGAGGATCAGGGCGGGAGTATCGACCTCATCCTCAGGCATGCCGGGCTCGGCGGGCGGGCGTTGGGGCATCGGGGCGGCTCCAGCGGTTCCTGCGCAGGCTAGCGGTAACGTGGCCGTGAAGCCAGGGCGCCGCGTGCCGTTGCGGTGACAGGGCGCGCAGTCTCCCCCGCCGCTGGCGAAATGTCATGATTCGGAGGCTGGCGGCCCCCGCGGTTTCCGGGGAAACCCTGGGCAACGCGCGGCCCGCCGCTCCCATCTCCGATCAGGCTTTCCCACCCGATGGACCGATCCATGCCGCAGGGCATCCTGCTGGCCTTCCTCGCCTATTCCGCCTACGCGGTCAGCGATGCCTCGGTGAAGCTGCTGCATGGCACGCTTAGCGCCTATGAGGCGGTGTTCTTCGGCGCGCTTTCCGGCGTGCTGGCGCTGCCGCTGGTGCGCCGCCCCGGCGAGCGCTTCGGCGATGTCTTCCGCGCGCACCGGCGCGGCATGTGGTTCCTGCGCGCGGGCACGGCGCTGACCGGCAGTGTCGGTAGCGTCACGGCCTTCACGCATCTCTCCATGGCCGAGGCCTTCTGCCTGCTCTTCCTGATGCCGACCTTCGTGACCATCCTCTCCGTGCTGTTCCTGCGGGAGCCGGTGGGCTGGCGGCGCTGGGGCGCGGTGCTGATGGGCTTCGTCGGCGTTCTTGTTGTGCTGCGGCCGGGCTTTCGCGAGTTGAACATCGGCCACCTGGGCGCGGTGGTAGGCGGGCTTTCGGGTGCCGTCACGGTGGTGACGATGCGCGCCTTCGGCAAAAGCGAGACGCGCATGTCGCTCTATGGCGCCGGGCTGATCGGGCCGGTGGCGGGGGCGGGGCTGCTGATGCTGCCGGACTTCACCTGGCCCACGCCGATGCAATGGGTCTGGCTGCTGGGCTATGGGCTGCTGATGGCGGCGGGAAATATCCTGGTGATGCTGGCCTCCGCCCGCATCCCGGCCAGCCTGGTGGCGCCGGCGCAATACAGCCAGATGATCTGGGCCATCATCCTGGGCTGGCTGATCTTCGGCGACCATCTGGACCCGGTGATGGCGCTGGGCGTCGCCATCATCATTCTCTCCGGCATCCTCACCTTCAGGCGGGAGAAGGTGCGGCAGCCGAAGGGCTGGCAGCGCGTGCCGCCGGTGCATCCGCAATAGCCTGCGGCGGCCCCGGTTGGCGCGGCGGGGGCCAGCGGTTAGCCTTGCGGCGCACGTCCACGGCAAGGCCAAAGAACGCATGAATCTCGCCCGTTTCCCCCGCATCCGCCTCGGCCATATGCCCACGCCGCTGGAGCCGATGGAGAACCTCTCCCGCCACCTCGGCGGCCCGAAGCTCTGGATCAAGCGCGACGACTGCACCGGGCTTTCCACCGGCGGCAACAAGACCCGCAAGCTGGAATTCCTGATGGCCGATGCCCTGGCCCAGGGCGCCGATACCGTCATCACCCAGGGCGCCACCCAGTCCAACCACGCGCGGCAGACGGCGGCGGCGGCGGCCAAGCTCGGCCTCGCCTGCCATATCCTGCTGGAAGACCGCACGGGCTTCACGGACGAGGCCTATACCCAGTCCGGCAATGTGCTGCTGGACCAGTTGCATGGCGCCGAGATCTCCCACCGCCCCGGCGGTGCCGACATGCAGGCGGAGATGGAGGTCCTGGCCGTGGAACTGCGCGGCAAGGGCCGCAAGCCCTATGTCATCCCCGGCGGCGGCTCCAACCCCGTGGGCGCGCTGGGCTATGTGAACGCGGCGCTGGAGCTGGTGGCGCAGGCGGCCGAGATGGGCCTGCGGATCGACCATGTGGTGCATGCCACGGGCAGCGCCGGCACCCAGGCGGGGCTGGTCACTGGCCTGGTGGCGCTGAATGCCAATATCCCCGTGCTCGGCATCGGCGTGCGCGCCCCCAAGGCGAAGCAGGAAGCCAATGTGCTGGCCCTGGCCGAGCGCGTGGCCGAGCATCTGGGCCTGCCCGGCATCGTGAAGGCCGAGCATGTGGTGGCCAATACCGACTATGTCGGCCAGGGCTACGGCATCCCGACCGAAGGCATGGTCGAGGCGGTGAAGCTGCTGGCGGAAAAGGAAGGCATCCTGCTCGACCCCGTGTATTCAGGGAAGGGGATGGCCGGGCTGATCGACCTGATCGGCAAGGGCCAGTTCAAGAAGGATGAGAACGTGGTCTTCATCCACACCGGCGGCGCCGTGGGGCTCTTCGGCTACCCCAAGGCTTTCGCGGCCTAAGGGCCGCGAGCGGCCGGCGCCCCGCTGGTGAAGCGGGGCGCCGCTGCCGGGCTCAGTGCCCGGCGTTCTCGCCCGAGAAGTCGGGGGCCTGCAGGCCGGAAGCCTCGACCTGCTCGGCCAGCAGCTTCTTCAGGCGCTCCAGCCCTTCCTCGCTCTTGGCCTCGGCACGGGCCACCAGCACCGCCTGGGTGTTGGAGGCGCGCAGCAGCCACCAGCCATCCTCGGTCAGCACGCGCACGCCATCCACGTCCTGCACCTTGGCGCCGGAGGTGGCGAGGCGGGCCTTCACTTCCTCGATCACGCCGAACTTGCGCTCATCGGGGCAGTTGAAGCGCAGCTCCGGCGTGTTGATCACCTTGGGCAGCGCGTCGCGCATCTGCGCCAGGCTCTCGCTGGCCCGCGCCACGATGCCCAGCAGGCGCACGGCGGAATAGGGCGCGTCGTCGAAGCCGTACCACTTGTCGTTGAAGAAGATATGGCCCGACATCTCGCCCGCCAGCGGCGACTGCGTCTCGGCCATCTTGGCCTTGATCAGCGAGTGGCCGGTCTTCCACATCAGCGGATTGCCGCCGGCCTTGGCCACCTCGTCGAAGAGCACCTGGGAGGCCTTCACATCGGCGATGATGGTGCCGCCCGGATGGTTCTTCAGCACGTCCCGCGCCAGCACCACCAGGAGCTGGTCGCCGAAGAGCATGTTGCCCTCGCCATCCACGGCGCCGATGCGGTCGGCGTCGCCGTCGAAGGCGATGCCGAGGTCGGCGCCCTGCTTCCGTACCTCGGCGATGATCTGCTCGAGGTTCTTCAGCACGGTGGGGTCGGGATGGTGGTTGGGGAAGCGGCCGTCGATCTCGCCATTGATGACGGTGTGCTTGCCCGGCAGCTTGGCCACCAGCCGCTTGGTGATCTCGGAGCCCGAGCCATTGCCGGGGTCCCAGACCACGGTCAGCGCGCGGTCGCCGCCGTCATAGTCCTTCAGCAGGCGCGCGACATAGGCATCCGAGACATCGACCTCGGTGGAGGAGCCGGAAGCTTCCGGCACCACGTCGCCACTGCTGGCCATCTGGCCGATCTGCTGGATCTGCTGGCCGAAGAAGGGCTTCTTGCCCAGCATCATCTTGAAGCCGTTGTAGTCCGGCGGATTGTGGCTGCCGGTCACCATCACGGCGCCATCGGCCTTCAGCTCATAGGAGGCGAAGTAGAGCATCGGCGTCGGGCCGCAGCCGATGCGCGCCACTTCCAGCCCGCAGGCGACGAGGCCGGCAACGAGCTGGGTTTCCAGCTCCGGCGAGGACAGGCGGCCGTCATAGCCGACGACCACCTTCTTGCCGCCCTCCCGCGCCACGATGCTGCCGAAGCAGCGGCCGATGGCGAAGGCATCCGCGCCCGACAGGGTTTTTCCGATGACGCCGCGGATGTCGTATTCGCGCAGCGAGGTCGGGTGGAAGTCATGCCGGAAGGCAGTCATGCCGGTGTTCCTCGGTTCTACTGGTATCAGGGGCGGCCGATGGAGGAATAGGCCAGGCCACATTCCCGCATCTGCACCGGGTCCCACACATTACGCAGGTCGCAGACCACGTCGCCGCGCATCGCCTTCTTCAGCTTGGCCGGGGCGATGGCGCGGAACTCGTTCCATTCCGTGATCAGCACCAGCGCATCGGCGCCCTTGGCCGCATCCAGCGCGTTCTTCGCGAAATGCACGCCATCCGGCATGTATTGCTTGGCGTGGTCGGACTGCGGGTCATAGGCGCGGATGGTGGCGCCCGCCTGCGCCAGCGCCGGCACGATGACCAGCGAGGGCGCGTCTCGCATGTCGTCCGTCTCGGGCTTGAAGGTCAGGCCCAGCACGGCGACGGTCTTGCCCTCGATGCTGCCGCCGCAGGCATCGATGACGCGCTGCGCCATCTGTTCCTTGCGGGCGTCATTGGCGGCGATGGTCTGCTCGACAATGGTGGCCGGGGCGCCCAGCTCCTGCGCCGTGCGGGCCAGGGCCAGCGTGTCCTTGGGGAAGCAGGAACCGCCATAGCCCGGGCCGGCATGGAGGAACTTGCGGCCGATGCGGCCATCGAGCCCCATGCCGCGCGCCACGTCATGGACGTTCGCGCCGGCCTTCTCGCAAAGGTCGGCCATCTGGTTGATGAAGGTGATCTTCACCGCCAGGAAGGCATTGGCGGCATACTTGATCAGCTCGGCCGTCTCGATGGAGGTCTGCACCACCGGCGTCTCGATCAGGTAGAGCGGGCGGTAGAGGCGCTTCAGCACCTTGGCCGCCTGCTCCGAATCCACGCCGATCACCACGCGGTCCGGCCGCATGAAGTCGCCGATGGCATTGCCTTCGCGCAGGAATTCGGGGTTGGAGGCAACCTCGATCTCCAGCTCCGGCCGCACCCGGCGGACGATCTCCTTGACCTTGGCGCCGGTGCCGACCGGCACGGTGGACTTCGTCACCAGCACCAGCGGACCTTCGGCGGCCTTCGCCACCTGCTCGGCGGCGGCGAAGACATAGGTCAGGTCGGCATGGCCGTCGCCACGCCGGGTGGGGGTGCCGACGGCCAGGAAGACGGCATCGGCGCCGTGGATCGCTTCCTTCAGCTCGGTGGTGAAGGTCAGGCGCCCCTCGCGGGCATTCTCCTCCACCAGCCGGTCGAGGCCCGGCTCATAGATGGGGATGCGCCCGGCTTTCAGCGCCTCGATCTTGCTCGGGTCGGTATCGACCACGCAGACATCCACGCCAAACTCGGCGAAGCAGGCACCGGAGACGAGGCCGACATAGCCGGCCCCGATCATTGCGACTCGCATCCTGGTTGGGCCTCAGACGTAGCGGGGGAGGAAGGAACGCACGGCATCCGCCAGATCGGGACGATCCAGCGCGAAGGCGATCTGGGCTTCCAGGAAGCCGGTCTTGTCGCCGCAGTCGAAGCGGCGGCCCTCGTAGCGCAGCCCGTGGAAGGGCTGGGTCGGGATCAGCTTGGCCATGGCGTCGGTGAGCTGCACCTCGCCGCCGGCACCCTTTTCCATCAGGGCCAGGAAGGGCACGACCTCGGGCATCAGCACATAGCGGCCGATGACGGTGAGGTTGGAAGGCGCCTTGTCGATCGGCGGCTTCTCCACCAGGCCCTTCACGGAGACCAGGCGGCCCTTGTCTTCCTTGATGTCCAGCACGCCATACTTGTTGACGCGCTCCATCGGCACTTCCTCGACGGCCACCACATTGCCGCCGGTTTCCATATAGGCATCGGCCAGCTGCTTGGTGCAGCTCACCTTGCACTGCATCAGGTCGTCCGGCAGCAGGATGGCGAAGGGATCGTCGCCGATGAAGGTGCGGGCGCACCAGATGGCATGGCCCAGGCCCATCGGCACCTGCTGGCGCACGGTGGTGATGGAGCCGGGCTGCACGGACTGGTCGCGCAGCGCGGTCAGCTCCTTCTCCTTGCCGCGTTCGATCAGGGTGCGCTCAAGCTCGTAGGCCACGTCGAAATGCTCGACGATCGCGGTCTTGCCGCGGCCGGTAACGAAGCAGAACTGCTCGATGCCCGCCTCGCGCGCCTCGTCCACGGCATACTGGATCAGCGGCTTGTCGACGACCGGCAGCATCTCCTTGGCCAGGGCCTTGGTGGCGGGCAGGAAGCGGGTGCCAAGGCCGGCAACGGGCAGTACGGCCTTCTTCAGCGGTTTCAACACCGGTGCAAGTTCCTCTTCTTCACTGTCGCGTCGCCGACATTAGCGCGCCTGGATGGCGGAATCGTGGCCTTGGCGCAGCATTGCCATGGGGGCGGGTAGCCGGCAATCGCCGGACCCTGGCCGGTAACACGCTAATGTAGAGAAATTTTCCGGAAAAAACGCAAAGGCCGCGCTTTGATTCATTGTTGGGACTTCAGCAGCAGGTCCCGCGCCTGATTCAACCGCGCCGCCCGCCGCGAATCGCCGCCCCGGTCGGGATGCGCCTGCCGCATCAGGCGGCGGTGCGCGGCGCGGATCTGCTCGGGCGTGGCGCCTTCCGCCAGCTCCAGCAGGGCCAGGGCCTCGGCGCGGTCCATGCCGGCGCCGGAGGAGGCCTGGCGCCAGCCGGGGGCGGTGCGGTCCAGCCAGGCTTCCAGCAGCGGCACGCTCTCGGGGTCCTCGACATGGCACTGGGCCAGCAGGGCGAGGCAATCCTCCAGCGCCATCTCCCCCAGCTCCCGCCCCGCGAAGGGGCCGGCGCGGACGCGGCCGGAAAGCGTGCCGCTGGCCTGGTCCAGCCGCATCGCCAGGGTGGCGGTCTCCAGGGTGGAGACGCCCTGGTCCGGCGGGGTGGCGCCGAAGCGGCGGCGGGCCAGCCAGCGCCGCACCGCCGGCAGCAGGAGCGGCATCAGCGGCAGCAGCAGCCCCAAGGCCTGGGGCAGCCGGCGGGTCAGCAGCAGCACCGCCACGCCGGCCAGCAGCATCCCGGCCAGGAACCACAGCACGCCCCGCTTCACCTGCGCCACGCTGGCCGTGGCAAGGGCCCGCAGCAGCAGCCAGGCCAGCAGCAGCGCGCCAATGGCGCCAGCCAGCCAGATCATGGGCCCGGCTTGGCCTTGGGGGGCGGCAGTTGCGCCATCAGCGCGCGGGCGGCGGGGCTATCGAGCCGCGCCAGCGCCGCCGTGCCGCCGGCGGCATAGGCGCCCACGGCCCGCAGCAGGTTCCGCAGCGCGGCGGCGCTGCCGGCATCGAAGGGCGCATAGGCGCCGCCGGAAAGCGTGGCCAATTGCTTCAGGGTCGTGGCGGCGCGGCTGTCATGCCCTTCCTGGAACACGAAGGCCGGGGTGCCGCGCAGGCCGAGCTGGCCGGCCTGGTGGCAAAGCGGGTCGGGCGGCTCCTCCACCGCATCGCCGACGAAGACCAGGGCATGCAGCCGCTCCCGCGCCGCCTCGCGCAGCGCATGGTCCAGCACCTTGCCGATCTGCGTCTGGCCACCGAGGCATTGCACCCCCGCCATCCGGCGCGCGAGGGCGGCGCCATCGGCCAGGAAAGGCGTGGCGGCGAATTCCCCGAAGCCGCGGTAATAGGCCAGGCTGACCTCCAGCCCGCCATGCGCAGCGGCGGCCTGGAACATCTCGGTCTGAAGCTGGCAGGCCATGTCCCAGCCTGGCTGGCGGCTGGCGGTGGCGTCCACCGCGAAGATCAGCCGACCAGGGCGGTGCACGGCGGGGCGCAGCGCCGGCACGGTGGCTGCCTTGTCCAGGAAGGCGGCAACGGCGGCCGAGGCGGGGCGGGTCGGAAGCTGAGCCATGCAAGGAAGATGGCCTGCCGGGGCGGTGGCTTCCAGTGGCCGGGGGAGGGCGGAAGGCCAGGGGAATGAATTCCCCCGGACCCCCTTCTTTTTCTTCGAGTGGGGCCGGGGGGGCATGGTGCTCCCCCCGGCCGTGTCTCAGTTGCCTTGGCCGTTGGCGGCCTGGGTCACCGCCAGGGCCGTCAGGTTGGCGATGCCGCGCGCGGTGACGCTGGGCACCAGCACATGGATGGGCTTGCGCATGCCCAGCAGCACCGGGCCGATCTGCAACCCGTCGCCCGTGGCCTTCACCAGGCTATAGGCGATATTGGCGGCATCCAGGTTGGGGAAGACCAGCAGGTTGGCGCCCTCGGTCAGCGGGCTGTCATGTACCGCCTTCTCCCGCACCGCCTGCACCAGGGCGGCATCGGCATGCATCTCGCCATCCACTTCCAGCTCCGGCGCGCGGGCGCGGATCAGGCGCAGCGCTTCCCGCATCTTGCGGGCGGAAGGTGCCTGGCTGGCACCGAAGTTGGAATGCGACAGCAGCGCCGCCTTGGGGGTCATGCCGAAGGCCCGCACCTGCTCGGCGGCCAGCACCGTCATCTCAGCGATCTGCTCGGCCGTGGGCTCCACCAGCAGGTGGGTGTCCACGAAGAACAGCGTGCCGGCGGGCAGGATCACGCCCGTCATGGCATAAACGCGGTCCACGTCCTCCCGCTTGCCGATGACGCTATAGGCCTGGTGCCACTGGCGCATCCATTCGCCCAGGCCGCCGGTCAGCGCGGCATCCACCTGGCCGGTTTCCAGCAGCAGGGCGGCCGCGGTGGAGGGGCGGGTGCGCACCCAGCGCTCGCAACTGTCCACCGGCACGCCGCGCCGGGCCACCTTGCGGCGGAAGACCTCGATCAGCGGCTCGATCACATCCGTGTCCTGGGCGGGATCGACCACCTTCACGGATTCTTCCAGATCCATCCGCAGCCCCATGGCGCGGACCTTGGCGGCGATCACCTCGCGCCGGCCGACCAGCACGGGCTCGGCGATCTCGTCGTCCAGCACGGTCTGCACGGCGCGCAGCACGCGCTCGTCCTCGCCTTCGGAATAAACCACGCGGCGCGGCTGCTTCTTGGCGGCGAAGACCACCGGGCGCATCAGGTCGCCGGAGCGGTAGACGAAGCGCTCCAGCACCTCCTTGTAGGCGTTGAAATCCGCGATGGGCCTGGTGGCGACGCCGGAATCCATCGCGGCACGGGCCACGGCGGGGGCGATCTCCAGGATCAGGCGCGGGTCGAAGGGCTTGGGGATGATGTAATCCGCCCCGAAGGTCGGCGCGGCGCCGCCATAGGCCGCCGCCACCACCTCGCTGGCCTCGATGCGGGCGAGGCGGGCGATGGCCTCCACCGCCGCGACCTTCATCTCCTCGTTGATCGTGGTGGCACCGGCATCCAGCGCGCCACGGAAGATGAAGGGGAAGCAGAGGACGTTGTTGACCTGGTTGGGGTAGTCCGACCGCCCGGTGGCCACGATGGCATCCGGGCGCACGGCGCGCACGGCCTCGGGCAGGATCTCGGGCTCGGGGTTGGCCAGCGCCAGCACCAGCGGGCGCTCGGCCAGCAACGGCAGCCATTCCGGCTTCAGCACGCGGGGCGCGGAAAGGCCCAGGAAGACATCGGCGCCGGGCAGCACGTCCTGCAGGGTGCGCGCCCCGGTCTCCCGCGCGTAGCGGTCCTTGTAGGGGTCCATCAGCTCGTTGCGGCCGAGGTAGACGACACCCTTGATGTCGGTGACCGTGATGTTCTCGCGCTTCGCGCCCATCGCCACCAGCAGGTCCAGGCAGGCCAGGGCCGCCGCGCCGCCGCCGGAGGTGACGATCTTCACGTCCTCCAGCCGCTTGCCCTGCAGCAGAAGGCCGTTGCGGACGGCGGAGGCGACGATGATGGCGGTGCCGTGCTGGTCGTCATGGAAGACCGGGATCTTCATCCGCTCGCGCAGCGTCTGCTCGATGACGAAGCACTCGGGCGCCTTGATGTCTTCCAGGTTGATGGCGCCGAAAGAGGGCTCCAGCACCGCCACGGCCTCGATGAACTTCTGCGGGTCGCGCTCCTCGACCTCCAGGTCGATCGAGTCGATGCCGGCGAACTTCTTGAAGAGGACCGCCTTGCCTTCCATCACCGGCTTGGAGGCCAGCGCGCCGATGGCGCCGAGGCCCAGCACGGCGGTGCCATTGGTGATGACCGCGACCATGTTGCCGCGCGTCGTCATGTCATAGGCGGCGGCGGGGTCGGCGGCGATGACTTCGCAGGCGGCGGCGACGCCGGGGGAATAGGCCAGCGCCAGGTCCCGCTGGGTGGCCATGCGCTTGGTGGCCTCGACGCTGAGCTTCCCAGGCCGCGGCAGCCGGTGATAGTCGAGCGCGGCTTTTCGGAAGTCTTCGTCCATCGGGGCACCTCTATGGGCCCCGGAACCGGGATTGTAGCGGGGCTAATTAAAGCAGGGAAAATGCGGCCAAGAAGATTCGAACTTCCACGGGGTTGCCCCCACCAGCACCTCAAGCTGACGCGTCTACCATTCCGCCATGGCCGCATACGGGTTAGTCAACGGTAGGGGGCGGGCTATACCCCAGCTTTCCTCCGGCATCAACAACCCGACTGAGCATGACCGACGATATTCTTGCAACAGCCCCCACCCGACCCCTCGAATGGCGGGTGGAGGAAGGGCTGACCGACTATCCCGCCGCCCTGGCGGCCATGGAATCGCGCATCGCCGCCATCCGCGCCGGCGAGGCCGCCGAGCGGGTCTGGCTGGTGGAACACCCGCCCACCTATACCGCCGGCACCTCCGCCACGCCCGAGGGGCTGACCGAGGCGCGCTTCCCCACCTTCCATGCCGGGCGTGGCGGGCAATGGACCTATCACGGCCCCGGCCAGCGCACGGCCTATGTGATGCTGGACCTGACGCGCCCGCACGGCACCGTGCCGGCCCGCGACATCCGCGCCTATGTCCACGCGCTGGAGGAATGGATGATCCGCACGCTGGAGCGCTTCAATGTGCGGGGCGAGCGGCGGGAAGGGCGCGTCGGCATCTGGGTGGCGGACCCGAAGCGGGGCGGGGAGTCCAAGATCGGCGCCATCGGCGTGCGCGTCACCCGCTGGGTGAGCTGGCACGGCATCGCGCTGAACGTGGAGCCGGACCTCAGCCACTTCGGCGGCATCGTGCCCTGCGGCATCAGCGAGCATGGCGTCACCAGCCTCTGGGACCTCGGCGTCACCGCGACGATGGACGAGGTGGATGCGGCGCTGCGCGCCTGCTGGGAAGAGGTCTTCGGCGCCGGCTGAGGCCGGGCCGGGTTTGCCCGCCGGGCAGGGGGCGTGCATCCTGCCAGGCAGGAAACCCACGAAAGGTCCGGAACACAGGATGAGCGACTCCCGCTACGACGCCGACGCGATGCGCGGCTTCGCCACCGATCTCTTCGCCGCCGCCGGCCTGGCGCCGGACAAGGCCGCCACGGTGGCGGAAGTGCTGGTGGAGGCCGACCTGCTCGGCCATGTCACCCATGGCCTGGCGCTGGTGCCGAAATACCTGGACGATGTCGCCAAGGGCTTCCTGGCCAAGGATGGCGAGCCGGAAGTGCTGTCCGACCGTGGCGCCAGCCTGGCCTGGAACGGCCGCGGCCTGCCCGGCGGCTGGCTGGTGTTCAAGGCGCTGGACCTGGCCTTCGAGCGGGTCGGGCAATACGGCACCGTCTCGGTCGCCATCGCGGAAAGCCACCATATCGGCTGCCTCGCGGTCTATCCGCTGCGCGCCGCCGAGCGCGGGCTGATGGCCATCGTGCACAGCAGCGCGCCCAACAACGCTTCCGTCGCGCCCTTCGGCGCCAAGCAGGGCGTGCTCTCGCCCGACCCGGTCTCGGCCGGCTGGCCCACCAGCGGCGACCCGGTAGTGCTGGATATCAGCGCCTCCATCACCACCGCCAACCTCAGCCAGCGCATGGCCAAGGAAGGCACCAAGTTCCCGCATAACTGGCTGATGGATGCCGAGGGCAACCCCTCCAACGACCCCGCCGTGCTGGCCGAGGGCGGCACCATCCTGCCCACCGGCGGCATGGACCATGGCCAGAAGGGCTACGCCCAGGCGCTGATGACCGAGGCGCTGACCCAGGGCCTTTCCGGCCATGGCCGCATCGAGGGCACGGTGGGCATGCGCGCCGCGCTGTTCATCCAGGTGCTGGACCCGGCGGCCTTCGCCGGGCTCGACGCCTTCCGCCGCCAGACCGGCCATACCGCCGAGCTCTGCCGCGCCGCAGCACCACGCCCGGGCATGCCGCCGGTGCGGGTGCCGGGCCAGAAGGGGCTGGCGCTGAAGCGCGAGGCGCAGGCCAAGGGCGTGCCGCTGGCCGAGCGCATCACCGGCCCCTTGCAGGAGCTGGGCGCGCAATATGGCCTGACCCTGCCGCAGCCGCTGGGCTGAAACGCGACAAGGGCCCGCTGCCGAAAGGCGGTGGGCCCGAGGATCATGCGAATTTTGATGGAGAGAACCGGATGGTGGGCGCGACAGGGATTGAACCTGTGACCTTCCCCGTGTCAGGGGGACGCTCTCCCGCTGAGCTACGCGCCCATCCGGTAGGGCGCCGTCTCTAGCCCGGCCATGACGGGGTGGCAAGGGGGGATCGGCAGGAATCGTCATGCCGGGCCGGTGACAGCGACGGAAGGCTATGGCTTGATATGTCCAGCACAATGGATCTCCCGCTTTCGGTCACTGCCGAGGAAGACCGCCCCGGCCCCGTCCTGCTCTCCCGCCCGTCCCGCCAGACGGCGCCGCTGGTCTTTGCCTCGCCGCATTCCGGCCGCTTCTATCCACCCGAATTCCTGGCCGAGAGCCGGCTGGACCCGCTCTCCGTCCGCCGCTCCGAGGATAGTTTCGTGGAGGAGCTGTTCGGCGCGGCGCCCGAGCATGGCGCGCCGCTGCTGGCCGCGACCTTTCCGCGCGTTTACTGCGACGCCAACCGCGAGGCCTGGGAACTGGACCCGGCCATGTTCGACGGGCCGCTGCCGCCCTGGGTGAACACCGCCAGCCCGCGCGTGGGCGCGGGACTCGGCACCGTGGCGCGCATCGTTGCCTCCGGGGAGCCGGTCTACCGGCACCGCCTGTCCTTTCCGGTGGTGGAGGCGCGCATCCAGCGCTGCTGGCACCCCTACCATGCCGCGCTCAGCCGGCTGATCGCCGAAACCAAGGCGCAGTTCGGCTGCTGCCTGGTGATCGACTGCCATTCCATGCCGACGCATCCGATGCATGGCCAGAGCGCGCCGGACATGGTGCTGGGCGATGCCCATGGCACCGCCTGCGCCCCCCGCGCGGTGCGGCTGGTGGAGGAAACGCTAGGCTCGCTCGGCTACCGGGTGAAGCGCAACGACCCTTATGCCGGCGGTTATGTCACCCGCCATTACGGCCGGCCGCGGGAGCGGGTGCATGTGCTGCAGATCGAGCTGGCACGCGGCCTCTACATGAACGAGGCCACCATCGAGCGCCTGCCCGCCATGGCGCGGCTCCGGGAGGATCTGACGCTGCTGATCGCGCGCCTCGCCGGCGCGGACTGGAGCCTGCTGCGCGGCTGACGCCGCCCCCGGGCGGACGGGAGAGAAGGGCATGACGGCACCGCCTTCCCTGGCACTGGCCCTGCGGGCCATGGCCTTCAACAATGCCTGGGCCAACCACCGCCTGCTGGCGGCCTGCGCCGGGCTGAGCCAGGCGGAGTTCGAGGCGGAACGGGTGGGCTTCTTCCCCTCCATCCAGGCCACGCTGAACCATATCCTGATCGTGGACCGCTTCTATGTGGATGCGATGGAAGGCGGCACGCTCGGCCCCGCCGCCTTCACCGACCGCGTTCCGTGCCCGAGGCTGGCGGAACTGCGGCCCGCCCAGGCGGCGGTGGATCGCCGGCTGGTCGCCTTCTGCGAGTCGCTGGGGGATGAGGGGGCGGCACGGATCGTGGCGGTGCATCGCGGAAGCCATGTGCAACGGGACAGGGCGGACCGGCTGCTGCTGCATCTCTTCCAGCACCAGGTGCATCACCGGGGCCAGGCGCATGCGATGCTGAGCGGCACTTCGGTGAAGCCGCCGCAGCTCGATGAATTCTTCCCGGAAGGCGAGGCGCCGCTGCGGGCCACGGAATTCGCGGAACTCGGCTGGAGCGAGGAAGAGGTCTGGGGCCGCTGAGCCACCACCCAGGCGCATAGGCAAAAAAAAGGCGGTGCCGAAGCACCGCCGAGTTTAGGGAGGAAACGTCCAAGAAAGACAACAACGCAGTGCGTTGCTGCGAGAAGGAACTTACGCATCAGGTCGTTCGTGTGCAAGTGGTTTTTCGCGCTGCAACACAAAATCCCGATGCGCAAAACGCAAGGCTGGATGCGGGTTGCGCATACCATTTCGCGCCTTCCACCCCTTGAACGCGAACAAGGCCCGCAGGATGCGGGCCTTGTGTATTTTTGCCTTCACAGATCGGTGCGGCTGGTGCCGCCGGGATTTCAGGCCGCCAGCGCGTCCTCGGCTTCCAGGACGCCGGCCACCGCATGCACGACGGAAGCGATGCGGACAGCGGCCTGGACCTGTTCCGTCGTCAGGCCACCGTGCTTCACCACCTTCTCGTGGCTTTCCATGCACATGCCGCAACCATTGATGGCGGAGACCGCCAGGGACCACAACTCGAAATCGACCTTCTCGACACCAGGCTTGCCGATCACGTTCATGCGCAGCTTGGCGGGCAGGGTGGCGTAGTCGCCGCCCACCAGGTGCACGAAGCGGTAATAGACATTGTTCATGCCCATGATGGCGGCGGCGGCCTTGGCGGCGGTCAGCGCCTCGGGCGACAGCTTCGGGCCGAATTCGGCGACCAGGGCCTTGATCACCTCGGCATTCCGGCTGGCGATGGCGCTGGCCACGAAGGTGCCGGCGAGCTTCTGCTGGTCCAGCACCGGCTCGGTCGACAGGCTGCCCAGGTTCAGCTTCAGGTCCTTGGCATATTCGGGCAGGCGGTTACGCAGGGCTTCCAGCGACATGCGAAGATCTTCTCCGGTCTCGGGGGCTTCGGGTTGTTGCGGTGGGCGGAGCCGGCCGTGCGGTGGTGGCGGCCGGTTCGGCGCACCGCGCCCCGCCCATGGGACAATGGGCCTGTGGGGCGCGGGCTGACGCCGGCGGGCAGGAGATGCCCCGCCGGAGTTGCCTGTCAGGCTGCCGGGATCAGGCGGCCTGGAACAGTTCCTGCGGCTTCAGGGTGTCGGTGCCCTTGTTCCAGTTGCAGGGGCAGAGCTCGTCCGTCTGCAGCGCGTCCAGCACGCGCACCACTTCCTGCGGGTTGCGGCCGACGTTCAGGCCGTTCACCGAGGCCCACTGGATGGTGCCCTCGGGGTCGACGATGAAGGTGGCGCGGAGCGCGACGCCCTCGTTCTTGTCGAGGATGCCGAGCGCGGAGGACAGCTCACGCTTGGTGTCCGCCAGCATGGCGATCGGCAGGTCGCGGATGTCGTTGTTGTGGACGCGCCAGTTCAGGTGCACGAACTCGCTGTCCGTGGAGGCGCCGTAGAGCACCGCGTCACGGTCCTCGAACTCGCCCTTCAGCTTGCCGAAGGCCGCGATCTCGGTCGGGCAGATGAAGGTGAAGTCCTTGGGCCAGAAGAAGACGATCTTCCACTTGCCGGCATCGGACTCGTTGGAGATCTCGGTGAAGGACTTGCCCGGGCCCTCGAGACCCTCCGGGCCGCCCTTGACGGCGGTCAGCTTGAAGGACGGAAACTTGTCGCCAACGGTCAGCATGCGGTGATCCCTAAATCTGATGGCTCAGGAGCGGCGGCCCAGCTGAAGCTGTTTCCGCCAGCGGCGTAGTTATGGTGTGCAGTGCACATATGTGCCAATGAATTGTTTTCGACAGAACGATTGGCTCAATCGATGGTCCCGCTGCCCAGCCCGCAACAGCTCCGCTACCTGGTCGCCCTGGCCGACCTGGGCCATTTCGGCCGGGCGGCAGCGGCCTGCGCGGTGACGCAATCCACCCTCTCCGCCGGCATCATCGCCCTGGAACGCCAGCTCGATGCCGCGATCCTAGAGCGTGGGCCAGCCAAGCGCCCCGTCTTCACCCCGCTGGGGCTGGAACTGGTGGGGCGGGCGCGAACCGCGCTGGCGGCGCTTTCGGCGGTGGCGGAAACCGCCTCGGCGGCGCGGGACCCGATGACCGGCCCGCTGCGACTCGGCATCATCCCCACCATCGGGCCCTTTCTGCTGCCGCGGCTGATGCCGGCGCTGCGCCGTGCCTTTCCCCGCCTGCATCTCTGGCTGCGGGAAGACCTGACGAGCCGGCTGGCCGAGGACCTGCAAGGCGGCCGGCTGGACCTGCTGCTGCTGGCGCTGCCGGTGCCGTTGCCGGAGCTGGAAACCCTGCGGATCGCCGAGGACCCCTTCCTGGCCGCGCTGCCGCAGCAGCACCGCCTGCTGCAACAGCCGCAGATCCCGCTCTCCGCCCTGGGCGGGGAGCGGATGCTGCTGCTGGAGGACGGGCATTGCCTGCGGGACCAGGCACTCTCCGCCTGCGAGCTGCCGGGGGCGGGGGTGGATGGCGCCTTTGCCGCCACCAGCCTGCATACCCTGGTGCAGATGGTGGCCGGCGGGCTGGGCGTGACGCTGCTGCCACGGCTGGCGGTGGCGGGCGGGGTGCTGGCCGGCACTTCCGTGGTGCTGCGCCCGGTCGAGGCGCCGCCGGGGCGGATGGCCGGCCGCAGCCTCGGGCTGGCCTGGCGCCCCCGCTCCCCACGCGCTGCGGAATTCCGCAGCCTGGCGCCGGTGATCAGCGAGGCGGTGACGGCCTGCCTGATGTCGGAACGGCATGAAAAACTGGTAACCTGACGCCAGCCGACGCGTTTCTTTTCTGCCTGGATGAAGAAAGGAGAAGCGACATGGCAGGTGGCATCGGGCGCATCGCGCGGGCGCTGGTGAATGGCGCCATGGCGCGGCAAAGGCACCGGGCGATGCACCGCGTCGGCCTCGGTGGCTGGAAGGGCGATCTGCTGCGCATGGTGGGGCGGATGGCCAGCGAGACCTGGCGCCGCCGCCAGGGGCCGAACCCTCCCGCGCCGCCACCGCGCCGCTGAAAGGGCGGTGGGCGCAGAAGATTGGGCTTCAGCGGTTGACTCTCGCCGCCGCAGCCCCTAAAGCCCGCCCCCTCGCGACGAGGTTGGCCATGAAGATCCGTAACAGCTTGAAGTCCGCCAAGACGCGCGACAAGAACTGCGTGGTGGTCCGCCGCCGCGGCCGCTTGTACGTGCTGAACAAGAAGAACCCCCGCATGAAGGCCCGTCAGGGCTGATTGCGGGAACTCCGCCCCGCGTGGGCGGAGGTCTTCGGCAGAAACAAGGCGCCATGGGGTTTCCCCGCGGCGCCTTTTTTCGTGCCTGCTTGTCTGCGCCAGGGTGCGGCGCCATCCTTCCATCCAAAGACGCAGGATGGAACGCCATGATCGCATTGCCCGCGCCGGATATGTCCGTGCTCGCCCGCCGTGGCGAGATCCTGGCGGCGCTGCGTGCCATCGTGCCCGGCGGCCCGCGTGGGGAAGGGGTGATCGGTGACCCTATCCGCCTGAAGCCCTATGAGACGGACGGGCTTTCCGCCTACCGCCAGCCGCCCTTGGCCGTGGTGCTGCCCGAGACCACGGAGCAGGTGGCGGCGGTGCTGCGCTATTGCCACGCCAACAACATCCGCATCGTGCCGCGCGGCGCCGGCACCAGCCTTTCCGGCGGCGCCCTGCCGCTGGAGGATGGGGTGGTGATCGGCCTGATGCGCATGAACCGCATCCTGGAGGTCGATTACGCCGACCGCTTCGCCGTGGTGCAGGCGGGGGTGACGAATATCGGCATCACCCAGGCGGTGGCGGCCGAGAATTTCTTCTATGCGCCGGACCCGTCCTCGCAGCTCGCCTGCATGATCGGCGGCAATGTCATGATGAATTCGGGCGGGGCGCATTGCCTGAAATACGGCGTCACCGCCAACAACCTGCTAGGCGTGAAGCTGGTGACGATCGAGGGCGAAGTGATCGACATCGGCGGCGCCCATCTCGATTCCGCCGGCTATGACTGGCTGGGGCTGATCACCGGCAGCGAGGGGCAGCTCGGCATCGTCACCGAGGTCACGGTGCGCATCCTGCGTGCGGCCGAGGGGGCGCGGGCCATGCTGGGCGCCTTCCGCTCCAACGAGGTGGCGGGGGAGGTGGTGGATGCCATCATCGCCAGCGGCATCATTCCGGTGGCCCTGGAATTCATGGATAGGCCCGCCATCCATGCCTGCGAGGCCTTCGCGCATGCCGGCTACCCGCTGGATGCCGAGGCCATGCTGATCATCGAGGTCGAGGGCAATGCCGCCGAACAGGACTTCCTGCTCGGCAAACTGAAGGACATCTGCGCGCGCTTCGACCCGATCTCGCTGCGGGTAGCGGAGACGGCGGAGGAATCGCTGGCGATCTGGAAGGGCCGCAAGGGTGCCTTCGGCGCGGTGGGGCGGATCAGCCCGGATTACCTCTGCATGGACGGCACCATCCCCACCGGAGAATTGCCGAATGTGCTGCGCCGGATGGGCGAGATGTCGGACAGCTACGGTCTGAAGGTGGCCAATATCTTCCATGCCGGGGACGGCAATCTGCACCCGCTGATCATGTTCGATGCGAATGACCCGGAAAGCTTCCGCAAGGCCGAGGCCTTCGGCGCCGATATCCTGAAGCTCTGCGTCGAGGTCGGCGGCTGCCTCACCGGCGAGCATGGCGTGGGCGTCGAGAAGCGCGACCTGATGCCGGTGCAGTTCACCGAACAGGAACTGGAGCAGCAGCGCCGCATCAAATCCGCCTTCGACCCCGGCTGGCTGTTGAACCCGGCCAAGGTCTTCCCGCTGGCCGGCAACCCGGCGCTCTCCCGTTGAGCGGGCTGCTTTGCCCGGCCGATGAGGCCGGCGTGGTGGAGGCGGTGCGCGCGGCGGTGGCGGATCGCGCGCCGCTGGCGGTGGAAGGCCATGGCACCAAGCGCGCCAGCCTGCGGCCGGTGCAGGCGGCGCGCGGGCTCTCCACCCGCGCGCTGGCCGGCATCACGCTCTACAAGCCGCAGGAGATGGTGCTCAGTGCCCGCGCCGGCACGCCGATCCCGGAGATCGAGGCCGCCCTGGCCGAGCGCGGCCAGATGCTGATCGGCGAGCCGCCGGATTTTTCCACGCTGATGGGCACCACGGCCCCGGCGACCCTGGGCGGCATCGTCGGCGCCAATCTCACCGGCCCGCGCCGCATCTTTGCCAGCGGCGCCACGCGGGACCATGTGCTGGGCGTGCGGGCTGTGACCGGCCATGCGGAGGTGGTCCGCTCCGGCGGGCGGGTGCACAAGGATGTCACGGGGCTGGACCTGCGCAAGCTGCTGGCCGGCAGCCACGGCACCCTGGGCATCCTGACCGAGATCACCCTGAAGGTGCTTCCCCGCGCCGAGACGCAGGCGACCCTGGCGATCGCCGTGGAATCGCTGGCCCAGGGCGTGGCGGCGCTCTCGGCCGGGTTGGGCAGCCCCTTCGGCGTCACCGGCGCGGCGCTGCTGCCGGAGGGCGATGCGCAGCATGGCCTGGCCGGCCCCACCGCCCTGCTGCGGCTGGAGGATTTCTTCGAGTTTCTGCCGCACCGGAGCAGCGCCCTGCGCGCGTTGCTGGAGCGCTTCGGCACGGTGACCATGCTGGAAGCGGAGGCTTCGGCGGCGCTGTGGCGCGGGGTGCGGGATGCCGTGCCGCTGGGGGCGGTGGGAGAGGAGGAGGCGGTCTGGCGCCTCTCCGTCCGCCCGCAGGCTGGGCCGGCCGTGGCGGCGGCGCTGCGGCAAGCCTTCGGGGCCCGGCTGCTGCTGGACTGGGGCGGCGGGCTGGTCTGGGCCGCCG
>NZ_JACTUZ010000055.1 GCF_014490445.1 Pseudoroseomonas ludipueritiae | reverse complement strand
CTGCTGCCGCTATGGCCGCGTGCCGGGCAGCCGGCGCGGCGCGTGCTGGTGCAGGGCCGCAGGCACAGCCGGCAGCCGGATTGGCTGCATCCCGGCCTGGTGCTGCATGACGAGGGCGGCTGGACCCCCGGCGCCCAGGCCGTGCTGCGGGATGCCGCGCCGCTGCCGCTGCGTTGAAAGCCACCTATACCGGCGCCTGTCCTGGCGGGGCCTGAGGCCCGCCCGGGCCGCCCTGCCGCACCGTTGCACCGGCCCCGCCCGTGCTTTACCAGACCGACCAGCCCCTCCGGCCCATGGAACCAGACACAAGCATGGCCCTTCCCCCCTCCGACCCGGACCAGCTCCTGCGGCTGGCCGATAGCCACCGGGCGGCCCGCGACTACCTGGCCGCCGCCGCGGCCTACCGGCAGTTCGTCGCCCTGCGGCCGGAAGACTGGACCATCATCGTGCAGGAAGGCCATTGCCTAAAGGAAGCCGGGCGGGTGGCCGAGGCCCTGGCCCGCTACCGGGAGGCCGAGGTGCTGGCGCCGGGGGATGCCGACCTCCAGGTGCAGATCGGCCACGCGCTGAAGGTATTGGGCCGCTGGCGCGATGCCGCCCGCGCCTATGCCCGCGCCCTGTCCCTGCAACCCGGCAACGAGGATGCGCGGCGGGAGGCCGAGGCCACCGCCGAATGGATGACCGGCCCCGAGATCGAGGCCGCCGACCGCGCCGCCCTGGGCGGCGACGATGCCGATGCCCTGGCCGCCGGCATGGCGGCGGATGATGAAGAGGCCACCGTGCGGGTGGTCTTCGACATCACCGATGTGTTGCTCTACTTCAATGCCGACCGCACCCCCACAGGCATCCAGCGCGTGCAGATCGGCATCGTCACCCGGGCGCTGCTGTCCTCGCCGCCCGGCATGGGCGTCTCGCTGGCGATCTTCGACCTGCGGGAACGCTGTTGGCGCCCGGTGGACCGGCGCGGCTTCCTGCGGCTCTGCACCCTCGCCGCCTCCGGCTCCGACCCCACCGACCCGGAATGGGTGGCGCTGCGCGACGCCATGCGCCGCCGCGTCAACCGCGCCTCGCCGTTGCGTTTTCCGCGCGATGCGCTGCTGGTCAATCTCGGCAATTCCTGGAGCATGCCGGACTATTTCCGGGCCCTGCGGATGGCGCAGCGGGACAGCGGGCTGCGCTACATCCCCTTCGTGCATGACTGCGTGCCGCTGATCGTGCCCGAGCATTGCCTGATGACGCTGGTGCAGAACTATGTGCGCTGGTTCGCGCCGCTGGGCCTGCACGTGCATGGCATCCTCTGCAATTCCGAGAACACGCGGCGGGACGTGCGGCGGCTGACGGAGCAGCTCCGCCCCGGCCTGACGCCGCCCGCCTATGTGGTGCGGCTGGATGCCGACCCGCGCGCCCTGGTGCCGCCGGGCGGCGATGGCCGGCTGGCCGCCCTGCGCGTGCTGGGGGAGGCGGAGGAATTCGCCCTTTTCGTCGCCACGCTGGAAAGCCGCAAGAACCACCTGATGGTCTTCACCGCCTGGCTGAACCTGCTGCGCAAGCACGGGCCGCAGGCGGTGCCGCGGCTGGTCTGCGTCGGCAAGCCCGGCTGGCACGCCGATGCGGCGATGAGCCTGCTGCAGAACTCGCCTGAGCTGCAGCGGCACGTGGTGCTGATGCCGCATGTCTCGGACCAGGAACTGGACGCGCTCTACGGCCGCTGCGCCTTCACCGTCTACAACAGCCACTATGAAGGCTGGGGCCTGCCGATCACCGAGGCGCTGGCACATGGCAAGATCGTCATCACCCCCGCCCATTCGGCCCTGACGGAAGCCGGCGGCGATGCCGCGCTCTACTTCACGCCGCAAAGCCTGCCGGAACTGACCGAGAGGCTGGAGCAGGTGATGCTGGACCCCGCCTTCCGCGCCGCGCAGGAAGCCGTGGTGCGCGCGAAGGGCCGCCCCCGCTCCTGGGACGCGGTGAAGGATGAGGCGATGGATGCCATCGCCGCCCTGGCCGCCCGCCCCGCCCAGCCGGCGGTGGAGCGCTTCACGCTGGAACCCGGCCGCTATTACAGCCTGCGCCGGCAGGACAGCATCGAGCTGTCGCTGGAGCCCGTACTGGCGGACATGGTGCGGGAAGGCCCCGGCTGGTACCCGCTGGACGACTGGGGCGTGCATTGCGCCGCCGGCCTCGCCACCCTGCGCCTGCCGCTGCCGGAGCAGGAGGGCGGCCCCGCGCCGCTGCGCCTGGCGCTGGAGATGCAGGCACCCAGGATGGCCATGGAGGTGCTGCTGCGCATCCGCCTGCCGGACGCGGCGCCGCTGCTCTTCTCCGTGCCACTGGCGGCCGAGGAAGCCGCCACCTGCCTCTTCGACCTGCCCGCCACCGCCGCCCGCGTGCTGGAAGTGGAGATCGACAGCGGCGAGGGCCTGCCCGCCCTGCAGCATGGCGAGGCCCGGCGCCTCGGCCTCGGGTTGCGCGGCTTCATGCTCTGCCGCCTGGATGACCACCTGTCCCGCCTCGCCTTTCTGGAAAGCCGGAGTTTCGCCAGCGTGAATGCCGAATGAGTGACCTGCCCCACAACCTCGCCGGCGCGCATGTGCTGGTCACCGGCGCTGCTGGTTTCGTCGGCGCCGCGCTGTCGCAGCGCCTGCTGGCGGAAGGCGCCCGCGTCACCGGCTGCGACAACCTCAACGACTATTATGACCCGGCGCTAAAGGAAGCACGGCTGGCCACGCTGCGGCCGCATCCGCAATTCGCCTTCCACCGCGTGGAACTTTCCGAAGCCGGCGCCCTGGCCGCGCTGTGGCGGGAGGCGAAGCCGGATTACGTGGTGCATCTCGCGGCCCAGGCCGGCGTGCGTTACTCCATCGATAATCCGCGCGTATACGCCGCCGCCAATCTCACCGGCTTCCTGGAAGTGCTGGAAGCGGCGCGTGAGACGCCGGTGCGGCACCTGATCTACGCCTCCTCCTCCTCGGTCTATGGCGCCAATACCAAGGTGCCCTTCAGCGAGCGGGACGCGGTGGAGCAGCCGGTCTCCCTCTATGCCGCCACCAAGCGCTCCAACGAGCTGATGGCGCAGACCTATTCCCACCTCTACCGCATCCCCGCCACGGCGCTGCGCTTCTTCACGGTCTATGGCCCGATGGGCCGGCCGGACATGGCCTATTGGGGCTTCACCAAGGCGCTGTATTCCGGCGCGCCCATCAAGGTCTTCAACCACGGCAATGTCTGGCGCGATTTCACCTATGTGGATGAGATCGTGGAGGCCATCGCCCGCCTGGCGCCGCGCCCGCCGGCCGAGCCGGACGAGCCCGGCCGCGTCGCCCCCGCCACGCCGCACCGCATCTTCAACATCGGCAACGACACGCCGGTGAAGGTGGACGACTTCCTGGCCATCCTGGAGAAGCTGACCGGCCGCAAGGCCAACCGCCAGGACGTGCCGATGCAGCCGGGCGATGTGGAGCGCACCTGGGCGGATGTCTCCGCGCTGCGCGCCGCCATCGGCTTCGCGCCGCGCACGCCGCTGGAGGAAGGGCTGCGCCGCTTCGTCGAGTGGTACAAGGAATACCACCAGATCCGCTGACGGCGCTGGCGCGCCGGCCCGTTTATTCGGGCCGGTGCGCCGAGAGCACCGCGCGCACGGCCTCGATATCAATGGCCTCGACCTTGCGCTTCTTGCCGGTGGCCGGGTCGCGACTTTCAACCGTGGTCGCGCGCAGCAGCGAGTTCAGCACCGCTTCCTCCACCGCCTCGGCGGCGGCCACGAACAGCGGCGACATCTTCTCGTTCGGCCAATCCGCCACCATGCCCTCTGGCGCCGGGCGGCGCACCTGCGGGTGGGTGGAGAAGGCGATGGCGTAATCGCCGGAGCCGTCCGAGAAGGCCGCGCCCGTGCGGGCCAGCCCCGCCATGGAGCGCAGCGCGAGGCGGCCCAGGTTGCGGTCCGACAGCGGCGCATCGGTGGCGATCACCACCATCACCGAGCCATCGGCATCGCCCTTGTCGGCATGTTCCTTCAGGTAGAACTTGCCCAGCGCGCGGCCCATCGGCACGCCATCCATCACTAGCGCGCCGCCGTAGTTGCTCTGCACCAGCGCGCCCACCGTGAAGCCGCCCAGCGCCGCCGGCAACTTGCGGGAGGATGTGCCGATGCCGCCCTTCCAGCCGAAGGCCACCGTGCCGGTGCCGGCGCCCACGCTGCCTTCCTCCACCACGCCGTCGCGGGCGGAATTCAGCGCCGCCAGCACATCCTCGGCCACGATGCCACGGGCGCGGATGTCGTTCAGCCGGCCATCGTTGGTCTCGCCCACTACGGCATTGACGGAAAGCGCCTGCGGGTTGCGCTCCAGCGTCCAGTCCACCAGCGCCTCCACCACCCGCCCGACGGCGAGGGTATTGGTGAGCACGATGGGCGTCTCCAGCTCCCCCAGTTCCTGCAACTGGGTGGCGCCGGCCAGTTTGCCGTAGCCGTTGATGACGGCCAGCCCCGCCGGCACGCGCTCGGCATAAAGGTTGCCGCCATGCGGCAGGATGGCGGTGACGCCGCTGCGGGTGCCCTCACCCTCCAGCTTCGTCACCTGCCCGACCAGCACGCCCGCCACGTCGGTGATGGCGTTCAGCTTGCCCGGGGCGAATTGCCCCGGACGCAAGCCGAGTTCCCGCGCGCGCGGCCTCACGCCGCCAAGGCGGTGCGAATGGCCGCCAGCGCGTCTTCAGCCTTGGTCGCGTCGGGGCCGCCGGCCTGGGCCATATGCGGCTTGCCGCCGCCGCCCTGGCCGCCCACCGCCGCCGCAGCCGCGCGCACCAGCGTCACGGCATCCGCCTTGCCCGCCGCGCCGGCACCGACGCCCACCACGATGGAGGCCTTGCCATCGGCGGTGGAGACCAGCGCCACCACATCGGCGGCATCCTGCTTCAGCAGCGCCTCCGCCACGCCGCGCAGGTCCTTGGGCGGAATCTCGCCCAGGTTGCGCGCCGCCAGGCGAACGCCGCCCACCTCTTCCGCCGCCGCCGCGCTGCCGCCCGTCGCCATCTGGCGGCGCAGCTCGGACATCTCGCGCTCCAGCTTGCGGCGCTCTTCCAGCAGGGTGGCGATGCGGCCCGGCAGCTCGGCCGGGCGGGCCTTCAGCAGCCCGGCGGCCTCGCGCAGCACCTTCTGCTCATCCTCGATCAGCGCCAGGGCGGCGGCGCCGGTCACGGCCTCCACGCGCCGCACGCCGGCCGAGACCGCGCCCTCGGAGACGATCTTGAACAACCCGATATCGCCCGTGCGCTGTACATGCGTGCCGCCGCACAGCTCCAGCGAATAAACGCCGTGCTTGGCCGTGGCATCGGCATCGAAGCCCATGCCCACCACGCGCACCTCATCGCCATACTTCTCGCCGAACAGCGCCGTGGCGCCGGCCTCGACCGCCGCTTCCGGCGTCATCAGCCGGGTGGTGACCTCGGCATTCTCGCGGATGCGGTTGTTCACCTCGGCCTCGACCCAGGCGAGGTCCTCGCCCGTCATCGGCGTCGGCTGGGACACGTCGAAGCGCAGGCGGTCCGGCGCGTTCAGCGAACCCTTCTGCGCCACATGGTTGCCCAGGCGGCGGCGCAGCGCCTCATGCAGCAGGTGGGTGGCGGAATGGTGGGCGCGGATGGCGCCACGGCGCTCATGCGCCACTTCCGCCTGCACCGCCTGGCCCACAGCCGCCTCGCCTGCTTCCACCGTGCCGAGGTGCACAAACAGGCCCAGCTTCTTCTGCGTATCCTTGATGGCGATCCGCAGCCCGTTGGGGCCGGTGATGGTGCCGGTATCGCCCACCTGGCCGCCGCTCTCGGCATAGAAGGGCGTCTGGTTCAGCACCACGCCGACTTCCGTGCCGGCCTGCGCCTTCTCCACCGGCTGCCCGCCGGCGACGATGGCGACAATCTCGCCCTCGGCGCTCTCGGTCGTGTAGCCCAGGAACTCGCTGGCTTGGCCGAGCTTCTCCTTGAGGTCGAACCACACCGTCTCGGTGGCAGCCTCGCCGGAACCGGCCCAGGCGGCGCGGGCGCGCTTGCGCTGCTCGGCCATGGCGGCCTCGAAGCCTTCCACATCCACGGCGCGGCCCTCGGCGCGCAGCGCGTCCTGCGTCAGGTCCAGCGGGAAGCCGTAGGTGTCATAGAGCTTGAAGGCCACATCGCCCGGCAGCGTGCCCTTCTCGCCCAGCTTCGCCGTCTCCTCCGCCAGCATGCCGAGGCCGCGCTCCAGCAGAGAGCGGAAGCGGTTCTCCTCTAGCTTCAGCGTCTCGGAGATCAGCCCCTCGGCGCGCACCAGCTCAGGGTAAGCCGCGCCCATCTGGCGGATCAGCGCCGGCAGCAGGCGGTACAGCAACGGCTCCTTCGCGCCCATCATGTGCGCGTGGCGCATGGCGCGGCGCAGGATGCGGCGCAGCACATAGCCACGGCCTTCGTTGGAGGGCATCACGCCATCGGCGATCAGGAAGGCGCCGCTCCGCAGGTGGTCCGCCACCACGCGGTGGCTCACCTTGAACGGCCCGTCCGGGTCTTGCCCGGTGGCTTCCGCGCTGGCCAGGATCAGCGCGCGGAAGGTGTCGATGTCGTAGTTGTCGTGCTTGCCCTGCAGGATGGCGGCAAAGCGCTCCAGCCCCATGCCGGTATCGATCGAGGGGCGCGGCAGCGGGTTACGGGTCCCCGCCGGCTCCTCCAGATACTGCATGAACACCAGGTTCCAGATCTCGATGAACCGGTCGCCATCCTCGTCCGGGCTGCCCGGGGGGCCACCGGGGATCTTGTCGCCGTGGTCGTAGAAGATTTCAGAGCAGGGGCCGCAGGGGCCGGTATCGCCCATCCGCCAGAAATTGTCGGAGGTCGCGATGCGGATGATCTTCTCGTCCGGCAGGCCGGCGATCTTGCGCCACAGCGCGGCGGCGTCCTCGTCCTCGGAATAGACCGTGACCAGCAGCTTCTCCTTCGGCAGGGAGAAATCCTTGGTCAGCAAGGTCCAGGCGTGCTCGATCGCCTGTTCCTTGAAGTAATCGCCGAAGGAGAAATTCCCCAGCATCTCGAAGAAGGTATGGTGCCGGGCGGTATAGCCGACATTGTCCAGGTCATTGTGCTTGCCGCCGGCGCGCACGCTCTTCTGGGCCGTGGTCGCGCGGCTGTAGGGCCGCTTCTCCTGGCCCGTGAAGACGTTCTTGAACTGCACCATGCCGCTGTTGGTGAACATCAGCGTCGGGTCGTTGCGCGGCACCAGCGGCGAGGATTCCACCACCGTGTGGCCATTGCGGGCGAAATAATCGAGGAAGGTAGCCCGGATATCGTTGCTGCTGGTCATCGTCCGCTGCTTCGCCCGCATTAAGGAAATTTGCCGCTTCACCTAGCGCGCCGGGCCGGTGGTGGGAAGGCCCGGCCCTATGCGCCTATATAGGAAGCACCATGCCGCAGCCCTCCCCCGGCCTTTTCGACGACCAGGCCCCCCGCCCCCTCGCAGACCGCCTGCGCCCCACCTCCCTCGCCGAGGTCACGGGCCAGGACCACCTGCTGGGCCCCTCCGGCCCGCTGGCTCGGATGGTGGCGGCGCGAGCCATTTCCTCCATGGTGCTCTGGGGCCCGCCGGGCACCGGCAAGACCACCATCGCCCGCCTGCTGGCCGGCGCCAGCGACCTGCATTTCGAGGCCGTCTCCGCCATCCAGGGCGGCGTGGCGGACCTCCGCAAGGTCTTCGAGGCCGCGAAGGGCCGCCGCATCACCGGCCGCGGCACCCTGTTGTTCGTGGACGAGATCCACCGCTTCAACCGCGCCCAGCAGGATGCCTTCCTGCCCTATATCGAAGACGGCACCATCGTCCTGGTCGGCGCCACGACGGAGAACCCCTCCTTCGAGCTCAACGGCGCCATCCTATCCCGCGTCCGCGTCTTCATCCTGAATGCCCTGGATGCCGAGGCCCTGCGCGTGTTGCTGACCCGCGCCGAAACCCTGATGGGCCGCCCCCTGCCTTTGGCACCCGAAGCGCGGGAGGCACTCGTAGAAATGGCCGGCGGCGACGGCCGCTACATGCTCAACATGGCCGAGCAGATTTTTGCGCTCGCCCAGGGCGAGGGCCTCGGCATCGAGGACATGGGCCAGCTTCTCCAGCGCCGCATGCCCTCACACGACAAGGCCGGCGACGGGCATTACGACCTGCTCAGCGCCTTCCACAAGTCGCTGCGGGGCTCCGACCCCCATGCCGCGCTCTACTACGCCGCACGCATGATCAACGCCGGGGAATCGCCGGAAGCGGTCTTCCGCCGCCTCGCCTGCGCCGCCTCGGAGGATGTCGGCATGGCGGACCCCCAGGCCATGGTGCAGGTGATGACGGCCTGGGGCGCCTTCGACCGCATCGGCTGGCCAGAAGGGCGGCTGTTTCTGGCCCAGGCCATCAACTATGTCGCCACCGCGCCGAAATCCAATGCCAGCTACATGGGCTGGAACGCCGCCATGGCCGCCGCCCAGCGCAGCGCCCATGTGGCGCCGCCCATGCGCATCCTGAACGCGCCGACCAAGCTGATGAAGGAGATGGGCCGCAAGGCCGGCTACCAATACGACCACGACTACCCGGACGCCTATGCCGGCCAGCAGTTCCTGCCCGACGACCTCGCCGGCGCCGAATTCTACGAGCCCAACGAGCGCGGCTTCGAGCGCGACGTGCGGCGGCGGCTGGACTACTGGTCCGGCCTGAAGGCGAAGCGCAACGGCGGCACCTGAACGCCGCATGACGCAGCTTTCACGCACCCGCCGGGCAGGCGGCGCGTTGAAAAGAACAGAGAAAACATCTTGGGAAGTCCCCTCATGCGCTCGGCCATCCTGCCCGCCAGCGCCAAGGAAGGCGGCTGCGTGAAAGGCGGCGCGGTGGGCGCCGTGGCCGGGCATTTCGTCGGCCGCGGCCATGCCGCCGCAGGTGCCGCGGCCGGCTGCGCCATTGGCGTGCATCGCCGCCATGAGGCCGAGAAGCGGGACCAGCAGCAGCAACAGACTGCGCAGCTGCAGGCGCCGAGCCACTAAGGCGGCGGGGCCGCATACGGCCAGAGGCCCGGCTGTCTCTTCCACCGCTCCGCCGCCGCCGCCAGACTGTGGGGCATGAACCCCTTTGCTCCCCAACTCCTGGCCCTGGTGGCGGCGGGCGGCGCCGCCGGCTCCGTGTTGCGCTACGCCACCGGCATCTGGTGCGCCCGCTGGTTCGGCGCCGCGCTGCCCTGGGGCACCCTGGCGGTGAATGTGCTGGGCAGCGGCGTCATCGGCCTGCTGGGCGGGCTGATGCTGGGCGGCCTGCCGCTGAGCAACGAGGCGAAGCTGCTGGCCATCACCGGCTTCCTGGGCGGCTTCACCACCTTCTCGGCCTTCTCACTGGACCTTGGTACACTGGCCCTGCGCTCCCCCGGCCAAGCTGGGCTCTACCTCGCCTTGACGCTGCTGGGCGGGCTGGGCGCCTTCGCGCTCTGCTTCGCCCTGGGGCGCGCCATCGCCTAGGCCACCTCCGGCATGACGAGCAGAAAACCAGACAGATCGCGATATATCTTGAATTAAGATATATCGCGATCTATGTCGGAGGCATGAAACATCATCATCGAGGCGGCATGGGCCGCCATGCTCCCCATCACGCCGGCCTGGAGGTCCACCGCCGCCATCATCATGAGGACAGCTGCCATGGCGGATGGGAAGGCCGCCGCCACCATCACCCTGAGGAAGGCCGGCGCGGCCGGCACCACGGTGGCCGAGGCGGGCGGCTCTTCGACCATGGGGAGCTGCGCCTGCTGGTGCTGGCCATGATCGCTGACCAGCCGCGCCATGGTTACGAGTTGATCAAGGCGATCGAGGAGCGCATGGGCGGCAGCTACAGCCCCAGCCCCGGCGTCATCTATCCGATGCTCTCCTGGCTGGAGGACATGGGCTACGCGGTGATCGAGGCCGAGCAGACCGGCCGCAAGCGCTACCGCCTGACACCCGAGGGCGAGGGCTTCGTCGCTGCCAACCGCCCGGCCATCGACAGTCTCTTCGCCCGCATCGGCCAGGGCGGCCCCGCTGGGCGCGAGGCCGTGCCGGCGCCGGTGACGCGGGCCATGGAGAACCTCAAGCTGGCGTTGCGCCTGCGGCTGCGTGGCGGCGGGATCGACGCGGCAGCGGCCGAGAGCATCGCGGCCGCCCTGGATGCCGCCGCGCTGGCGGTGGAGCGGAGCTGACGGCGAGGCTCCAGGTGAAGGAAAATTATCCTTTACTACCCTGCCCCGCCTGGCTACCCTGCTCCTCATCAACCGGGCCCGGTGCGTCCGCCGCGCAGACCAGCCGGCCCGGCCAAAGCAGCAGAACTCCATCATGCACCTGAATCCGGAAGTGCCGCGGCGATCCCAGCGCCTCCACCACCGCCTTCGGTAGGGTGAGCTGGTTCTTGCTGGTGAGCTTGGCCATGCGCATCGCCGCCGCCTCCGGTAAGGAAGTAAGATAGTAAGGAATTTATTCCTTGCGTCAAGGAGATTTGGCTCGACGCGCCGCGCGGCTGGGGCTAATGCCGCGCCCATGACCATCCAGCACCGCACCGTTCATGCGGCGGACGCCGATTCCCGGCTGGACCGCTGGTTCCGCCGCTATTTCCCGCAGCTCACCCAGGGCGCCTTGCAGAAGCTGCTGCGCACCGGGCAGATCCGCGTGGACGGCAAGCGTGCCGAAGCCAATACGCGCCTGGAGCGCGGCCAGGAAATCCGCATTCCGCCGATCCCGGAAGGCCCCGCGCCCGATACCGGCCCCCGCATCCGCGAAGTGACGCCGGAAGACGCCAAGGCGCTGGAACGGATGATCCTCTACAGCGATGATTCCATCATCGCGCTGGACAAGCCGCACGGCCTGCCGGTGCAGGGCGGCCCCAACATCAAGAAGCACCTGGACGGCATGCTGGATGCCCTGCGCTTCGGGCATGAGGAAAGGCCGCGCCTGGTGCACCGGCTGGACCGCGATACCTCCGGCGTCATCCTGATCGCGCGGGACCAGCGCGTGGCCTCCTTCCTGGCCAAGGCCTTCCGTGGGCGGGATGCCGAGAAGACCTACTGGGCCATCGTGGTCGGCCAGCCGCAGTATGAGGGCGGGCGCATCGACATGCCGCTGGCCAAGCAGGGCGGCGGCCCGCAGGGCGAGCGCGTGGTGCCGGCCGAGGGCAAGGACGGCGCCTTCGCCGTCACGGAATTCTCCACCATGGACGTGGCCCGCCGCCACGCCACCTGGCTGGAGCTGAAGCCGCTGACCGGGCGCACCCATCAGTTGCGCGTCCACTGCGCCAGCGCGCTCGGCTGCCCCATCCTGGGCGATGGCAAGTATGGCGGCCAGGCGGCGCATCTGGAGGGCATGTCCCACAGCCTGCACCTGCATGCCCGCCGCCTCTCCATCCCGCATCCCGATGGCGGGCGGCTGGAGGTCACGGCGCCCCTGCCCCCGCATATGCTGGAGAGTTTCGAGACCCTGGGCTTCTCCCGCCCGCGCAACGCCGCGCCAAAGCGCACGGCCTGACGCCATGGCGGTGCCGCTTCCCCCCCGGCGCCGGCGAGGCCGCCGCGCCCTGATCGCCCTGGCCGTGGTGGTGGCGGTGCCGCTGGCCGGCTACGCCACGCTGCGGGTGCTGCTGCGGGGCGATGTGCTGCGCCCCCGGCTGATCGCCGCCGTGCATCAGGCCACCGGGCGGGACCTGACGCTCTCCGGCCCCATCGGGCTGAAGCTCTCCCTGGTGCCGACGGTGACGCTGGAGGGCGTGACGCTCTCCAATGCCCCCGGCGGCAGCCGGCCGGAGATGCTGACGGCGCGCCGCGTGGAGGCGCGGCTGGCGCTGATCCCGCTCCTGTCCCGCCGCCTCGCCTTTGAGCAGGTGACGCTGATCGAACCCGACCTGCTGCTGGAACGGGACGCGCAGGGCCGGGGCAACTGGGTCTTCGCCCCGCCACCGCCGGCCGAGGCGCCGACGCCCGCCCCCAGCACCGGCACGCCCGCGGCGCCCGCGGCGCCCTTGCAGCTTTCGGTGGCGGCCATCGGCATCCAGGGCGGCCGGCTGTCCTGGCGGGATGCGGGGGCGGCGCGGGCCGAGGTCCTGGACATCCGCGACCTGCTGCTGCGCGCCGAAAGCCCGGAGGCGCCGATCACCTTCGAGGGCCAGCTTGCGCTGCGCGAGGTGCCGCTGGCGGTGCAGGGGCAGGCCGGGCCGCTGCCACGCCTGCTGGGCACGACGGCCAGCCCCGAGAACTGGCCGCTGCGCCTGACCCTGGCCGCGCCGGGCGTGCAGGTGGTGCTGGATGGCAGCGCCAGCCGGCCGGAGGCCGCTGCCGGCTGGCAGGCCTCGCTGAACGCCACCGCCGATCGTGCCGACCGGCTGGCACCCTTCCTGCGCCAGCCGCTGCCGCCGATGAGCGGCCTGGATATCCACGCCGAACTGGCCGATGGCGGCCCCGGCGGGGCACCACGGCTGCTGCGCCTGCAGGCCAAGCTGGCTTCGGCGGACCTTTCGGCGCAGGTGCCGGAACTGCATCTGGGCAGCACCACGCTGGCGGCCTCGGACGAAGGACCAACCGAGCTGGAGGGCCAGGTTGAGATGCGCGGCGTGTCCTGGCAAGCGGCGGCGACGCTGCCGCCTGTGGCAGTGCTGCGCGGCAGCGCGCCCTGGCCGGCCAGCCTGGCGCTGCGGGGCGAAGGCGTCTCCGCCAGCGCCGTCGGCACCCTTTCCGGCGCGGAAGGGCGGCAACTGACGGCCACGGTTTCGGTGCAGGCGGCCGATACGGCGCCGCTGCTGCGCTCCTTTGGCCTCGCCACGCCGTTGCTGCACGACCTGCGTTTGGATGGGCGCATCAGCCGCGACGGAAAGCGGCTGGAGGTGCAGGGGCTGCAGCTACAGTCCCGCGACCTGGTGCTGCAGGGCGATGGCAGCCTGGATGCCAGCGGCCTGCGCCCGAAGCTGGTGGCCGGGCTCACCGTGCCGCGCCTGAACCTGGATGCGCTGTCCCGGGCGCAGGTGCAGGTGCAGCCCCAGCCGGCGCAGCCTTCCGCCACCGTGCCCGCCGTGCCGCCGGTGCCCGCGCCCCCGGCCGCGCCGCCACTGCCCTCGCCCCCGACTGCGGCAACGGATCGGCTGATCCCCGCCCTGCCTTTGCCGGTGGATTGGATGCGCACCCTGGATGCCGAATTGCGGCTGGCGGTCGGCGACCTGAAGGCCGGGCGCGTGCTCTACCGCGACCAGCGCGCCACCATGACGCTGGCGGATGGGCAGATGGCGATGGCGCCGGTTTCGCTGGGCATTCCCGGTGGGCGGGTGGCGCTGAGCCTGCATGCCGATGCCACCGCCACGCCGCCGCGCTTCGCGCTTTCGGCCCGGCATGAGGGCCAGGGCATCGAGTTGCAGCCGCTGTTGCAGGCTTATCGCCTGCCCGACCAGAGCAGCGGACAGGTGGAACTGGAGGCCGACCTTGCCGGCCAGGGCGCCGATACGCGGGCGCTGACGGGCTCACTGAACGGGCAATTCGCGCTGGCCATGGCCAATGGGCAGGTCGGCAATGCCCTGCTGGACCGTTTCCTGGGCGATCTGCGCCGCATGCTGGGTTCCAACGGCGGCAGCGAGGGCGCCAGCACGCCGCTGCGCTGCTTCGCGCTGCGGCTGGGCCTGCGGGAAGGCGTGGCGCGGCCGGAAGCCATGCTGCTGGAAAGCGGGCTGGCCGATGTGGCCGGCAGCGGCGAGATCGACCTGGGGCAGGAGCGGCTAAACCTGCGGCTGCTGCCGCAGGTGCGCCTCGGCAGCCTGGGGCTCAGCGCCCCGGTCAAGATCAGCGGCAGCTTCCTGCGCCCCGTTTCCCGCCTGGAACAGGGCGGGGCCGCGCAGGCGGCGGCCGGCATCGCCGGGGAACTGGCGGCGCGGCAAAAGAATTCCGGCGTCGCAGCGCTAGGGCAATTGGCGGAAGTCCTGGCCGGGCGGCCGGGCCTGCCGGATTGCGCCCAGCAACTGGCCGTGGCGCGCGGCGGCCGCCCTGGCCCGGTGCCGCCGCCCGAAACCCGCAGCGAGCAGCGCCGCCCCAATGCGGTGGATGTGCTGCGGGGGCTGCTGGGCCGGTAAGGCGGGCATGAAAAAAGGGGGGCATCGCTGCCCCCCTTTTCTGTTCCGGCCGGGCGGTTACTCCGCCGCGGCATCCTCGCTTTCCGGCTCGCCGGTCATCATCGCCTCGGCCACCAGGCCGGCCTGGGCGCGCACCCGCTGCTCGATGCTCTCGGCCATGGCCGGGTTGTCGCGCAGGAACTGCTTGGCGTTCTCACGACCCTGGCCGATGCGCTGGTTGTCGCAGGAGAACCAGGCGCCCGACTTCTCAACGACGCCGGCCTTCACGCCAAGGTCCACCAGCTCGCCGACCTTGGAGATGCCCTCGCCGTACATGATGTCGAACTCAAGCTGGCGGAACGGCGGCGCCATCTTGTTCTTCACCACCTTCACGCGGGTCTGGTTGCCCACCACGTTCTCGCGGTCCTTGATCTGACCGATGCGGCGGATCTCCATGCGCACGGAGGCGTAGAACTTCAGCGCGTTGCCGCCCGTCGTGGTCTCCGGGTTGCCGAACATCACGCCGATCTTCAGGCGGATCTGGTTCAGGAAGATCAGCAGGCAGTTGGAGCGGGAGACGGTGCCGGTCAGCTTGCGCAGCGCCTGGGACATCAGGCGGGCATGCAGGCCGACATGGCTGTCGCCCATCTCGCCTTCCAGCTCGGCGCGCGGCACCAGGGCGGCCACGGAATCGACCACCAGCACGTCCACGGCGCCGGAGCGCACCAGCGTGTCGGCGATTTCCAGCGCCTGCTCACCGGCATCGGGCTGCGAGATCAGCAGGTTGTCCACGTCCACGCCCAGCTTGCGGGCATAGCCGGGGTCCAGCGCATGCTCGGCGTCGATGAAGGCGCAGGTGCCGCCGCGCTTCTGCGCCTCGGCGATGGCATGCAGCGCCAGCGTGGTCTTGCCCGAGGATTCCGGGCCGTAGATCTCGACGATGCGGCCCTTCGGCAGGCCGCCGATACCCAGCGCCAGGTCGAGGCCGAGCGAACCGGTCGAGATGACCTCCACCTCCTCCGTGCCCTGCTTCGCGCCCATGCGCATGATGGAGCCCTTGCCGAAGGCCCGTTCGATCTGGCTGAGCGCGGCGTCGAGCGCCTTGTTCTTATCCATGGTGTGAAAAGCCCTTCTGGCAGAGGCCGTAGGTGGTGATGCGTGGTATGAACCGAGCTGGCCATGCGCCACAAGCGCCGCCCCTGGGTTCACGGATTTGCGAGCAAGTTTGGCGTGGTTCGCGTTGATTCCCAAGCGCTGACCGCGCCCCCGCGCGTGTTCCCTATATGTTCACTTTTAGCCGTTTTCGCAAGGGTTTTCAGCCTTCATTCAGCAGGAACCGGCTCCCCCAAGGCAGCCACCAACTCGGCCGGACCATAGGGTTTGGCCAGGAAGCGGATGCCGTTCTCCTCCAGCCCGCCATCCACCGCTGCATGGGCATAACCGCTGACCAGAAGCACCGGCAGTCCCGGCAGGCGCGCCCGCATCGCCCGCGCCAGGGCCACGCCATCCATGCCCGGCATCGCGACATCGGACACCAGATGGCCCGGCACCAGCCCTTCTTCCAGCAGGGCCAGGGCGGTTTCGGCATCCTCCGCCACCACCACCTCATGCCCGGCGCGGCGTAGGGCGCGTTCGGCCAGCCGGCGCAGGGGCGCCTCGTCGTCCACCAGCAGAATCGGGCCGGGCGGGTGGCGCAGGGGCTGCGGCGCCACGGGCGCGACAGGAAGGGATTCGGCGGCGGCCTCCTCTACCCGCGGCAGCAGGATGCGGAAGCAGGTGCCCTGCCCCGGCTGGCTTTCCACCACCATGAAGCCGCCGGATTGCCGCACAATGCCATGCACCGTCGCCAATCCCAGCCCGGTGCCGCCCCGGTCCGGCCGGGTGGTGAAGAAGGGCTCGAAGATACGCGGCAGCAACTCGGGCGGAATGCCGCCGCCGGTATCCGTCACCTCCAGCACCGTCCAGCGGCCCGGCGGCACCGTATCCGGCACGCCCGGCAGCGCCGAAAGCAGCACCAGCCGCCCGGTGGAAAGCCGCAGCCGCCCGCCCTGCGGCATGGCCTGGCGGGCATTCATGGCCAGGTTCATCACCACCCGGTCGAGCTGGGACGGGTCGATGAGCACCATCCGCCCGGGCTCGTCCAGCACGACCTCCAGCGCCACGCCCTGGCGCTGGCCGCTGCCACGCAGCAGCGAGGCAATGCCCTCCACCGCCTCGTTCAACGGCACCCGTCGTGGGGCCAGCACCTGCTGCCGGGCATAGGCCAGCAATTGCTTCACCAGCAGCGCGCCACGCCCGGCAGCCTGGCGGATCTGCGTCAGCTCAGCGGCCAGGGCGGGATCGGCGGGACCGGCCAGCCGCAAGGCGTCCTCGCTGGCGCCCAGCACCACGGTCAGAAGATTGTTGAAGTCATGCGCGATGCCGCCTGCCAAGGCGCCGAGGGTTTGCAGACGATCCGCCTCAGCGGCGGCTTGGCCGGGCGTCAGGTCCTGCAGCAGCAGCAGTGAATCGCCGCTGGGAAGGCTGATGCGCCGGGCGGCCACCGGCGGTTCCGGCATGCCCTGCGGCGCGGCGAGGCGCCATTCGCGTGGCGCGGCGTCTGGTTGCGCCAGCCAGGCGCTGATCTCGGCACGCAGGGCGGGGGCAAAGATCCGTTCAACCGGCCAGCCGGGGCGCACCGGCTGCGTGGGGCCCAGCGCGGCCCGCAGCGGCGCGTTCGCCGCCCTGACGGTGCCGTTGGAGTCCAGCAGTGCGGCAGCTTCCGGCATGCCCGACAGCACCGCCAGGATGGCAGGGTCCGCCGCGCGCCGGGACCACCAGCGATTGAATTGCCACCAGGCCATACCGCCAGCATAGCTCACGGTTGCGTGATGTCGCAGCGATTATTCCAGCAGCGCGATGGTGCGGGCCAGGAGGCCCTGGCAGGCGTGCAAAGTGCCGAGGTTATCTGGGCCGGCAGGGGGGGCGGGGCGAGGCATCGGCAGGCTTGCGGGTGCGGCGCATAATGCGGTCAGCGGGCCCCGGCCTGCCAGCCGCCCGGCCACGGAAAGGATGTCGTCCGGCTGCGCGGCCTGGCTGGCCGCCACCCGCAGCGCGTGGTTCATCTTCATGCGCACCCTCCTGCCCTTCGAGGAAGACGGAGCTTGCCCCGATTCGGGTGAAGGAAGCGTCAAGGCTGGCGGGATGCGCCGCGGTAGCGATTCGGTAAGGGAGCGGCGCCTATGCTGCCCTGGCCATGACACCCCCACCGCAACAGGCCATCCTGGCCAGCATCGAGCAGATGGATTCGACGCTCGCCGTGGCGACCGCCCTGGCCGAATCCGGCCGTTCCCTCGATCTGCATGGGCTGGAGGAGGAAATGACGCGCCTCTGCGGCGCCGTGCTGATGCTGCCCGCAGGGGACGGTCGGGCGCTGCGCCCCGCCATGGCGGGGCTGCTGGCGCGGCTGGAGGGTCTCTCCGCCGCGCTGCTGCGCTGAAGGGGCGGCGCATGCGCCGCCCCTCGCGGGCTTCAGCCCTTCGCCGGCAGGTGCTTGGCGATATAGGGCGGCAGGTTGAAGGCGCCGGTGTGGATCTCCGGCGTCCAATACTGGGTCTGGCCCAGGACGCCGGCGGCCTCAGCGCGGGCGCGGATGGTGGCGGTATCCACCTGACGCAGGGAGGCATCCTTGGCGGACCAGCCCAGCGTCATGAAGCCGCCCACATAGGTCGGCACCGCGGCGACATAGGCAAAAATGTCGCTGAAGGACTTGGCGCGGCGGAGAGAGGTATCGTGCAGCTCGTCGGCCTGCATGGCCGGCACGCCGCACTGGTTCACGATCACGCCCTTCTCCGACAGCAGGCGCGCGACATTGGCATAGAACTCGTCGGTGAAGAGCACCTCGCCCACGCCAATCGGGTCCGTGCTGTCCACGATGACAACGTCGAAGCTGCCATCGGCGGCCTTGCGGACATAGTCGATGCCATCTGCCACCAGCACCTCGGCGCGCGGGTCGTTCCAGGCGTCGCCGGCGATGGAGGGCATGAATTCCTTGGCCAGGCGGATCACCTCGCCGTCGATCTCGACCATCACGGCCTTCTCGACATTCCGGTGCTGCAGCACGCGCTTCAGCACGCCGCCGTCGCCCGCGCCGATGATCAGCACGCGCTTGGCATCGCCATGCGCCAGCAGCGGCACATGGGCGAGCATCTCCTGGTAGACGAACTCGTCACCTTCGGTGATCTGCACGACGCCATCGAGCATCAGCACGCGGCCATGCGTGTAGCTCTCGAAGACCATGATGTCCTGGAAGTCGCTCTGCACGCGGGCCAGCTCGCACTTGACCATGAAGCGCTGGCCCCACTCGGGGTAGAGGGTTTCATTCACCCAGGAATCGGTCGGCATCGTGTGAATCCTCTGGAGATGCACAAAAAGAAGAAGGGCGGGGTCATGGACCCCGCCCCCCATCACGTCACGTAAAAGTCTGGTGTCAGCCGATCAGGCCGCGCTTGTGCTCGGCAAGCTGCACGCGCTCGGGCAGGAAGCCCTTCTTCAGGATCGGCACGGCCTTGTAGGGGTTGCAGATGCCGCAGACAAAGATGTCCAGCGCGGCATAGGAACGCTCCGGCCAGGTGTGGATGGAGACATGGCTCTCGGCCAGCACCAGCACGCCGCTCACGCCACCCGGATGGAAGTGGTGGAAGTGGCCATGCAGGATGGTCGCGCCAGTCTCGATCGCGGCTTCACGCAGCACGGAATCGATATGGGCGGGGTCGTCCAGGTTCGTGGCGCCCCACAGGTCCACGATCAGGTGCGTACCCGCGAAGCGGACACCGTCGCGTTCGACGAAGTGATCCTTCGCCTCAGCGGCATCGAAAGTCTGGGCTTCGCTCGGGAACTCCGAGACCATCCCCAGCGGAGAGACGAGAGAGTCCATGTTGCGGGCTCCTTTCCACCAGCAGATGACCGGGTTGATCGGACATCGATCGGGTCAACGGGGGGGGCATATGGGGCAATACCCCCCAATTCTCAAGAAAAATCGGGACCTCGAGGCCGAAAGAATCACGTGTCCCCCCTGCGTTCTGCGCGCATCTCGCCGCGCCGCCCCCCGGGGGGTTCCGCAATGGCTCCCGCCAAGCGATACCGAATCGGTAAAAAATGCCGGTCGGGAAGGCTGGTAACGGGCGCGAGAGGGGCCTCGCGTGGCAGGGGGCCGAAAAAAAGCGTGGCAAAGGGGATGGGAAGCGCATTTTCTGGCGCCGGGCCGCTTGCCGCCGCCGCTTGGGCTGCTATACCCCGCCCCGCGCTGGATGGGTGGCCGAGTGGTCGAAGGCGCACGCCTGGAAAGTGTGTATACCTCAAAAGGGTATCGTGGGTTCGAATCCCACCCCATCCGCCAGAGGCTCCCGCCTCTCCTCCCCCGAGAATCCGGTTAGCGCGCGAGGCCGTAGGGCCCGCCCTTCTCCACTGCGTGGCGATAGGCCGGGCGCTGGTGCAGCGCGCGAATCCAGGCATCCAATGCGGGGTAATCGGCGCGCTTGCCCATGCTGCCTGCCACTTCCGCCACGAAGCTGAGCTGGATATCGGCGCCGGTGAGTTCCTCGCCCAGCAGATAGGTGCGGCCGTGCAGCGCACGGTCGATATAGCCAAGGTGGTTGGCGATCTCGCCCTCGATGCGCGGCATCAGCGGCGCCGCCGCCTCGCCCAGCCGGCCGGTATAGATCAGCAGCATCAGCGGCAGCATGGCCGAGCCCTCGGCATAGTGCAGCCATTGCACATAGGTGTCGTAAGCGGCGGAGGCCGGGTCCGGCTGCAGACGCCCGCCACCGTGGCGGCGGATGACGTAGTCGATGATGGCGCCGGATTCGATGATGCGCCGCCCGTTGTCCTCCAGCATCGGCGCCTTGCCGAGCGGGCTGGCCGCCTGCAGCTCCGGCGGCGCGAAGCGGGTCCTGGGGTCGCGCTGGTAGCGGCGGATCTCGTAGGGCAGTCCCAGCTCCTCCAGCAGCCAGAGGATGCGGTGGGAGCGGGAATCACTCAGGTGGTGGACGACGAGCATTGGCCGGGGTCCCTTGCTGGTGTTGTTGCCAGCATGGGGCCCACGGCCGTATTGTCCAACGCCGATATCAGGCGGCCAGCAGCGCCTCGGCGCGGGTGATGCTGTCGCCGTATTCGAATTCCACCAGCAGCAGCCGCTTGGCGAGGCGCACGGCGGCCAGTTCCTCCGTCAGCCCCATGCCACCATGCAGCTGGATTACCTCCTTGGCGAAGGCGCGGGCGGCGGGGCCGATATGCAGCTTGGCCAGGGACAATTCGCGGGCTGTCCAGGGCGTGCCGGCCTCGGCCTGCTCCAGCAGGTGGCGCATCAGGGCGCGGCTGGTCTCGTAGGTGACGTAAAGCTCCACGGTGCGGTGGCGCAGCGCCTGGAAGCTGGCCAGGGGCTGACCGAACTGCACGCGGGTGTTCAGGTAGGCCACCGTCTGCTCCAGCGCCGCGCCCATGGCGGCCACGGCCTCCATGCAGCACAGGAAGGCGCCGGCATCCTGCGCGCGGACCAGGGCGGCTTCCACCGCCTCGCCCTGCGCCAGCAGCCTGGCGGCGGTTCCATCGAAGCTGGCATCCAGGCTGGGTTGGCCGTCCAGGCGCTCATGCGGGCGCAGGCACAGGCCGGACGCCTCCACCAGCAGCAGCGCGGGGCCGCCTTCCGCCGCGCAGGCCACCAGCAGATGCGTCAGCCCCGGCAGGCGGGCGATGCCCTCGGCCGCGCCATCCAGTTGCCATGCCTCGCCCTGCCGCGTGGCGTGCAGGCCGGGTGCATCCTCCGGCAGCACGGGAATGATGCGCGCGGCCCCTTCCGCGAGGCTGGCGAGGGCCGCCTGCCCCGCCTCACCCGCCGCCTGCAGCAGGATGGGCACGATGGCGCAGGCGGGGACCAGCGGCAGGGGCAGCGCGGCGCGGGCGCCGCCTTCCACCAGCGCGGCGATATCCGGGATGCCGCCGCCGATGCCGCCTTGTTCCTCCGGCACCATGATGGCGGGCCAGCCGAGTTCGGTGGCCTGTTCCCAGAGCTTCGCGGCATGCTCGTCGCGCTCCCGCACCTTGGCCAGTTCGGCGGTGCGGGCATCGGCGGCGGCGGCGAATTTCGCGGCGGAATCGAAAAGGTCGCCCGGCAGCAGCGGGGTGGCGGTGAAGGCCATGTCGGTCAGCTCCCGAACAGGGTGCGGGCCAGCAGGTTCTTCTGAACCTCGCTGCTGCCGCCATAGATGGTGCGGGCGCGGCCGTAGAGGAAATTCTGCAGCCACTCGATGCCGGGCTCGGTGCTCTTGCCATTGGCATCGTCGATGTCGCGGAAGCGGAAGGCCAGACGGCGGCCGGTAGCATCCAGCCCCAGTTCCTCCAGCGCCTGCATCAGGTTGGAACCCGCCAACTTCATGACGGAGGAGACATTGCCCAGCGGACGGTCGTTCATGATGTCGTCCAGCGCGCGGCGGCCCATGTCGCGCAGCGCCAGCGCCTCGGCCTCCAGCCGCAGCAGGCGCTGCCGCAGGGCGGCGCGGCGTGGGTTGCCAGCCGGCATCTCCTCCACCAGCCGGCGGGCGCGGTTCAGCAGGCCGATGATCGGCGCGGTATTGGCCACGCCCAGGCGCTCATGCTGCAGCAGGTATTTGCCGTAGCTCCAGCCCTGCCCTTCCTCGCCCACGCGGGCGGAGACGGGCACGCGCACGCCATCGAGGAAGACCTGGTTGACGTGGTGCCAGTTGTCCATGGTGCGGATGGGCGTGACGGAAATGCCCGGCGTCTTCAGCGGAATCAGCAGCAGCGAGATGCCCTGCTGCCGCTTCGGCTCCTGCGAGGTGCGGACCAGCGTGTACATCATGTCCGCTTCCTGCGCGTGGCTGGTCCAGATCTTGGTCCCATCCACCACGTAGTCGTCGCCGTCCCGCACCGCGCGCGTCTTGAGGGAGGCGAGGTCGGAGCCCGCATCGGGTTCCGAATAGCCCTGGCACCACCAGACGCTGCCATCCAGGATGCCCGGCAGGTGCTGCCGCTTCTGCTCCTCCGACCCATAGGCGATCAGCACGGGGGCGAGGTGGCGCAGCCCGTGGTGGTATTGCGGCGGGCAGTCGCATTCGGCCAGCACTTCATCGAAGATGTGGCGTTGGCGCAGGGTCCAGCCGGTGCCACCGTATTCCACCGGCCAGTTGGGCGCGCCCCAGCCGCGCTCAAAGAGGATGCGCTGCCAGGTGCTCCATTCGCGGCGGCCGAACTTGCCGTTGCGCGCCACCAGCGCACGGATCTCCGGCGGGCACTGCGTCAGGCAGAAGTCGCGCAGTTCCGCGCGGAAGGCCTCGTCATCCATCCAGGGAATACCTTATTCGATGCTGATCTTGGCGCGCTGGATCACGCTGCGCCACTTGTCGGATTCGCTCTTCAGGATGCCCCCCAGCTCTTCCGGGGTGCTCCAGGTGGCATCGCCGGCGCCGGCCTGGGCGGCGCGGCGGATCACCTCGGGGTCCGCCAGCACGGTCTTCAGCGCGGCGTTCAGCCGGTCGATCACCGGGCGCGGCGTGCCGGCACGGACGCAGAGGTAGTTGATGACGGTGACATCGAAGCCCGGCACCGTCTCAGCGATGGTGGGCACATCTGGCAGTTCCTTCATCCGCGTCGCGGCGGAGACGGCGATGGGCCGCAGCTTCCCGGCATCGATCAGCGGGATCATGATCGGGTAGGTGTCGATGGTGAAGTTGACGCGCCCCGCCGCCACGTCCTGGATGGAAGGCCCGCTGCCGCGATAGGGCACGTGCACCATCTGCATGCCGGTCTCCACCGCCAGCAGCTCGCCCGCCAGATGGCTGCCGGCCCCAATGCCGGAGGAGGAGAAGGTGAGCGAGCCCGGCTTCTCCTTGCCCAGCCTGATCAGGTCGGCCACCGAGCGCACGGGCAGGTCCGCGTTCACCGCCAGCAGGTAGGAGCCGCGCGTCAGCAGGCTGACCGGCGCGAAGTCCCGCTCGGCGTTGTAGGGCATGTCCTTCATCAGGATGGGATTGGTGATCAGCGGCCCAGGGGTGCCGTAGAGCAGCGTGTAGCCATCGGCCGGCGCCTGGGCGACCGCCGCGGCGCCCGGAGTGCCGCCGCCGCCGCCGCGGTTCTCGACCACCACATTCTGGCCCAGCACGGCGCCCAGCGCCTCGGCCACGATGCGGCCGGTGGCATCGGCGCCGCCGCCGGGCGCGAAGGGCACGATCATCCGCACCGGTCGGCTGGGCCAGTTCTGCGCCCGGGCGCTGCCGCCCGATGCTATGAGGCCGAGAGCAGCGGAGCCCAGCCCGGTCAGGACTTGCCGGCGATTCATCACGTTCACTCCCATCGGGCGCGCCATGCGGCGGCATTGCGCCGGCATCATGGACCGGCGTTCTTGGTTAATCCGGCTATCGTATCGGGCGGAGGTGGACAATGCCGCGAATGGCACAAATGCTGTGCCGTAGCTGGCAAGGGCCCTACCGCAACCGCAACCGTATCCCCTTCTGCCGGTTTACGGGGATGCGAAAGCTTCCAGGGAGAGCGGTCATGAGTGACAAGCCTGAGCCGGCCGAACAGGCCCCGGCAGATACCCAGAGCAGCTTGCAGGATGGCTACAGCCGCTTCGACGAAACCGCCCACCGGCTGGCGGAACAGGCGAATGAGCATGCCCATCATGGGGCGGAGGATGCCCGTGGCTATGTGCATCAAGGGCTGAACAACTTCAGCCGCGCCGGCAGCGCGGTGGCCGGGGCCATCCGGCAGCGGCCCTTCGTGTCCCTGGCGGTGGCGGCGCTGGGTGGCGCCTTGATGGCGGTCTCCCGCAGGGGCTGAAGCCTCCGCCAATCGCCCGTGGCGCCCTCCGGTGGAAGGGCTCCACGGGTTTTTTCATGCCTTCGCTATGCCGCCTGCTGAACAGGCTTGTGCTCGGCCGGGAAAATGTGAGAACAAATAATGAACATGCCCGCACGATTCTCACCTCTCGACCGATCGGCGCTGCTGGCCGACCTGCGCAGCCAGGTGGCGGGGCTGGAGCATGCCGGCAGCCGCCCCGGGCAAGAGGCCGCGGTGCCGCTCTGCCCTTCACTGGACCAGGCGCTGCCTGCCGGGGGGCTGGCCCGTGCCGCACTGCATGAGGTGCTGGCGGTGGGGGAGCTGGGCGGCCCCGCCCTGGGCTTCATCGCCCTGGCCCTGGCGCGCAGCGGCGGCACCGTGCTCTGGATCGCGCCGGAGCCCGAGGCCTGGCCGCCCGGGCTGGTGCGCTTCGGGCTGGGACCGGACCGGCTGCTGCTGGTGCGCGCCACCCGGCAGGCCGATGCGCTCTGGGCCATGGAGGAGGCGCTGCGCTGCCGTGCCATTTCCGCCGCGCTGCTCTTCTCGCCCGGCATCAGCCTGACGGCCGGGCGGCGGCTGATGCTGGCGGCGGAGAGCGGCGGGACGCTGGGCATCCTGCTGCGGGCGGATAGCGCCGCCCCCGGCCCGGCGGTGGCACTGACCCGCTGGCGCATCGCCCCCCTGCCCGCCCTGGAGCCGGAGTACCCGCGCTGGCAGGTGGAGTTGCTGCGCAGCCGTGGCGGTGCCGGCGGCCATTGGAGCCTGTGCTGGCGCGAGGATGATGCGGTGCTGGAGGATGAGGCCCTCACCCCTGCGCCCATGCGCCGGAGCCGGGCGGGATGAGACGCCGCGCCTGCCGCCCGCCGCGCCTGACCGCGCCAGCACCGGAGGCCTTGCCGCCGCCGACGCTGCCGCCATCCGGCAACGAGGCGGGCCGCCGTTTCCTGGCGCTGCACCTGCCGCTGCTGCCGGTCGAAGCCACCGGCCCGGCCGAGACACCGACCCTGGTATGGCGTGCCGAGGGCCCTGCCCGCCGGGTGGTGGCGGTGGAGCCGCGCGCCGCCGCGCTGGGCGTGGCCGTCGGGCAAAGCCTGGCCGATGCCCAGGCCATCGCCCCCGCCGTGCAGCCCCGGCCTGAGAACAACGCGGCCGAGGCGGCACGGCTGGAGGCGCTGGGCCTTTGGGCGTTGCGCTTCACGCCCCTGGTGGCGCTGGACCCGCCGGATGGGCTGCTGCTGGACATCACGGGCGTCGAGCCGCTCTTCGGCGGCGAGGTGGCGCTGCGCGACCGCGTGCTGCGCGGGCTGGCGCGGCTGGGCCATGCGGCGCAGGCGGCCATGGCCGGCGGCACGCTGCT
>NZ_JACTUZ010000054.1 GCF_014490445.1 Pseudoroseomonas ludipueritiae | reverse complement strand
GGCGCCGGCAGCGGCGTGGCGGCCGGCGCCGCCGCCGGCTGCTCCACGCCACCGGACCGGGCGGCACGGAACATGGCCTGGGCCTGGTTCGGCTTCATCAACCCCAGCCGCACCGCGTCATCCAGCAGCTTGCGTTGCGCCGCCTCCAGCCCCACGGGAGCGGCGCGCAGATCGACATAGAGCATGCCGCCGAAGGCGCCAGCCTCGGCCTGAGCTGCATGTCCGCGCAGCAGGAGCAGCGTGTCGGTGCCATCCGCGCGCGGCTCGATGGCCGCCAGCTCGGTCAGGGGGCGGATACCGGAAAGGTCGAAGCGGTATTGCCCGCGCAGCCGCAGTTCAAAGCCATCCTCTGTCTTTCGCAGAGCATGAGGCGGGACCTGGCCCAGATGCAGCACCACGCGGCCATGGCCGGCATGCTGACCGGTGCGCACGCGCACCGCGGCGGCCTCCAGGGCAGCCGGGGCCGGCTGGGCGAGAGCGGCGGCAGGCAGCAGGGCCGCCTGGGTCAGCAGCGTCGTGGCCAGCAGGAGGGGGCGGCGCATCGGGCTTACTCCCCGCCGCCTTCGGCATCCGTCCTGACACGGCCGGCATCGCGCAGCTGCTCCTCCATCTGGTCGAAGCTGGGCTGCAGTTTGGTCGGCACCGACTGCCGCCCGACCTCGACGCAGATCTGCGGCGAAAGGTTCTGCAGGTAGCTGGTGATCACCGCACGCGCGACATCCAGCATCCGGCGCTCTTCCTCGAAGACGCCCTTCAGGCGCGCGGCCATGGGCCCGACTAGGCCATAGGAGAGAAAGACACCCAGAAAGGTCCCGACAAGCGCGGAGCCGATCATATGGCCCAGCACCTCGGGACTTTCCGAAATGGCGCCAAGAGCCTTGATGATGCCGAGCACGGCGGCGACGATGCCCAGCGCCGGAAAGGCATCCGCCACCGTCTGCAGCACCTTGGCGGGCTTGATATCCTCCGCCGCCCGCTTCTCGATGGCGGCCTCCATCATCTCGCCCACCAGATGCGGGTCCTTGTTGTTCAGGGTGATGGTGCGCATGGTGTCGCAGACCAGCCCGGCCACGGCCGGGTCGCGGGCGATGCGCGGGTAGCGCGAGAAGATCGGAGAATTCTCCGGCTTCTCGATATGCTTCTCTAGCTTCGCGGCGCCTTCCTTCTGGTGCGTCCGCAGCAGCAGGTAGAGCAGGCTGAGCAGGTCGCTGTAATCGACCCGCTTCCAGCGCGAACCCTTGAACACCGTCGCGAGCGACTTCAGCACCTTGGCGACGCCGGCACCGTCATTGGCGATGAACATGGTCATCACGCCCGAGCCGCCGATGATCAGCAGCTCCGGCCCAAGCGCGCCCAGGATCACGGCGAGATGGCCGCCGGCGATGAGATAGCCGCCGAAGATGGCGACGAAGACTCCGATTATTCCGGCGATCTGGATCATCGATGCGGTGGCCTTGCCTGTGACGCTGCGGGTAGCTCGGGCAGCCGGCGGGCGGGGGGCCCGGGCTGTCGTCTGCTTTGCTCGTATCATTTCGCACAAGCTCGTGCTATAGGATTTTTCGCATAAGCATGGAGCTTCCCGCATGCCCAACCCGGTCGCCCCGCCGGACCGCCTGACCCGCGCAGCCGCCTCGGCGGTGGAAAGCCATGGCGCTTCGGAAACACTTGGCCGCTTCACCCTGCCGCGCCCGGTCGGCCGCGCACTCCGCAATGCCGCCGAAAGCACCGGTGTCGGCTTTGAGGTGCTGGCCGCCAAGGCGGCGATCGAAAGCGGCTTCCAGCCTTCGGCCCAGGCGCCGACCTCCTCGGCGCGAGGGCTTTTCCAGTTCATCGACCAAACCTGGCTGGATGCGGTGCGGCAGCACGGCGCCGCGCACGGGCTGGCGCAGGAGGCCGCGGCCATCACCCGCGGCGCCTCCGGCCGCTTGACGGTGGCCGAGCCCGCCGAGCGCGCCCGCATCCTGGCGTTGCGCGACAACCCCGAGATCTCGGCGCGCCTCGGTGCCGAGCATCTGAAGGACGTATCCGACGCGCTGGCACCAGTGCTGGGCCGCAAGCCGGATGTGGGGGAGTTGTATCTGGGCCATTTCCTGGGCACTGGGGGCGCCGCAAAGCTGCTGCGGGCCGTGGCCAGCGAGCCCGGCCGAGCCGCCTCGGACCTGCTGCCGGAAGCCGCTCGCGCCAATCGGTCGCTGTTCCGCGGCGGTGATGGCGCCCCGCTTTCCGCCAGCCAGTTCCTGGAGAATATCCGTGGCAAGGTAGGGCAGGTCTATGCCCAGCTCGGCCTGCAGGCGCCGGCGGGGCCTGTGGAATTCGCCGCCGTCAGCACCGAGGCCAAGCCAGGCGAGGCCATTGCCAGCAGCGAGCCCTTCTGGTGGGGCAGCGGCGCGCCGGCCCGGGTGGCGCATGCGCCCGAACGGATGATGGCCTCGGCGCTGGTGGAAGTCTTTAACCGCATGGGGCGGGGGCAGGCGGCGCAGGAGGCCGGCAGCAGCGGGGGTGCCCAATTGCCCGGCCCCTTGCTGGAAGCGCTGCGGGGAGAGGCGGTGCCCACCCCCACAGAGACGGCGCGCCGCGCTTATGGCGGCGCCAGCGCCTGATCCTTCAGGCCTGGGCGGCAGCCAAGCTGACGCTGCCGCGCCGCTGCTTCTCCAGCCGCACATCGCCGCCATGATGCAGGCCGGCGGCATAGCATTGCCGCACCGCCGCCAGCATCAGGCGCGAATGCTGCCAGGGCAGGGGCGCGCCCGGCATCACCTCGCGCTGGGTGGTATCGACCACCGCCAGCCCGCCATCCCACTCCTCCAACGCAAAGTCGCGAGACAGCCCTGCCAGCCCGTCGCGCCGGCCCAGCGCGGCTGCCTTGATCATGGCGGCCTCGCCCTGAGCGGGCCAGGGCGTGGCGATTTCGGAAACGGGAAGGGGTTGGGGGCGCATGGCGGGGGCCTTTCTGCGGAACGGTTCCTATTCCTCGCAACAGGAACAGGGCAAGTCAATTATTTTTCGCATTATAGCTTCTGATCTGCGAAAAACATCAAGATGTTTCGTTGGCCCTGTCACCCTACCTGGCGGTCGAAAAACTTTCGGAGCCGCTATGCCGCAGCAACGCCAAGATGGCTGCAATCCTCGACATCAACCGCCCCGATCGCCCTGGCCAGTACCGGTATCATGCTTGGCGCCCTACCGGACCTGCCCCTGCTACCCGCACCCCTGGCATTGGCACCCTTGCCGCTTTTTGCTGCCGCCCTTTGGCTGCGCCATCGGCGGGAGTGCCGCGGCGCGGTTGCGTCAGTTGCGCCTGCATGTGGCGCTGCCGGAAACAACCCCTGGGATGCGGGAAGCGACCTTGGCCTTTCATGCGGCCATCCCGGGATGCTGGCGGGCCCATCGCCGCGGCTGGCGGGTGGAGTTGCGGCAGGGCAGTGGCAGCGGGGCATGGCAGATGCTGCTGGCGCGGCCAGGCACCGCGAAGCTCCTGACGCCACTGGCAGCGGCTGGCGCGCGCGCTGCTGCCGCGCATAGGGGGAAGCGGAACTGCAGGATCGCAGCTTCCGATTTCCGCTGTCCGGCGGAGGCGAGATCACCATGCTGGCGGAAGGTGGCTATGTCCTGTGGGAGGGGCAGGACCATCGCGCCATTGCCGCCGAGGTGGCGGAAGGATTGATCCGCCACCTCGGCACCAAGGCCGGCGGCCACAAGGGCCGCCGGCACGGCTCAGCGCCGGGCTTCGGCGGTCCGGAAGGGGTCGCGCCGGCCGGCGATCTCCTGCGTCACCGCAAGGGCGGAAAGCGGTTCCATATTGGCCAGGATCGGTCCGGCCTGCCGCTCCGGGATCTTCAGCAGAATGGTGGCGGCACGCGGTGGCTCCAGCTTGTCCAGCACCTTTGCCGCCTGCTGCGGCCGCATGTTGACGTAAAGCGCCACCAGCGCGTCGATATCGGCCTCCGCGGCCGAGCCCTCCCGCACCACCAGCCGCTCCACCTCCTCCCGCAGCCGGGCCAGTTCGGCGATCTGGCTACGCGCCAGCCCCTCGGCAGCCTGGAGGCGGGCCTCGCGCAGTTCCAGCGCCCGCTCACGCCGCTCCACCTCGGCCTGCCGGCGGCCCACTTCGAGCAGCAGGCGGCCTTCGCCAGGACGGTCCTCGCCCAGCGGGCTGGGGCGGGCAGGGCCGGCCAGTGTCTCCGACACGCGGGGGAGCGCCGTCACGCCCTCGCGCAAGGCAACCGGCTGCCGCGGCGGAGCCGGTGAGAGCATCGGCGGCGAAGGGCTGGCCTGGGCGGGCCAGAACGCGGCCAGCCCCTCCAGCCGCCCGGGCACCAGCGCCAGCAGGCCCAGCGCCATCAGCGGCAGGCCCAGGCGCGGCCCGAACAGCCGGCCGCGCCAGGAGGGCGGAGATGCGGCTTTGGTCATGTTTGCGATCTCCTCGGACTCAGTCGAGCGTCAGGCGGAAGATCCGCCGCTCAGCCAGGACCGGCGCCGGCGGCACCAGCACCATCTCGCTGGCCAGCAGGCGCTCAATGCTGGCCTCGGCAATGTCTTCCACGCTGGTAGGCACCTCCGGCAACAGAACCGAAGACAGTGGGGCAGGGGCTGCCAGCAGCGGTTTGTCCACCTCGGCGTCCAGCACCGAGGCAGGCGCGCCACGACCAGCCAGCCGCTCCGCCAGGCCCAGGGGCTCCGCCAGCTCGCGCGGCGGCGCGGCGGCGCGGGCGGCCTGCAGCTTGCGGTTCTGCCGCAGCGCCTGGTCCAGCCGCGCCGCCACTTCCTCCGCCTGGCGAGAGGCGGCGGTCAGTTCCTGCGCCACGCGGCGGCAGGCCTGGATCTTGCCATCCACCTCGCCGATGCCGTCGCGGACCTTCTGCACGATGCCGCCAGCCGAGTTGTCCAGGCGCCGCGAGGCGGCATCCAATTGCTCGATCACATCGCCGGCCGAATCCAGTGCCACGCGCAGCCGCCCCATGCGGCGGTAGAGCAGGACGATCCAGCCTGACTGCGCCGCCAGCACCGTCAGCGCCGCGGCATCGAGGATCTGGGCGTAATTCATGGGCATTCTCCTCAACCCTCCAGCGCGGGCGCGTCGCCCGGCCAGGCTTTTTCGATCACGCACTCCTCCACCCGCAGCACCACGCGGTCGTCCCGCGCCGCCATGCGAGCGCGGCAAACCAGCAGGCCCTGGCAGAAGACATCGAGGCTGTCCTCCGGCCGCCGGTCCAGCGTCACCACCGCGCCCGGCTGCCAGCGCGCCACCTCGGAGAAGGGCATCACCCGGCTTTCGATCACCGCCGTCAGGTCGGCGCTGGCGCGCGGCAGTTCCTCGGCCAGATGGGAGCGCCAGATGGTGTCGCCGCCGGTCTTCTTGCCCAGCACCTCCTGGCTCAGCAGGTCGCGCACCGGCTCGATGGAGGCATAGGGCAGCAGGAAGTCGATATGCCCGCCGCGTCCTTCCATGGTGATCTCGGCGCGGAAGGTCAGGGCGGCGGCGGTGGGCTTGGTAATCAGCGCATAGCCGGGCGTGATCTCGAAGCGCTCCAGCCGGAAGGTGGCGGGGGAGACGGCCTCGAAGGCGCGGCTCATGTCCTGCGTCAGCAGGCCCACGAACTTCTCCACGAAGGCACGTTCGATGGGCGTATAGGGGCGGCCCTCGATCGGCTGCACCGCGTTGCGCCGCCCGCCCAGCAGGATATCGACGATGGAGCCGATGAGCTGCGAATCGAGGGCGGCGAGGCAATAGCCGTCCCATTCCTCGATGCGGATGATGCCGATCATCGCCGGCAGGGTGATGGTGTCTAGGAAGGCGCCGACGCGCACCGGGCGCATGCGGTCGATCACCGCATCGGCATTGTCGGCGGTGAACTTGCGGATGCTGGTGGTGAGCAGCCGGGCCAGCCGGTCCACCACGATGTCCAGCATCGGCAGCTTCTCGTAGCGCACCGCGCCACCGACAAGCGCTTCCAGGCCGCTTTTCGGCGGCTCCGGCTCGGCCACCACATCGCCGCCGAAAAGGTCGTCGATGTCGCCCTGGCCCATGGCGACGCCAGCGGCGCCCCAATCGGCCATGGCATCGGCCATCGGATCCTGGGAAGGGGTATCCTCGGTTCTGCTCATGGCTTCAGGCAACCACGAGGCCGGTGATCAGCACGTCGCGGACACGGCCCTCGCCCAGCAGCAGGTCGAGCCGGCGGTGCAGGTCGCCGCGCAGCCGGTCCATGGCCAGCGCCCCTTCCAGCTCGCCGTCCCGCAATGTGCGCAGATAGAGCAGGAGGCTGTCATAGACGCGCGGGCTCATCAGTTCCGGCGGCGGCTGGCCAGGGTCCGCGGCCACTTCCATGGCCAGCTTCAAGCGCAGCTGGCGCGGCCGCCCGGCATTGGGCAGCGTCAGCGTCATCTCCGGCAGCTCAACGAAAACCGGGCGGGTGGCGGGAGAGGGGGCAGCGGCACCACCTTCCTCCGCCGGTACAGCATTCAACATGATTGTTTTTCGCATAATGTCCGGCGCGCCAGGAACAAGGAACCAAGCCGTTCCCGCGCCGCCGCCAAGCAGCAACAAGGCCGCTGCGCTGAAAAGCAGCATGCGGCGGCCCTTCTTTCCAGATTTTTTTGCAGAACCATCGGTGGTCGTGGCCGACATGGCGGGGATCTCCCGGCTAGAGCGATTTTTCGCGCGACAAGAGCAACGGCGGCAGATATAACCCGATGCGCTTTCGCATTCCACGCCAAAAAGCATGTGGCGCCGCAGACAATGCAGCCTGCCAGGACCGGCGGGTGGAATGCGAAAGATGGATGGCCAGAACGGGACAAGCAGGTTTTCGATGCAGCAAGTCAGCACGCTCCGACCCGGTTTCGACCTTGCTGCCCTGGGGCCCGCGCTGGCCAGGCTGGGGCCGGCGAAGCTGGGCGCCATGGGCGTGGTGGCCGCCGCCGCCATTTTGGCCGTGGTGCTGGTGGCCCGCTCGCCCCAGGCCACCAACGGCCTGCTCTACGCGGGACTGGAGCCTTCCGAGGCCGGGCGGATCGTCGCGCGGCTGGAAGAGATGAAGGTGCCGGTGGAAGCGCGCGGCGATGGCACCGTGATGGTGCCGGCCGAGCAGGTGGCGCGGCTGCGGATGCAACTGGCCAGCGAGGGCCTGCCGCGCCAGACCGGCGCCGGCTACGAGCTGCTCGACCAGGCCAACCCGATGCAGATGACCTCCTTCATGCAGCGCATCCAGCGGGTGCGGGCGCTGGAAGGGGAACTGGCGCGCACCATCATCACCATGCAGGGCCTGCGCACCGCGCGCGTGCATATCGTGCTGCCGGAACGTGAAAGTTTTTCGCGTGACGCGCCGCCGCCCACCGCCTCGGTGACCGTGACCACCTCCGCCGGGCAAAGGCTGGGCTCCTCCCAGGCCGCCGCCATCCGGCTGCTGGTGGCGGGCGCCGTGCCGCGGCTGCGGCAGGAGGATGTCTCGGTGGTCGATCCCTCCGGCATCGTGCTGGCGGCCGATGGCGGCACCGGCGCCGTGGCCGGGCGGATCGGCGAGCTGCGCCAGGCGCAGGAACACGCGCTGCAGAAGTCGGTGCTGGACCTGCTGGAACCGCTGGTCGGGCGCGGCAAGGTGCGCGCGGTGGCCTCGGTGGAGATCGAAGGCGCCCGCACCGTGGCGCGGGCGGAGACCTTCGACCCGATGGGGCAGGTGGAGCGCGGCCGCCAGACCCAGACCGAAGCCGAGAGCAGCGAGGACGGGCGCGGGCAGCAGCCGGTGACGGTGGGGCAGAACCTGCCCAACCAGCAGACCGGTGGCGGCGCCAACCGCAGCGCCACCAATGCCCAGCGCAACAACGAGACCGTCAATTACGAGATCTCCTCCAGGATCGAGGAAACCACGCGGGAGCCGGGCGCGGTGAAGCGCGTCAGCGTCGCCGTGGTGGTGGATGGCGTGGCAGGGCCGGATGGCAGTGCGCAGCCTCGCCTCAAGGAGGATTTGGACCGCCTCGCCGCCCTGGTGCGCTCCGCCGTGGGCTTCGACGAGAAGCGCGGTGACCGTGTCACTGTCGATACGCTGCGCTTCGTCCCCGACGAAGGGGCCGGCAGCCTGGCTTCCAGCGAGGATCAGGGTGGGCTGCGGCTGAGCGGCACGCAGATGGTGCTCGCCGCCCTGGTGCTGCTGGGCAGCCTGGGCACCGTCCTCTTCCTGCTGCGCCGCCGCCGCACCCGCCTGCGCCGCCTGGCCGAGGAACTGGCCGCCGCCGAGGCCGCCGCCGCCGCCGAGGCCGCCATGGCGCTGGACCCGATGGAGGAGGCCATCGCCACTGTGGGCCAGGACATCCAGATCCGCATCTCCTCGCTGAATGCCCTGAATGAGTTGATCGACACCCGCCCGGAGGAAGCCCTGGCCGTGGTGCGGGCCTGGATCGAGGAAGGGACGCCGGCATGATCGTGAAGGCTCGCCCCTATCTGCCGCCCTCGCTGGGCGCGCTGCTGGCCGGAGAGGATGGCTCCGCCGCCGCCCGGCGGCAGGAAGAGGACCGCATGCGCGCAGCGGCCTTCGAGGCAGGCCACCGCCGCGGGCTGGAAGAAGGCCTGGCGCAAGGCCGTGCCGAAGGGGCCGCGCAGGCCCAGGAAGAAGCGGCGCGGAGGCTGGAGGCCGAGGTCGCGCAGCGCGGCAGCCAGGGTGCCCATCGCGCCGCCCAGGCGCTGGAGCATTTGCTGGCCGCCCGCGCGGAGGACCGCCGGGCCCTGGACACCGATGCGCGGGTCGCGCTGGTCGCCGCCCTGGAAGCCGTGCTGCCCAGCCTGCTCGCCCGCGCCGCCGGCGCCGAGGTGGCCGCCATGCTGGCCGAGACCCTGGCCGAACGCGGCGAGGACGTGATCCTGCTGACCGCGCATCCCGAGACCCTGGCCGCCATCCAGGCGGAAGGCTTTCCCCCGCTGCAGGAAGCGCCCGCGCGCCTGCGGCTGCTGCCCGAACCCAGCATGCCGCCCGGGAGCGCCGAGGCCTCCTGGGTCTCGGGCGGCCTGATCCATCGCCCGGATGCCCTGGCGGCCCGGGCCCTCGCTATCCTCGACGCGCCGCGCGCGTCATCCGATCCTTCGCAGGAGATTGAGCCATGAACAGCGAACTTCCCGCCGGGGCCGAGAACCCGTTCCTTTCCGACCGCAAGCCGCGCATCATGGACATTCCCGTCAATGTGCAGGTGGTGCTGGGCAACAAGCGCCTGCCGATGGCGGCGCTGTTCAACCTCAGCCGCGGCTCCGTCATCGAATTCGACAAGAAGGTGGGAGAGCCGGTGGACCTGCTGGCCAATGAGCGGCTGATCGCGCGTGGCGAGATCCAGATCACCGACGATGGCCGGCTGTCGATCTCGATCACCGAGATCGTCTCCTCCGCCGCCTGATCCGCAACCCTTCCGATTCACGCAGGCAGAATGCCGCATCTCCGCCTCCTGACCCTTGCCTTGGGCCTGCTGCTGCTGGCGGCTGCCCCGGCGCTGGCGCAAAGCGTCTCGCTCAGCCTGGGGCCGCAGGGCGCCAATGCTGTGGCCAGCGGCGGGCAGAGCCTGACCACGAATGTGGTGGGCCTGATCGTCATCACCACGCTGCTGGCCATCGCGCCCGGCATCCTGGTGGTGGCCACGGCCTTCACCCGCATCGTGGTCGTGCTCTCCATGCTGCGCACCGCGCTGGGGCTGCAGCAGTCGCCGCCCAATACCGTCATCGTCTCGCTGTCGCTCTTCCTGGCCGCCTTTGTCATGGCGCCGGTGCTGGAGCGGAGCTGGAACGATGCCGGGCGGCCATTGATCGAAGGCAGCATCACCGAGGAACAGGCCGCCGAACGCGCCATCCGCCCTTTCCGCGACTTCATGGAAGCGAATGTGCGGGAGCGGGAGCTGGCGCTCTTCATCGACATCGCCAAATGGCAGCCGGCCTCGGGTGCCGTCGCCGGCCCGCTGCCGCGCGAAAAACGGACGGAGGTGCCGCTGCATATCCTGGCTGCCGCCTTCCTGGTCTCGGAACTGACAAAGGCCTTCCAGATCGGCTTCCTGTTGTTCCTGCCCTTTCTGGCCATCGACATGGCGGTCAGCTCGGTGCTGATGGGCATGGGCATGATGATGCTGCCGCCCTCGGTGATCAGCCTGCCCTTCAAGCTGATCTTCTTTGTGCTGATCGATGGCTGGGCCCTGGTGGCCGGCGCGCTGGTGCGGGGCTTCTCGACATGAGCGGCACCCTGCTGCGCATCCGCCGCAAGCGCCGCCTGGCCGCCGCCCTGCGCTGGGCCGTGGCGCAGCAGCCTACCATTCCCACCGGGGCGCTGGCACCGCTGGCGGAGCGGCTGGAGGCCATCGCGGCACAGCAGCAGCTCGATATTCCAGCCAGCGCAGACCTGCCGGAGCGCCTGGCGCGCATCGCACCTGGCGGCGCCGCGCCGCCAGAGGTGGTGGCCATGCTGGCCGCCCTTCTGCTTCCCCTTCTCACCCCGCCCGTCCGGAGCACCGAACCATGAGAGCCCCCGAAGCGCGCCGCGCCCTGCGCCCCATGGAAGCCAGTGCCGGCAAGGTCGATCCGCTCGCCGATGTCGCCGTGCTGTTCATGACGCTGGACGAGGACCGCATCCAATCCTTGTTCGGTCGACTGGAAGAACAGGAAATTCGCCGCGTCAGCCGCGCCATGGCCAATCTGGGCAAGGTGGATATCGACACGGTGGAGCGCGTGATCATGCGCTTCCGCGCCGAGGTCGGCCGCACCGGCACGGTGATCGGCACCGCCGAGACCACCGAGCGGCTGCTGAAACGCCTGCTGCCCAACGAGAAGGTCAGCGAGATCATGGACGAGATCCGTGGTCCCGAGGGCAAGACCATGTGGGAGAAGCTGGCGAATATCTCGCCGGAGGTTCTCGCCACCTATCTGCGGACCGAACTGGCGCAGACCGCGGCGGTGATACTGGCAAAGCTGCCGGCGATGCATGCGGCGCGGGTGCTGGCGCTGCTGCCCGAGGCCTCGGTGGACGAGATCGTGCTGCGCATGGTGCGGATGGACAGCATCCAGAAGGGCGTGCTGCAGGATATCGAGCAGACGCTGCAGAAGGAATTCATCACCAATCTCAGCCGCTCCTATGAGCGCGACAGCTCGCAGATCGTGGCCGAGATCATGAACCGCGCCGACAAGGGCCTCGTCGAGCACCTGATGAAGCATATCGAGGCGCGTGAGCCGCATGCGGCCAGCCGCATCAAGCGCATCATGTTCACCTTCGACGACCTGATCCGCGTCGACCGCACCACCTTCGCGACCCTGGTGGCCGAATGCCCGGCCGACAAGCTGCAGGTGGCGCTCACCGCCGCCAGCGTGGAGCTGCGCGAACTGTTCCTCTCCAGCATGTCCGAGCGCGCCGCCACCATGATGCGCGACGAGATCGAGAACATGCCGGCGCAGCGCCGCAAGGCCATCGAGGAAGCGCAGACCGACATCATCACCATCGCCAAGCGCCTGGCCGATGAGGGCCGCATCTTCATCCTCGACGAGGATGAGGTCGGCAGCACCGAGTAACCATGGGCGCCGGGGCCAATCCCATCGATCCGCTTTCCCGCCCCGGCGCACCGGGGCGGGAGGCGGAGGCCGGCTATGCCGCCACGGCACGCGTGGTCGGCATCGTGCCGCCGCGCGGCAGCCGGGAGGAGGAGGTGCCGCCCGTGCTGGACCCACCGCCGGCGCCGGCGGGACTGGATGGGCTGATGCCGGGAGGCGAGGCCGGGCTGGTGCTGCCGCTGGTGCTGGCAGCCTTGCGGCCAGAGTTGCGGCTCTGGCTGGGAGAGGCCCGGCTGGCCCGCGCCGCCAGCGCCATGCGCCTGCCCGAGAAGGCCTTGCTGGGCCTGCTGGGCGGCGCACCGCTGCCGCCTGCCTCGCTGGGCGATGCTTCCCTCTGGGCGGGGCAACGCCTGCCCTTGCAGACTGGCGGCGCTGCCGGCTGGGTGGAGTTGTTCTGGCGCCCCGACCGGCCGCAGGGCGGCAGCCGGCAGTCTGGCCGGCATGCGGAACGTGGCGCCTTCGCCATTCGTCTGGTGCTGCCGGTCACCGGGCGGATTGAGTTGCGCGGCCGGCTGGAAGGCCGCCGCCTGGACGCGGTGATGGAAACCGCGCATCCGCTGGCGCGAGGCATGGCCGCCGATCTGGCGGAGGCTTTCGACACGGTGCTGCACCGCCTGGCGCTCTGCGGCAGCCTCACAGTAAGGCACACGGAACAGGATCGCCGCACTTGAATGCGAAAAATCTCCGAGCTAAGGTGATGCCCGAGCAGAAACCGGATCACCCCGCCGCATGAGCGCCGATCACGACAAGCGCCCGATCATCGTCAAGAAGCACCATGCTCCGCATGACGATGAACATGGCGGCCAATGGAAGATCGCCTATGCCGACTTCGTCACGGCGATGATGGCCTTCTTTCTGGTGATGTGGCTGCTGTCCTCCACCACGGAGGCACAAAGGGATGGCATCGCGCAATTCTTCAACGCCTCCTCCATTGTCAGCCTGCCGGCCGGCAATGGCGTGCTGAATGGCGGCCCTTCGGTCATGACGGCAGGCGAGTCCCGCACTGATCCGCTGACGCCAACCAGCGACGGCGGGCTGCGGCCGGACAGCGATGGCGGCGAGTCTGCGAATAACGGTGAAGCGGCGCAGACCGCCGCCGCCCGCCAGGACGGCGGAATTCGCGACCCGATCGACCGCCAGCGCCTGGAGGCCATGAAGGCCGAGATCGAGCGCCAGCTCGGCCCCGACGGCGGCGCGCTGCACGACTTCGTGCAGAACCTCCGCATCGAGATGACCTCGGAGGGTTTGCGGCTGCAGATCTTCGACCGCGACGGCGCCCCCATGTTCGCCCCGGGCGCGACCGAGCCGACGCCGCGCCTTTCGCGCATCCTGGAAGTGCTGGGGGGCGTGCTGGCCACCGTGCCCAATGCGGTGGTGCTGGCGGGCCATACCGATGGCCAGTCCTTTTCGCGCGGCGCCTATGGCAATTGGGAACTCTCCGCCGACCGCGCCAACAGTGCCCGCCGGGTGCTGGAACGCCAGGGCGTGCAACCCGCGCGGATGTATCGCGTGGAAGGCAAGGCCTCGGTGGAGCCCTTGTTGCCGGAGGCGCCCGCCGATCCGCGCAACCGCCGCATCGCCATCACGGTGATGCGGGCCGACGCAGTCGCGCAAACCGCGCGCCGCGCGCCGGAGCCGCGGCGATGACGCCGCGGCACCACCCGGCTGTCCGGCAGAAGCCGACGCCGGTCCCGCCCAGAACGGGCCGGGCCAGCCATGGCCCGACTGCAAACGCCTGAACCCCAAGACCCATAGCCACAGCAGGGACCGCCGATGACGGCCATCAACGCACTCCGCACCAGCGTCTCGGGCCTCAATGCCCAGGCCACGAAGCTTTCCGGTATTTCCAACAACATCGCCAATAGCTCCACCGTGGGCTACAAGCGGGTCGATACCCAGTTCGAGAGCCTGGTGCTGGAAGGCTCCTCCAACGGCGCCTCGGCCCTGGCCGGCACGGCCGCGACCAACCGGGTGGAGATCAGCAAGCTGGGCCAGGTGCAGGGCACCGGCATCGACACCGACATCGCTGTCAACGGCAACGGCTTCCTGGTGGTGAACGAGGGCGCGGGGAGCGACGGCAAGTATCTCGTCACCCGCGCGGGCTCCTTCCGCTCCGATGCCAATGGCAATCTGGTGAATGCGGGCGGCTACTATCTTCAGGGCGTGAAGCTGGGCGCCGATGGGCTGCCGCTCGGCAATGTCGGCGACAACAACGTGGACAGCCTGACCACGGTGAATGTCAATGACATCAGCGTCGCCTCGGCGCCGACCACCACCATGACCTTCTGGGCCAATCTGCCTTCCGGCCAGACCGCCTTCAAGGACACGCCGCAGGACGTCAACACCAATATCAGCAGCGTCGATTACTATGACGCGCTGGGCGCCACCCAGACGCTGACCTATCGCTTCATTCCGCAGACCGCGGCCAGCCCCACCAGCGCCAGCACCAATACCTGGCTGGTGCAGATCTTCGACAGTGCCACTGGCGGTGATCCGGCGCTGCCTGCGACCGCCGATGCGCGGATGGTCGGGCAGGTCGAGATCAAGTTCCACGGCGCTGATGCCGGCCCCAACAAGGCCGGCACCATCGAGAGCATCGCCGATGCCGCAGCGTCGGCCACGGTCGCTGGCACCTATGGCGGCAACACATCCGCCGTCACGGCCACCATGGGCAAGTACGACCCCAACCTCGGCACGCTGACCATGCAGCTCGGCAGCATGACCCTGCCGGTCAAGATCGGCGTGCCGGAAAGCGCCTCGGGGCTGACCCAGCTCAGCGGCAGTTATGTGCCCACCAAGATCGAGAAGAACGGCTCCGCCTTCGGCATGCTGGAGCGCGTCTCGATCGAGGATGACGGCAAGGTGGTCGCCACCTTCTCCAATGGCCAGAGCCGGGCGATCTACCAGCTGAAGCTGGCGGTCTTCCCGAACGCCGACGGCCTGAATCCGGTCAGCGGCGATGCCTATGAGATGTCGCGCGCGGCGGGTGCCGTGCGGCTGCTGACAGCCGGTGAAGGCTCGGCCGGCACCACCTCGGGCGGTGCGCTGGAATCTTCCAACGTCGATATCGGCACGGAGCTGACCAACCTGATCGAGACGCAGCGGGCTTACAGCTCCAATGCCTCGGTGGTCCGCACGGCCGACCAGATGCTGGAAGAAGCCACCAACCTGAAGCGGTGACGCCCCTGGTGGGGCCGCCGGTGCGGCCCCGCCGTTATGCGAAAAATAATTGTTAGCCGGAGCTTCTGCCATGTCCCTGCAAGCCGCGCTGAGCACTGCCCTGACCTCGCTGGCCGCCGAGCAGCGCGCCTCGGCGGTGATCGCCAACAACGTGGCGAATGCGCAGACGCCCGGCTATGTGCGGCGCGACCTGCCGCGCAGCGAGAACCTGGTGGGCTCCAGCGGCCAGGGTGTCGCCACCGGCGTGACCCAGCGTGCCGCCGATACGGTGCTGGCCGCCGCCTCCCGCACCGCCGATGGCGCCGAGGCCTTTGCCGGGCGTATGCGGGCGCTGCTGGAGACCTATACCAGCGTGATCGGCCAGCCGGCGGATGAACGCTCGCTCTCCTCCCGCCTTGGCGCCTTTCAGGAGGCGATGACGGCGCTGTCCGTCACGCCGGAGAATGCCGTGGCGCAGAGCCAGGCGCTCTCGGCGGCGCAGGATCTGGTGGATAGCTTCCACGACATGGACGCGGCCGCCTCCAAGGTCCGCACCGATGCCGACCTGGGTGTCGCCACCGACGTGGATGCGGTGAATACGGCATTGCAGAACCTGAAGGAGGTGGACCGGCAACTGGCGCAGGCCTCGGCACGTGGTGCCTCCACCGCCGAATACGAGGATAAGCGCGACACCATCCTCGCCGACATCGCCACCAAGCTGCCGATCCGCATCTACGACAACGGGCCTGGCAAGCTGCTGGTGACCACCGATGGCGGCAGCACGCTCTATGACAGCGGCAATGTCCACCGATTATCCTTCACCCATACGCCGGGCATTCCTTCCGACATCCGCCGCAACGGCACGGCGCCTTATACCGACGGGCTGTCCGATATCACCGTCGATGGCATGAAGCTGCGCCTCTCGGAGAGCGGCAGCATCGCCGCCAATCTGAAGATCCGCGACGAGGTGATGCCGGGATTCGCCGATATGCTGGACCAGGTGGCCGGGCATCTGGCCGGAACCTTCCAGCAGGCGGACCCATCGCGGAGCGGCATGCAGGCGGGCCTCTTTACCCGTGATGACGATGGAGACGGCGTGGGGGCGACCGACTTCGATGCCGGCGCACCCGTCACCGGCATGGCACGGACCATCGCCATCAACCCGCAGGTGGACCCCGACCAGGGCGGCAAGCTGTGGCGGATGCGCGATGGCATGCAGGCCGGCACGGAAGGCAATGCCTCCGGCAACAGCATCATCCTGGGCTGGCTGGATGCCATGGAAACCAGCCGCAGCTACCCTGCCTCCACTGGCCTGCCGGCTTCGATGGGGCTGTCGCAGGCGGCCGCGCAGACGGTCGGGCTGATGCAGGGGGAGCGCGCGACCTGGACCGACCGTGCCGCGACCCGCGGCACCATCGCGCTGCAGGCACGGCAGGACCTGACCAACAAGACGGCGGTGAATGTGGATGAGGAACTGCAGCGCCTGCTGATGGTGCAGCAGACCTATTCGGCCTCCGTGCAGGTCATCCAGGCCGCCACCAAGATGCTCGACCAGCTCACCAGCCTCGGCGGCTGACAGGAGATTCCGTGATGATGGACCGTGTTTCCCCCGCCGGCATCGCGATTGGCCGCCAGGCCAATCTGCAAAGCCTGCAGGCGCAGCTGGCACGCGCGACGGCCGAGATGTCCTCCGGCCGCAAGAGCGACCCGGCGCGCGAGATGGGCGTCGGCGCCTCGCTGCTCTACCGGCTGCATGACGACATTCAGCAGGGCAGCGCGATCAAGAACAGCACCAGCCTGGCCGGCGAGCGGATGAAGACCATGCAGACCGCCATGACCTCGGTCGGCAAGATCTTCGAGGATGTCTCAGCGCAGATCCTGCAGGCCGATGCGTTGAAGCAGCAGAGCTACGGCACGCTGGCCGCCGACACGCCGGATCTGCTGGCCTCGATCAGCGACCTGCTGAACACCGACTTCCAGGGCCAGAAGGTGTTTGGCGGCACCGACAGCGGCAGCTACCCCTTGCAGGACATCGCCAAGTTGCCGGCGCAGGTCCAGTCCATGCTGGATGCCGCGGTGGCCGCCAATGGCGACGCGCCCCTGGATGCCACCGGCGTGGCCGGCCTGATGCAGGATATCGAGGATATCTTCGCTGGGCCGGGCTCCGCCTTCTACAGCCTCTATTACGGCTCATCCTCCACCACGGGGGATGGCAAGCCGAACATGGTGCGCATCGGCGAGGGCCAGACGCTGGCCTATGATGCGCGTGCCGACAATGCGGCCTTCCGGGATGCCTTCAAGGCCCTGGCCATGACCTCGCTGCTGGGCAATGGCGGCGGCAAGCTTGGTGACGATGCCAAGGTGGCACTGGCCGACCGGGCCGGCGAGCTGATGCGCGGCGCCCAGGGCGGCCTGACCACCCTGGCGGGCACGCTGGGCACCAAGCAGGCGCGGCTGGAACGGGTGGCCGAGATCCAGAGCCGCGCCGTCGATGCCGCGGCGGCGCAGATCAACGATCTGGAACAGGCCGATTACTACACGCTCTCCGACCAGATCAGCACCATGCAGATCCAGCTGCAGGCGACCTATTCGATCACGGCCCAGCTCTCGAAGCTGAGCCTGGTGAACTATCTCTAAACCCCTATCCGAGCGACGGAGAAGCCGACGTGAACCTCCTGATCAGCCCTGGCTTCAGCAACCCCTATGTGCCGCTGGCGCTGGAGGAAGACGACATCGCCACCTTCAGCGCCATCGCCGAGGCCCTAGGCTGCACGCCTGAGGAATGTGGCGAGGGCTTCATGATGGCCACGCCCCTGGCCCGCGACGCGGCGGTGATGCTGTGGCGCGGCGCCGTGGCGGCGATGCCGCAACCGGAAGTGCCGCAGACTGCCGCCCGCATCCAGCGGCTGCGGGATACGCTGGGCACGCTGCGGGCGCTGCTGGGCCTCGACCCTCTGCTGATGCCCATCGATGCACTGGCCGAGGCCGGCCTGCGCTACCGCATCTGAAAGACGGGGAGGTCCGACATGCTGCGCCGTCTTCTTTATGCCGCCGCCGCCTGTGCCTGCCTGGCCACGACGCCAGCCATGGCCCAGGTGCGGCTGAAGGATATCGTTTCCATTGAAGGCGTGCGCGGCAACCAGCTTGTCGGCTATGGGCTGGTCATCGGCCTGCAAGGCACGGGCGACCAGTTGCGCAACACGCCCTTCACGCAGCAGAGCCTGACCGCGATGCTGGAGCGGATGGGCATCAATGTCGCCGATGCGCGGGTGCAGACCCGCAACACCGCAGCCGTGATCGTCACCGCGACCCTGCCGCCCTTCGCGCGGCAGGGCACACCGATTGACGTGCAGGTCTCCTCGCTGGGCGACAGCCGCAGCCTGAACGGCGGGACCCTGATCGTCACGCCGCTGATGGGCGCGGATGGCGAGGTCTATGCCGTGGCCCAGGGGCCGGTGGTGGTCGGCAGCTTCCAGGCGGCGGGGCAGGCGCAGAGCATCTCTTCCGGTGTCACCACGCAGGGGCGCGTCCCGGGCGGCGGCCTGGTGGAGCGTGAGGTGCCGGTCAGCCTGCGAAACGTCGACAGCATTCGCCTGGCGCTGCGCTCGCCCGACTTCACCACCGCCATCCGCATCGAGGAGGTGGTGAATGCCCGCTTCGGTCCCGGCAGTGCCACCGCGCTGGACCTGGGCACCGTGGAGGTGAAGGTGCCCTTCGGCCTCCGTGACCGGCTGCCGATGATGGTGGCGCAGATGGAAGGCCTGACGGTGCGGCCCGAGACGCCGGCCCGCGTGGTGGTGGATGAGCGCACCGCCACCATCGTGGTGGGTGCCGAGGTGCGCGTGGAGCCGGTGGCCATCACCCATGGCAACCTGGTGATCCGCGTCACCGAAAGCCCGGTGGCCAGCCAGCCCGCGCCCTTCTCGAACGGCGAGACGGTGGTGCTGCCACGGACCCAGGTGGAGGTGGATGATCAGCGTGGCCGCAAGCTGGCGGTGCTGCCCCGGGCCAATACCCTGCAGGCGTTGGTCAATGGCCTGAATGCTTTGGGACTGGCCCCGCGCGACCTGATCTCGGTGCTGAACGCCCTGAAGGCCAGTGGCGCCCTGCATGCCGAGTTGCAGTTCATCTGAGCCGGTTCAGCAATGGCCGGCGGCGGTGCGCCAGCCGGCATGGGCCAGCTCGCCCAGGTGTTCCTCCAGCCCGGCGGCGCGCAGCGCTTCCAGGCTGGCCCAGCCATCCGGCAGGTCCACCCGCACCGGATGCAGGCTGAGCCCGAAGGCGGCCTCGTCCTCCGGCCAGCCACCTTCCCAGAGATCGACATGCCAGCGCGCCTGCGCCTCGGTCGCGAAGGTGGCCACGGCGCGGCGGCCCGCGCCATTCAGCTTGGACCAGCAGGACTGGGTTGGCAGGCGGCCCACGTAGAGGCCAAGCGCCTGATGGACCAGCACGAAGCCTCTGGCTATCGCTTCGGCTTGGTTGCGGGGCCGCGCTGTCATTGCCACCCTCCTGGCCGGCCGCCAAAGCCGTCCCGCGTCCATCCATTGCTGAACATGGGTCGGCGTGTTGGAGGTGCCGGCTCCGCCATGGGAAGCGCTGGCTCCAGCAAAGCCGTGATATCGAGTTGCAAGCCGTTCCAGCCGGGAGGGCGCGGCAAGGGGCCATTCCTGCCAGGCTGAGCGGCTGATAGGGGCGCGGCATGGAAGCCCCTTTGCTGCCAAGGGTCAGGCTGAGCCAAGGCAGATGGCACTGGCGCCGAGAAGAACGCCAGGCAACTGGTGAACAACAGAAGGCCAGCACAACGGCGCATCAGCACAGCACTCTTCTAACGGGATTTGTCTCAATTTATGCCTTATAGCGGCACTAGTCTCGATGTTTTCGGAGGAATTTGAGCCTCTTCTTCCCCGAAAATCCGTTAATTCCACATTAAAGCATTGATTTTTAATGCTTTCCCCAAGAACGAACGTTCTTATTTTTTGGTAGACTTCACCTGCAGGGTGAGTAAGAAAATTCTTACACACGCAATACGCGAACTCTGGTTGCAAGACACACCTGGACAGTTCGCCCCTGAACCGGAAGATCTACCGATGCTGGGACTGACGCTGCTGCTGACAAAGGCCGCAACCACGCTGGACCAGTTCTGCCTCGCGCGTATCAGCCGGGATGCCGGTGTGCTGACGCCGGAGTATTTGGACCCATCGTTGATACTAGCTGCTGAAGATTCCCCCACCGCCGCGGAAGCGGCGTTGCGTGCAACATTGAACCAGATCGCGGCACAACTTCAGGTTGCCGGGGCGGCCAATAGCGTCCGCGCCATTCTTCATGATCACGAAAATGGGCGGCGGCAGACCGCACTCCTGGCACTGGCCGGTGCTGCGCCGTGGCAGATGACGCGCCAGTTGCCGGACGGCGGGCAGGTTCACTGCCGCCTTGCCGCCGATGGACAGGTTTATCTGCTGGCTGGGGGCCCCACAACCGGCGCCACCCATGCCCCGCATGCGATGCGCGGTTATGGCGAGCGGCTCTGGATCCTGCCTGCCGATCATCCTTGTGCCGATGGCCAGACTCTGCCTGCCGAGCCGCCAACCCGCACCAATGGCGCCAGTCTGGACAGCCTGTCGCTTGATGCCGCGCTGCGCGACCTGATGTTGCGTCTGGCCGCCGCTGGGGAAGCCACTCTGCTGGCCGATATCCAGGCCCTGCCGCAGGAGGCCCTTCTGGTGCCCGAGCCTGCCGAGGCGCTGCCGCAGGCGCCCGCCGTCGCCGCCTGATCAGCAGGCGAGGCGATAGAGAGCCCGGGAGGCAGCATCGCGCACCGCCTCCCAGTCCGGGTCGCGCTGCCGCGCGGGTACCCGCATCACGGGCGCAACTCCGGCCCGCAACAGGAGGCTGCGTAGGTCTTCCAAGGGAATCGCCGCGGTCAGGCCACGGCCGCCGGCATAGACCACCCCCACCACCTGCCCGGCCGCGTCCAGCACAGGACCACCGGAACTGCCGCCATGGGCCGGCGCATCGATTTCAAGCCGCCAGCGCAGCCGGGCTGCCTGGGCAGGGCCGAAGTACCGCAACCCGTCCTCCCAGCTCGGCTCCACTTCCTGGCCCTGCCGGTCCGTCATCACGAAGCTGACGGCGCGGCCTCCTTCCGGGTCATGCACCGTGAGGGTGGCGCGCAGGATTGCGCCGCGTGTGCTGTGCAACTGGCCGGCGAAATGGCGCTCCGTACCGCTGGTCGGATAGCCGAGGGCCAGCACCGGCGTACCGCGTGGCAGGCGCTGTGCCGCCGAGAGAGGCAGCACCGCCTCCCCCGCACTAGGGCCTTGTAGCAGCGCCAGGTCGGCATCGGCATCGAGCACCGCCACCCGCCATGCCCCCCCACGGCCTTCCACCCGCAGCGGCAGGCCCTGTGCCTGGCAGCGCAAAGCCACATGCGCATTGGTCACCAGCAGGCCAGGCGCCACGGCGAAGGCGGAACCAGACCACCCGCCGGCCACCATCGACACAGGGGAAGCCGCTGGCTGGGCCGGCCAGGTTGCCGCCGCCGCCAGCAGGGCCAAGCCTGTTCCGGAAGCCACCACTCCGCCGATCCAGCGCTTCATCCGCATTTCGGTCTTGCGAAAAACAACTACGTGCTAACATGCCGCCGGCGCCCTTGCCAAGTCGCCATCACACCCGGAGGAACGATGCGGGGCCTGCCCATCCTGATCCGTTTGGCGCAGCAGCGTGCCGATGAACGGCGCGCCATCCTGGCCGAAGCCGAGCGCCAGACCCTGCTGGCGACCGAGATGCTGGCTGGGCACGAGGCGCATCTGCGGCAGGAAGCCGAAAGGGCACGCGGCCAGGCGGAAGAAATGGCGCTGTGGGCGGATTGGTCACGCATCGCCGCCGGGCGCCAGCGGCAATTGCAACGCGCCCTGGCCGCGCTCCAGGCGCAGGAGGAACAGATCCGTGACGCGCTGCGCGAGGATTTCGCCGAGATCAAGCGGCTGGAAATCGCCCGCGACGCAGCGGCCGAAGCCGCCCGCCGCCATGCCGCGCGCCGCGCCGAACGCGTGGCCGAGGATGCCGAGCTGCGCCGCGCCGCGCGTTAGGACGCGCGCTTCAGCCGCTCCAGGTCCGGGTTTTCCTTGAAGCGCGCCCAGGCACCGAGAAGTTCCTTCAGTTGCTCCTCCTGGCTGGTGCGCTCGCGCCGCATGATCTGCATGCGCTTGCGCAGCTCCAGGATCAGGTGGCCGCGCGGCAGGTCGGCGCCGGTCTCGAAACGCTCCAGAAAGATCCTGCCAAGTTCCGGATCATCCCGCTCGATGCAATAGGCTGCATAAGCCAGCACGGAACCGCGGCCGAACTCGATCATCTTGCGGCCGAAGGTGCGCATCTCCAGCAGGCGCGGATGCTGCTCGACGATCTTCATCACCTCGGCCGGGGTCGGCTTGGCATTGCGCACGCCGGCGGGCTTGAGTTCATGCTTCCACAGCAGCACGGCGGCGGCAGCCACCAGCGGCTTGTCGCCAAAATTATCAAAGGCGGCGCCGAGCTGCGGGCCGCGCTTGGCATGGATGTCGTAGGTGGCATAAGCCTCCTCCGGCAGCCCACGCATCACCGGCACCTCGATCGCCTCGCCCGCCTGGATCACGGCGGACAGCCGGTGCTGGCCGTTCAGCAACCGCCCGTCGCGGGCGAAGCAGATGGGCTGGGCATTCATCATCCAGTTGCCGGCGCGGATGTCGCGCGCGATGGCATCCACATGCGCCGCCACGATCTTGCGGTTGCGCGTGTTATGCGTGAGGTATTCCTCCGCCATCTGTGGCGTGATGGTCTCGATCACCAGCGGGAAGACGCCTTCCTCGCTGGACAGCTTCTTCACCGCCTCGCGCAGCTTGCCGGCGGTTTCCTCGGTCTCATCGGCATGGCCGGGGTCGTTCAGCCCGGCATAGCCCTCCAGCGCCGGGAAGTCCTCGCCCTTGGTGGGATTGGCGGTGGGGTCGATCCAGGTATAGCTGCGCTGGTGCTGGCCGCTGATGGTGGCGTTCAAGGCCTTGATGCAGACGGCGAAGAGCGTCACCGGCTTCAGACGCGTCGTCGGGTCGCCACGCGTGATGTCGATCAGGTCGCGGATCCGCGCACCTGGCTCCATGGGCGAGTAATTTTCGGGATTGGCGATGGCATCGAGGAAGTTTCGCGTTGCTTCCGGCGCCGCGCGCAGGCCCATGAAGAGCAGCGGGGTGCGCACCGCCTCGGAGAGTACGGTGGCTTCGTGTTCCAGCGACAGCTTGACCGCCGCTTCCAGATCCGGATTGGCGCGCAGCACCCGGTCCATGCGGGACCAGGAAGCGGTGCCGGCGCCGCGCAGCATCTTGCCATCGTCGTAGCGGATCAGCTTGACCAGCGCCGATTGCAGCGCATGGGCATGCGGGATGCCACGGGTTTCCAGCACGCCGGCAAAGGAGCGGCGGCGCTGTTGGTCGATGGTATGCAACACATCATCGGGGATGTTCTGCGCCAGCACGGTCAGGAAGGGCGTATCCGCCTTGATGCAGGCCCGCAGCCGCTGCACCCCGTCCAGCAGCACGCCGGTGCGGGAGAGGATGAGCGGCATGCCATTGAGGATCCAACGGCCTTCCCGCATCGATTCGGCATAGGCGGCGATGGCGGCCGGGTTCTCGGAAGCGGTGGGGCGCTTGCGGCTGAGCAGTTCCGTGGCACCCTGGGGGGTGATCAGCTCGATCGAGAAGGCGGGCACGTCAGCACCGCCGCCCTGGATCTGCACGATGCGGCCACCCTGCAGGGCCGGCTGCCTGGCAACCCCGTGTCCTGCCTGCCGTGCGGTCGCCTTCGCGCGTGCCATCAACTCTCTCCTGTTCTTCCGCTTTCGCGGGTTCTTGCCGCCTTGCCGCCGCATCAGGAAGGCAGCCCTTCTCCTCGTTTACTCTTTTTTCGCTTTTCTGCCTAGAAGCAAAAATTCGCCACGCCGGCGATGAACGCCAAGTCAGCCCAGCGGTTGCCTGGCACCCATACCAGCGCCGACCCGGCTGGAGGCGACAGGAAGGCCGGAAGCCGAGGCCGGAAGGATGGATTTGCTTTACCATTGTCTCGAAGCGAAATATGGCAGTTTCCGCGCCGTGGTGCTAGAAACGCGGTGCCGCCAAAATCGGTGGACGTGCTGGAACCCCAGTTTTGCGAAATATCTTGGTTACAGGAGAAGCCTCATGACCCGAGCCGCCCCTTTCTTTGTCAGCCACACCATCCGCCTGAGCCGCAGCGAGGTGCTGGAAGCACTGCGAGGCGCCGCCCTGGCGCAGGTGCGGGATACGCTGCGCCTGGCCGATCCCTCTGCCCGCAGCGTCGAGCTGGAGACCCGCCTGCTGGCCGGGGGCGCCGTGGAGATCGACAGCGCTGCCGTGGCGATCGAGGCGCGGCTGCCGGATGAATTCGCTCCGCTGCTGCGCCAGGGCAGCGCCTGGCCTGCCCCCCCTTCCACCGCCCCGCTTTATGGCCCGCCGGTGCCGGCGGCGCTGGAGCCCGCGCTGGCCTGAGGCAGCCCGCCGCCGCGCCTTGCAATCGCCCGGAGCGCGGGCTTTGCTGCGAGGCGCAGCGAAGGGGTCCCGGCATGGTGACGCGCCCGAAGCCGGGGCCGGATGGCGGCTGGATGGTGGAAATTGGCAAGGGGCCGGCTGCCTTCGGGCGGGGCGGCTTCGCCGATGCCGCCGCCGCCGCCGCCTGGGCGGAGATGGCCGCGCAATGCGTGAAGCCCTCCACCATCCGCCTGGGCCCGCGCCGCCTGCTGGGCACCATGGCCGAGGCGCTGCGGCGCTGGGCCATCGACCAGGGCACGCTGCCGGAGGCTGAAGGCGGCACGCATCTCGCCCCTGTCACCCGCCTGGCCGAATTGATGGCCGACCCTGCCTGCGCCCTGCCCCTGGCCGCCCTTCAGCCGGAAGACCTGGCGCTGCTGCGCGCCCGCCGCCGTGCCGCCCTGGGCAGTGAGGCCGCGATGCTGCTGGAACAGGCGGCCCTGGCTGCTGCCATCGATGCGCTGCGCGACCTTTACCTCCCCGATCTGCCCAATCCCTTTCTCCGGACGGCGCCGGACGGCCTCACGCTGATGGAGGAGGCTGATTGCGCGCGGCTGCTGCTCCTGTTGCAGCAGCATGAGACCGGGCTGGCCCGCGCGGTGGCGCTGCTGCTGACCACCGGAGCGGCTCCGGCACGCCTCTTCTCCGCCACCTTGCCGGAGTGCCTTTCCAAGGCGGGCGACGGCCTGTGCCTCGGCGGTCTGTTGCGACCCTGGCCGGCCGGGCTGGCGCGACCCCAGGAGCCTCTTGGCGCCCCCCTGCTGGGAGCGTTGGATGCCGCGGCACTGGCACAGGAACTGGAGAACCTGAGCCATCGGCTGGGACTCGCTTCGCTGACCACCGAAACATTGTGGCTGACCGGGTTGACTGTGGCCCTGCGTGATGGCTGCCACCTCGACGAGGCCATGGCGCTGGCCGGGCTGCATCAGGCGTGCCTGTCTGATGGCCCGTGGTGACAAAAACCGCATGCATGGAAATCCGCACGCCATCTTGTGCGAAACTGTTGCAAGGGAAATGCGAAATTTGTACATATGAGGAACGGCGACGCGCCGGCCCGACCGTCGGGCCGGGTCGGCCCTCCTAGAACGGGACTCAAAGATGAGCTTCTTCGGCAAGCCCAGCGGCGGGGAGCCCCGCATCACCTATGAACGCATCGACCTGACCGCCAATAATGCGGTGCTGGCGCCGGTCGCGCCCAGCTTCACCACCCGCCCCGCCCCTGCATCCACGACCGTGGTTCGCCCCACCCCGACAGCGGAACCCCTGGCCATGCTGATCGCGGCCGACAGCGAGCTGGAAGGCCGCCTGCGCTCGCGCGGTGCTGTGCGAATCGAGGGCGTCCTGCGGGGCGAACTGCATGCCGCATCGGTGGTGGTGGCGCCGGGCGGTCTGATCGAAGGGCTGGTGACGG
>NZ_JACTUZ010000053.1 GCF_014490445.1 Pseudoroseomonas ludipueritiae | reverse complement strand
CATGCGGGCGGCGGCACGCAGCGGCTCCACATTCGGCGGCAGCAGCGCGGTGGGCAGCGGCTGGCTGGGGCGCGGCCCCCGCAGCTCCGCGCAGCCCGACAGCAACAGGACCGAGGCGGCCAGGACGGCGGCGAGCGGGGCGGGCTTGATCTGGCGCATGCGGGCGAAGGCTCCGGACAGGCTGAAGGTCGTCATCGCCGCAGCATGGCCCGGCGCGGGCCGCGCGTCACCGGATGTCCACGTCCGGCGGGCCGAATTCCAGCTCCTGGCGCGCTGCGGCCGTGGCGGTATTGGCCTGCGGCAGGCGCGGCATGGCGGAAAGCCGGCGCAGCGTTTCCTCCGGCCCGGCGGTGAAGAGAGCCGGCTGCGAGAGCTGCGGCGGATTGGCCATCAGGGCATCGATCACCGCCTGCGATGGCGCCGATTGCGGAATGCCGAGCCAGCCACGCACTTCGTAGCGTGCCGCCTGCAAGGCCGGGGCGATGATGCCGGTGAAATCCAGGCTGCGACGCGGGGTCATCATCTCCGTCGCCAGGTATTCCAGCTGCGCCACGGCGACAGCGGCCTCGCGCGGGCGGTTGGCCAGCGCCTCCGGGTAAGCGAAGGCATCCGCCGCGCCGCGGATGGCGGAGGGCAGCGGATCATGCCCCGCCTGTGCCGCGGCGGATGGCAGGGTGTTCTGGGGCGTGGCGGCGCAGCCGGCCAGGACCAGCAAGGCCAGCCCGGCCGCCGCCAAGCCCCTGCGCATCAGGCCGGCTGGGTCAGCGAGGCGCGGTGGCGTTTGCCCAGTTCGGCGTAATGCACGGCGTTGCGATCCCATCCGGCTCGTTCCTCGGCGCTCATGACCCTGACGAAGCGGGCGGGGGCGCCAAGCCACAGCTCGTTCGGCCCGATCCGCTTGCCCGGCGCCAGCAGCCCACCGGCCCCCAGCATGCCACCTTCCTCGATCGCCGCGCCATCCAGCACCGTCGCGCCCATGCCGACGAAGGCACGGTTCTTCAACGTGCAGGCATGGATGATGCAGGCATGGCCGATGGTCACGTCATCCCCGATCAACGCCGGCAGGGTGCCCGCGGCCACGTGCACGATGGTGCCGTCCTGGATGTTGCTGCGGGCGCCGACGCGGATCGGATGCGTGTCGCCCCGCAGCACGCAGTGGTACCAAACGCTGGAATCCGGGCCGAGTTCCACATCCCCGATCACCGCCGCCGTGGGGGCCACGAAGGCGGTGGGGTCGATGGCCGGCATCCGTCCCTCGAAGGGAAAGAGCGGCCCGTTCATCAGGCGGCCACCGTCTGGCGGGCGGAAACATCCACGCCCAGCATCAGGCCGATATTCTGCACGGCCGCGCCGGAGGCACCCTTGCCCAGGTTGTCCAGCCGCGCCACCAGCACCGCCTGCCCGCGCGCGGCATTGCCATAGACGCGCAGTTCCAGGGTGTTGGTGTCGTTCAGCGCCTCGGGCTCCAGCTTGCTGTCGCCCGTGGGGGGCAGCACCTTCACCCATTCGGAGCCGGCGTAATAGGCTTCCAGCGCCTCATGCAGCGCCTGCGGCGAAGGCTTGCCGTGCAAAAGGTCCAGGTGCAGCGGGATCGAGACCAACATGCCCTGGCGGTAGTCGCCGACGCTGGGCACGAAGATCGGCCGGCGCGTCAGCTTCGAATAGGTCTGCAGCTCCGGCACATGCTTGTGCTCCAGCCCCAGGCCGTAAAGCTCGAAGGCCGGGTGCTCGCCTTCCTCGAACTGCTCGATCATCGCCTTACCGCCGCCGGAATAGCCGGAAACCGCATTGACCGTGACCGGGTAATCGGCCGGCAGCAGCCCGGCTTCCACCAGCGGCCGCAGCAGCAGGATGCCGCCCGTGGGGTAGCAGCCCGGATTGGCCACGCGCGCCGCGCTGGCGATCTTCTCCGCCTGCACCGGCGCCAGTTCCGGCACGCCATAGACCCAGTCCGGGTTCACGCGATGCGCGGTGGAGGCATCCAGCAGCTTCGGCGCATCGGCGCCCAGGCTGGCCGCCATGACGGCGCTTTCCTTGGAAGCGGCATCCGGCAGGCAGAGCACCACCAGATCCACCTCGGCCATCAGGGCGCGCTTGGCCTCTGGGTCCTTGCGGCGCTCAGGATCGATGGAGCGCACCGCGATGCCGGGGATATCCGCCAGCCGCTCGCGGATGCCGAGGCCGGTGGTGCCGGCCTCGCCGTCGATGAAGATCGTGGGAATCGCGCCCTTGGCCATCTGGTGTCTCCTGTTGGGGACGAGTTTAGCAGAAATCCGAAAACAGAAAGGGCGGGTCCTTGCGGACCCGCCCTTTCCGGTAAACAGCCTGTTGGCAACAGGCCGGCGCGTACGCCGGCCCGCCCAGCGTCAGCGCTTGCTGAACTGGAAGGAGCGTCGCGCCTTCGCCTTGCCGTACTTCTTGCGCTCGACCACGCGGGGGTCACGCGTCAGGAAGCCGGCCTTCTTCAGGATGCCGCGCAGCCCGGGCTCGAAGTTCACCAGGGCGCGGGACAGGCCGTGGCGCACCGCGCCGGCCTGGCCGGAGAGGCCACCACCGGTGACCGTGCAGTACACGTCGAACTGCTGGTAACGGTCGGCCACCAGGAAGGGCTGGGCGATCAGCATCCGCAGCACGGGGCGGGCGAAGTACTGGCCCTGCTTCTTGCCGTTGATGAGGATCTCGCCCTTGCCCGGCTTCACCCAGACGCGGGCGACGGCGTTCTTGCGGCGGCCCGTGCCGTAGGAGCGGCCGAACTGGTCCTTCTTCGGCTCGCGCGCCACGGCGGGCTCGCCAGCGGCCGGGGTGCCGGCAACCAGGTTCTTCAGTTCGGACAGGGAGGTGGCGGTCGTCTGCTCGCTCATGGCCTCAGCCCACCTTGTTCTTGCGGTTGAGGGCGGCGACATCCAGCGTGCTGGGCTGCGCGCCGGCATGCGGGTGCTCGGACCCGGCATAGACGTGCAGGTTCTTCATCTGGCGGCGGCCGAGCGGGCCGCGCGTGATCATGCGCTCCACGGCCTTCTCGATGACGCGCTCGGGGAAACGGCCTTCCAGCCGCTCACGCATCGTGCGCTCCTTGATGCCGCCGGGGTAGCCGGTGTGCCAGTAGAAGACCGACTGCTCGGTCTTGTTGCCGGTGACCTTCACCTTCTCGGCGTTGACGATGACGACATGGTCGCCGCAGTCAACGTGCGGGGTGAACTGCGGCTTGTGCTTGCCGCGGAGGCGAGTGGCCACGAGTGCGGCGAGACGGCCGAGCACGAGGCCCTCCGCGTCGATCAGCACCCAGTCCTTCTTGACCTCCGCCGGCTTCAGCGAGCGGGTCTGCGTGGAGAGCATGTTAATCCAATGACGTAATCTACGACTGGCGCGGGGTATCGCCGCAGGGGCTCGCGGAGTCAAGAAAAAGGTTGTGGTATCATGATACCGCATCTCCCCGGCCGCCCCGTTTGCCCTGCCGCGCGCCCGCTGGCATAGGCACCGCCACGCCGAGGACATGGAGGATTTGGCCGCGTGCAGCACGACTCCCTCGCCCTTCCCGTCGCGGTGATCGGGGCCTCCGGCCGTTCCGGCACCGCGCTCTGCCGGGTACTGGCGCGGGACGGCACGCCCTTCATCCCCGTGGCGCGGGATGCCGCGCGCTGGGCCGTCACCGGCCTTCCCGGCACGCCGCGTATCGCCGACCTCAAGGATGCCGCCGCGCTGCGGCTGGCGCTGGAGGGCGCTGGGTGCGTTGTTTCCTGCGCCCATGCGCGGCATGCCCCGGCCATTCTGGAAGCCGCGCCGCCGGAAGCGCGCATCGTGCTGATGGGCAGCACGCGCCGGTATTCCCGCTGGGCCGATGACCATGGCGATGGCGTCCGTGCCGGGGAAGCCGCCCTGCTGGCCAGCGGCCGCCATGGCGTGATCCTGCACCCCACCATGATCTATGGCGCCGAGGGCGAGGACAATGTGCAGCGCCTGGCGGCCCTGATGCGCCGCCTGCCGCTGGCGCCGCTGCCGGGCGGCGGCCGGTCCCTGGTGCAGCCGATCCACCAGGACGATGTCACCGCCTGCCTGCGCGCCGCCCTGGCACGGGACTGGGAGAAGCCGCGGGCCCTTGTCATCGCCGGACCGGCGCCGCTGCATTACGCCGATTTCGTCGCCGCTGTCTGCCGCGCGGCAGGGGTGCGGGTGCCGCCGGTGCTGCCGGTGCCGCTGGCGCCGCTGCTGCTGCTCTCCCCCCTCACCCGCCTGGTGCCGCGCCTGCCCACCGTGCGCGCCGCCGAGCTGCGCCGCCTGACGGAAGACAAGGCTTTCGGCATCGGCCCTATGCTGACGGAACTGGGCGTGGAGCCCATGCCGCTGGAAACCGGGCTGGCGCGCACCTTCGGCAAGAACTGAGCCCGGCGCCTCAGCCAGGCTGGTGCCTGCGCTGCCGCGTGGCCAGCAGGCCCGGCAGCGCCAGGGCCAGCAACGCCACCGCGCCCGCCAGCAGCAGCCAGCCACCGAACTGGCGGTAGCCCAATACCCCCACCACGCCACCGCTGAGGAAGCACAGCACCGTCTCCGCATGCAGGAGCAGCTTTTCGCGGTTGAAGTCGGAGACCTCCGCCCGGCCGCGATGCCAGGCATTGTCCAGCAGGTTGCCCAGCTCGATGCCGATGTCGGTCACCATGCCGGTGACATGGGTGGTGCGGACCCGGGCGTTCGAGAGCCGCGTGACCACCGCGTTCTGCAAACCCATCAGGAAGCTGAGGCCGAAGACCAGCAGCGGCCCCCGCCCCGGCGCCATCAGCCAGAGATCAACAGCGGCCAGCGCGGCCAGCAGCACCGACTCGGCCAGGATGCTGAAAGCATAGATGCCGGCCAGCCGGCGCCGGCGCCCGGCATTGATCAGCAGCGCCGAGACGGCCGCCCCGCCGATGAAGGTCAGCACGATGGCCATGAAAACCAGCCCGGTGCCGAAATCCCCCAGCGCCACATGATCCGCCAGGGCGGAGACATTGCCGGTCATGTTCGAGGAATACAGCCCCACGGCATAGAAGCCCGCCGCATTCAGCCCGCCCGCGATGCCAGCCAGGCTCCAGGCCAGCCGCCGGTCCACGGCCAGGCTCCGCTCCTCCCCCTCACGCACCAGCATCGGCATCCCTCCGGGGGCCAGGATAACGGCCGCGCGCCAGGCCGTCAGCAGCGTCTGGCCGAAGCGGGGCGGAGGGGCGTAGGCTTCCCCGCAAGACATAAACTGGAGGACGTGGCGGGCATGAGCAGCCTTCCGGAAAGCGCGGATTATGTGGTGGTGGGCGCCGGCTCGGCCGGCTGCGCCCTGGCGGCGCGGCTGTCGGAGGACCCGGGCGTGCGCGTGGTGCTGCTGGAGGCCGGGGGCCGCGCCAGCAATCCCTGGCTGCATGTGCCGATCGGCTATGCCAAGACCATGTACCACCCGGTCCTGTCCTGGAACCTGCAGACGGAGCCGGAGCCGGAGCTGGAAGGTCGCCGCATCACCTGGCCACGCGGGCGGGTGCTGGGGGGCTCCTCGGCCATCAACGGGCTTCTCTACGTGCGCGGGCAGCACGAGGATTTCGACCATTGGCGGCAGTTGGGCTGCACCGGCTGGTCGGCGGCCGATGTGCTGCCTTTCTTCCGCAAGGCAGAGGACCAGCAGCGCGGCGCCGATGAATGGCACGGCAGCGGCGGCCCCCTGGCGGTGTCTGACCTCGTGCCGCGCAGCCCGCTGACGGAGGCCTTCATCGCGGCCGGGCAGGAAATCGGCCTGCCGCGCAACGACGATTTCAACGGCGCCAGCCAGGAGGGCGTCGGCCCCTTCCAGGTGACGGCGCGGGCCGGCTGGCGGTGCAGCGCCGCCACCGCCTACCTCCGCCCGGCGCGCGGGCGGCGGAACCTCATCGTCGTCACCGGCGCGGCGGCGGAGCGCATCCTGCTGGAAGGGCGGCGGGCCACCGGCATCCAGTTCCGCCACGGCGGCGCGCTGCGCAGCATCCGCGCGGCGCGGGAGGTTATCCTTTGCGGCGGTGCCATCGCCTCCCCCCGGCTGATGCTGCTCTCCGGCATCGGCCCGGCGGCGGAGCTGAAGGAGGTGGGCATCGAGCCCACGCACGACCTGCCGGATGTGGGGCGCAACCTGCAGGACCATTTCCAGGCCCGCATGGTCTTCCGCTGCTCCCGCCCCGGCACGCTGAACGCGCAGATGGCGACGCTGCTGGGGCGCATCGGCATCGGCGCGCAATTCGCCTTCAACCGCACCGGGCCACTGACCATCAGCGCCGGGGTGGCCGGCCTCTTCGCCCGCGTGCTGCCGGAAAGCGCCTCCCCGGACACGCAGTTCCATTTCATCCCCTTCTCGGCCGACAAGCCCGGCGGGGGGCTGCATCCCTTCTCCGGCTTCACCATCAGCACCTGCCAGTTGCGGCCGGAAAGCCGGGGCACCATCACCCTGCGGGGGGCCGACCCTGCCTTGCCCGCCGTGATCCGCGCCAATTACCTCAGCACCGAGCTGGACCGCCGCTGCACCGTGGAAGGGCTGAAGCTGGTCCGCCGCGTGGCGGAGACCAAGGCGATGCGGGAGTGGATCGAGGCTGAATACTTCCCCGGCCCCGATTGCCAGGGCGACGATGGCCTGCTGGCCCATGCCCGCCGCGCCGGCACCACCATCTTCCACCCCACCAGCACCTGCCGCATGGGCGGCGACCCCGGCGCCGTGGTGGACCCGGAGCTGCGGGTGAATGGCATTGAGGGGCTGCGGGTGGCGGATGCCTCGATCATGCCCACCGTCGTTTCCGGCAACACCAATGCCGCCTGCATCATGATCGGCGAGAAGGCGGCGGCCATGATCCGCGCCTCCGCCCAGGCCCGCCAGGCCGCCTGAACCGCATCGCAAGGACCGCTTTCCACATGATCCATGTCATCGCCGTCATCACCGCCAAGCCCGGCAAGCGGGAGGCGCTGCTGGCGCTGTTCCGCGCCAATATGCCCGCCGTGCTGGCCGAGGAAGGCTGCATCGAATACGGCCCGGTCGTGGATGCGCCGGGCAGCCGGGCGCCCTATGGCCCCGATACCTTCGTGGTGGTGGAGAAATGGGCCAGCCCGGAGGCGCTGAGGGCCCATGCCGCCTCCTCCCACATGGTGACCTATGGCAATGCCTCCGCCCATCTGGTGGCGGACCGCGTCATCCATGTGCTGACCCCGGCATGAGCAGCCAGGAGGCCGCCGCCCGCGTGGCGGCGCTGCTGGCCGCGCGCGGGGAAAAGCTGGCGGTGGCGGAATCCTCCGCCGGCGGGCTGGTCTCGGCCCGGCTGCTGGCGGTGCCGGGAGCCTCGGCCTTCTTCCTCGGCGGCGCCGTGATCTATACCGGCACGGCGCGGCAGGCCCTGCTGGGCATCGGGCCAGAGGACATGGAAGGCCTGCGCCCTTCCACCGAGCCCTATGCCGCGCTGCTGGCCCGGCAGGTGCGGCAGAAGCTCGGCGCCGACTGGGGGTTGGCGGAGACCGGCGCCACCGGCCCTTCCGGCAACCGCTATGGCGATGCCGCCGGCCATGCCTGCCTGGCCGTCAGCGGCCCGCGCGGGCTGAGCCGCACGCTGGAAACCGCCTCCCCCAACCGCGCGGCCAATATGGAGGCCTTCGCCACCGCCGCGCTGGAACTGCTGGAGGAGGCGCTGCGGGCCTAGCTGCAACGCCGCCAGCGGCCGGCTTCCATGTGGAAGTGGTCGCGATGCGCCGCGTTGTAGTCCGGCCCCAGCACGGCGCCGAAGAAGCGGCAGGCGCCGTCCCGGACGTCGCGCAGGAAGGCGGCGGGGGAGCCATCCGCCGCCTCGCCCCAATCCCGTGGCAGCCGCACCTCCCGCCCATTGGCCAGGGTGAAGCCGGCGATGTCGATGGCATTGGCCGTGGCATGCTGGCTGCGGCGGCCGGCGGCGCGGCCATAGACATTGCGGCAGGCATAGCTGCCCAGGTGCCGCACGCCGGTGACGCTGCTGTTGAAATGCGCCTCGGCCGCCGGTTGCAGCGCGTGCCGCTCGAACATCAGCCAGGCGGCGGCCACCGGGCAGGTTACCACCGGCCGCGCCGGGCTCAGCACCGCGCTTTCCCCCTGCAGGCGCATGGTGTTCACCAGGGCGCAGCCATTCTCCTCCGGCCGGTCCGGCAGCCGCTGCGGCGTGATGCCGGAAGCCTCGAAGGCGGCCAGGCAGGCGCTGGGCTGCAACCCGATGCGGGCCATCTTCCAGGGCGTCATCAGGTTGGGCTCGGCACGGAAGTCCAGCGGCGCGCGCGGGTCCCATTCCGGCGGGATGCGCAGCAGGCCGGAGAAGACGGCGCCCAGCACGGCCAGCGGCGCCAGCAGCAGCAGGGTCAGCAGGATGCGGCGGATCATCACCCTGGCAGATGGCCCCGCCCCCGCCGCGTGGAAACGCCCGCATACAGTTTGTCACGGCGCCCCTTGCCAGCCCCGGCGCCCCGCTCTCACCATGGGACACCCGATCCGCAGGATGAACCACCATGCCCGTCTTGAACCGCATCGCCGATTTCCACCAAGAAATGACCGGCTGGCGCCATGACTTCCACCAGCACCCGGAGCTGGCCTTCGAGGAAGTGCGCACCAGCGGCATCGTGGCTGACAAGCTGCGCGAATTTGGCGTGGATGAGGTGATCACCGGCATCGCCAAGACCGGCGTGGTCGGCGTCATCCGCGGCAGCGCGCCTGGCCCCGCCATCGGCTTGCGCGCCGACATGGACGCGCTGCCGATCCTGGAAGAGACCGGCGTTCCCTATGCCAGCAAGACGCCCGGCAAGATGCATGCCTGCGGCCATGACGGCCACACCACCATGCTGCTGGGCGCCGCCAAGTATCTGGCCGAGACCCGCAACTTCGCCGGCACCGTCTACCTGCTGTTCCAGCCGGCCGAGGAGAATTTCGGCGGCGGCCGCGTGATGGTGGAGGAAGGCGTCTTCACCCGCTTCCCGATGGAGCGCGTCTTCGGCATCCATAACTGGCCGGGCCACAAGGCGGGCGAGTTCCTGTGGCGCGTCGGGCCCGTGATGGCGGCGGTGGGCAATATCGACATCACCATCACCGGCAAGGGCGCGCATGGCGCCATGCCGAACAACGGCAATGACCCGATCGTCATCGCCTCCCAGATCGTCTCGGCCTTCCAGAGCATCGTGGCGCGGAATGTGGAGCCGCTGGAATCCGGCGTCGTCACCATCGGCCATATCCGGGGCGGCCATACCCACAACGTCATCCCCGAAACGGTGCTGCTGCAGGGCACCGCGCGCTGGTTCAAGCCCGAGGTCGGCGACCTGCTGGAGCAGAAGGTGCGCGACCTCGCCACCGGCATCGCCACCGCCTATGGCGCCAAGGCCGAGGTGCAGTTCACCCGCCTGTATCCGGCGACGGTGAACGAGGAAGCCTCCACGGACCTGGCGAAGCAGGCCGCCGCCGCCGTGGTGGGCGAGAACCGCGTGGTGTTCATGGAAAAGCCCACCATGGGCGGCGAGGATTTCTCCTTCATGCTGAACGAGAAGCCGGGCGCCTACCTGATGCTGGGCGGTCAGCGCGCGCCCACCGACGCGAACGTGCACCACCCGAAATACGACTTCAACGACGAGATCCTGCCCATCGGCGCCAGTTACTTCGCCACGCTGGCCGAGCAGCTTCTGCCGCGCTGAGGAAACTGGCGGCGGGGCGGCCCTGCCCTGCCGCCTCAACCCTTTGGCGCTGGCGCCGTTGTCCAGGGCAGCCTTGCCGGGAGCTGAGATCATGTGCGGCCGTTTCTTTTTGCAGCGGGACCCGGCGGGGCTTGCGCAGTACATGGAAGTGACGGGCGTGCCGCCCAACTTCCCGCCCTCCTGGAACGTGGCGCCGACGCAGGATTCGCCTGTGGTGCGCTACAACGCCAAGGATGGCGCGCGCCACATGGACCTGCTGCGCTGGGGCTTGGTGCCGCGCTGGGCCAAGGACACTTCCGGCGCCGCCAAGCTGATGAACGCGCGGGCCGATGGCATCGCCGAAAAGCCATCCTTCCGCGATGCCTTCGCCAAGCGGCGCTGCATCGTGCCAGCCGATGGCTTTTATGAGTGGCGGCAGGAAGGGGCGCGGAAGCAGCCCTATGCCGTGGCTTTGGCCTCGGGCGAGCCGATGGCGCTGGCGGGCCTCTGGGAAGGCTGGCAGCAGCCGGATGGAAGCTGGCTGCGCACCTTCTCCATTGTCACGACCGACGCCAATGAAAAGCAGGCACTGGTGCATCACCGCATGCCGGTGATCCTGCCGCCCGAACTCTGGCCCGCCTGGCTGGGCGAGGAAGAAGCTTCCCCCGAGGAATTGCAGGATTTCCTGCACCCCAGCCCGGCGGAGGAACTGGCCTGCTGGCCGGTGCCCGCCCGTGTCGGCAAGTTCTCGGAAAACGATGCCGGGCTGATTGCCCGCGACCCCACGGCGCAGCCGCCGCCGGAACTGAACGACCCTTCGCCCTACGAGCCGCGATAGGTGGAATAAGACCAGGGCGAGCAGAGCAGCGGCACGTGGTAATGCCCCTGCCCTGCCTCCAGCCCCACATTCAGCGCCACCACATCCAGGAAGCCCGCCGCCTGCCCACGCGCGCGGAAGTAGTCGCCCACCGCGAAGCGCAGTTCGTAGCGGCCGGGGCGGAAGCTGGCGACGTCCATCAGCGGTGCATCGGTGCGGCCATCGGCATTGGTGGTGGCGCGTGTCACCAGCACGGCATCCTCCATGCGCCAGAGTTCCACCGCCACGCCAGCGGCAGGGATGCCGGCGGCGGTGTCCAGCACATGCGTGGTCAGGGCGGAGGGCTTCACTGCGCGGCTTCCTCGGCCAGTTCCTCGGGGATCAGTGAGGTCAGTTCCCGCAGGTCATAGGCTTGCAGGGCGGCGAGGTGCTTCTCCGCATCCTCCCGCCACAGTGCGCGGCAAATGCCATCGGCCAGGCGCGGCACGCCGTATTTCATGCCACTGATGCTGGCGCCGGACAGGCCCATGGAGAGTGTCGCCGCATAGGTGATGCAGTGGATGCGCGTCAGGAAAGGCGCTGTGCCCGGCTGCTTCTCCTGAAAGGAGAAGTCATCCGACAGATAGGGCGAGACGGCGCAGAGCGCGCTCTCCTCGCCCGGCGGTGGCGTGAAGGCGTCGCGCCAGAGGCGGATATGCCGCGCGAAGGGCGCCAGTTCCGGCCGCAGGCCGAGATCGAAGGTGCTACCGGTGCCCAGGATCACCGCATCGGCGCGGAAGCTGCCGCGCGGGGTCTCCAGTTCCACCTCCTGCCCCGTCATGCGGGCGGCGGTGACCGGCGCGCCCATGGTGATGGCGAAGCGCGGGTCGCCCGCCACGCGGTCCCAGCTTTCCTGTGGCGGCGGCTGGTTCAGTTCGAAGATGTGGCGGATGAAGCGCCACTTCAGCAGGTCCGGCAGCGCATGGTGCTGGCCGAGGAAACCGGCCTGCTCCATCCAGCGGAAGGGGTTGATGCGCGGCATGCGCGGGCGCCGCACCAGCATCCGCGCCTCGGCCGCGCCGGCCTCCAGCGCGGTCGCCAAATTATCGAAGGCCGAGGCGCCGGCGCCGACCACCAGCAGCCGCTTGCCAGCGAGGCTGGCGAAATCGATCTCCTGCGCCGTATGCAGCACCTTTTCGGGCGGCAACTGGCCGAAGGGGGCAGGTGTGACCCAGGCGCCGGAACCATCCATGCCGGTGGCCAGCACCAGCCGCCGGGCGCGCAGCACGGCCTCGCCACCCGGCGTGGCAAAGCGCAGGCGCAGGAGCGCACCCTCCGGCTCCACCTGCGTCAGGGCATGTTCGTGCCGCACCGGCAGGTCCAGCACGCGCGTGTACCAGTCCAGGTAGCGCTGCCAGTCCTCGCGGCCGATCTTGTGCAGGTTCTGCCAGGCCGCCGCGCCATCCCGCGCCTCGAAAAAGGCGCGTGGTGTCAGGGCGGGGATGCCAAGGTCAGGGCCGGTGACATGCTTCGGCGTGCGCAGGGTGCGCATGCGCGCGAAGGTGGTCCAGACCCCGGTGCCGCCCGGCGGCGCGCGGTCGAAGATGGCGGTGTTGCCCACCTTCTGCCGCCGCAGGGCAAAAGCCGTCGCCAGCCCGGTCTGGCCGCCGCCGACGATGGCGACATCCAGCACGCCATCGCCGGCCGGCGGCACCCAGTCATGGGCGGGGTAGTCGAGGTATTCCAGTTGCTGACGAAGGCTGCGTTCCAACGCGGCGAGAGCATCAGGCATCGCGGAAACCTCAAGGGCGGGTGCGGTGCAGCATGGCGCCCCGCCCCGCCCCTGTGCAAGCCGGGCCTGCTACGGCGCGGCGGCGTCCAGCGCCTGCATGGCATCGGCGTCCAGCTTCAGCTGCACGGCGGCCAGCAGTTCCTCCAGTTGCTCCACCTTGGTGGCGCTGGCGATCGGCGCCACCACCGAGGGGCGCGAGGCCAGCCAAGCCACCGCCACCTGGGACGGCTTCACGCCCAGGCGCTTCGCCACGGCATCCATGGCATCCAGCAGCTTCAGCCCCTGCGGGTTGAGGTAGTTGGTGCCGATCTTGCCGCCACGGGCGCTCTGCGAGAGGTCGGCCTCGCTGCGGTACTTGCCGGTCAGGAAGCCGCTGGCCAGGGTGTAGTAGGGCGCGACGGCCACGCCTTCCTTGACGCAGAGGTCCTGCAAGGCGCCTTCGAAATCCTTCCGGTCGTAAAGATTATAGAGCGGCTGCAGCACCGTGTAGCGCGGCAGGCCCTTGGCATCGGCGGTGGAAAGCGCCTCGCCCAGCCGCTCGGCGGTGAAGTTGGAAGCGCCGATGGCGCGCACCTTGCCGGCCTTGATCAGCCGGTCATAGGTTTCCAGTACCTCCTCCATCGGCGTCCCGGCATCGTCGCGATGGGAGTAGTAGAGATCGACATAATCGGTGTTGAGGCGCTTGAGTGAGGCCTCGATCTGCTTCTCCACCCGCGCGCGGGCAAGGCCCTTGTCGGTGGGCGTCATCTCGGCACCGGTCTTGGTGGCGATCACCACCTTGTCGCGCCCGCCGCGCGCCTTCAGCCACTTGCCGATGATGGTCTCGGACTCGCCGCCCTGGTGGCCGGGAACCCAGCGCGAATACACATCGGCGGTGTCGATGAAATTGCCGCCACCGGCGACGAAGGCGTCCAGGATCTTGAAGGACTGCGCCTCGTCCGCTGTCCAGCCGAAGACATTGCCACCAAGGCAGAGTGGCGCGACCGAAAAGCCGGCCTTACCCAATGCGCGCTGTTCCATCCGGATGTTTTTCCTGCCTGTTGCCGGGCGGCGAAAGGCAGCCCGGGTTAACCAGCCAGATGCGGCCGTCGCAGCCAACGCGCAAGGAGGCCGTCGACCGGCCCGGCCACCAGCGAGACCACCCAGGCGCCCCCCGCCACCAGCACGATGGCCGGCCCGCTGGGCAGATCGAGGTGATAGGAGAGCAGCAGCCCCGCCGCGCTGGAGAAGATGGCGATGGCGACCGAGGCATAGGCCATGCCCCCCACGTTGCGCGCCCAATGCCGGGCGGCGACAGCGGGCAGCATCATCAGCCCCACCGCCATCAGCGTGCCGAGTGCCTGGAAGGCCGCCAGCACGTTCAGCACCACCAGCCCCAGGAACAGCATATGCCAGGCCCCGCCGCGCATCCGTGCCGCGGCGGCGAAGGAAGGGTCGAAGCATTCCACCACCAGCGGCCGCCAGGCGAAGGCCAGGGCCATCAGCGTCAGGCTGGAAACGCCGGCCATCATGAACAACGCCGGGTCATCCACCCCCAGCACGCTGCCGAACAGCAGGTGGGAGAGTTCCACCGAACCCGCGCGGGTGGAGATCAGCGTCACGCCCAGCGCCAGGGCGACGAGGTAGAGGGCGGCCAGGGCCGCATCCTCCCGCCCTCCGGTAGCACGGGAAATGGCGCCGGCACCCAGCGCCACCACCAGCCCCGCCAGCAAGCCGCCGATGGACATGGCAGTGACGGACAGGCCCGCCACCAGGAAGCCGGCGGCGATGCCGGGCAGGATGCCATGGGCCAGCACATCGGCTGTCAGGCTCATCCGCCGCAGCATCAGGAAGACGCCCAGCGGCGGCGCGGCCAGCGAGAGCGCGAGGCAGCCCACCATGGCACGGCGCAGGAAGCCGAATTCCGCAAAGGGGCCCCAGATCAGGTCCAGCAAAGCCATGGCTTCAGGCCGCGTCGCGCGTGCAGGCCCCGGCGTCGTCCAACCAGCCTTCCGCCATCATGCGGGCGCGCAGGCGGTTTTCGGGGCGCAGCACTTCCTCAGTGGGGCCCCAGGCGATGGCCTCGCGCGCCAGCAACAGGGTCTGCGGGAATTCGCGCTGCACCAGTTCGAGGTCATGCAGCACGGCCACCACGGTGCGCCCTTCCCCATGCCAGCGGCGCACCAGGGCCAGGAGGTCCGTCACGGTGCGCGTATCGAGGGCGTTGAAGGGCTCATCCAACAGGATGACGGGCGCGTCCTGCACCAGCAGCCGGGCAAAAAGCACGCGCTGGAACTGCCCCACGGAGAGGCTGCCCACCGGCCGCCTCGCGAAGCCTTCCAGCCCCACGGCGGCCAAGGCCTCCAGCGAGCGGGCACGCTCCGCCGGGCGGATAGCGCGGAAGGCGCCGGCGCGGGACCAGTGGCCCAGTTGCACCACATCCAGGCAGGAGATCGGGAAGGCACGGTCCACCGCTGCCACCTGCGGCAGCAACGCGATGGATTCGCGTGGCGCCACCAGCCGCCCGCCATCCGGCCGGTGCAGCCCGGCGATGGCGCGCAGCAGCGTGGACTTGCCGGCGCCATTGGGGCCGACGATCGCCGTCAGGCTGCCAGGCGTGAAATGGCCGGAAACGTGATGCACCGCCGGCCGGCGCCCGTGGCTCAGGGTCAGGTTCTCAAGCGTGATCATGCCTGCAAAGCCCACAGCACACCGCCCCAGAGCAGCGCCAGCAGCACCGCCGCCAGCAGCAGGCGCGCGCCAGTGCCGGCGGCCAAGGCTAGCGGGTCGGTCAGCAAGGGGGATCGGGGCGCGCTCATCTCTGTTATGTCATAACATCACATTGGGCCGGGCGGAAGCGGAAGGCGATGCATCCCTGCCCTCCGGCAACGGGAGGGCGGGCCGCGTGGTTTCGGGGGCATGCGATCTCCGATACCCTCCGCTCCGATGGACGCTTCTCCTCTGCCCCCCTTCCCCGCCAACCCGCAGGACCCGGAGGTGGCGCTGCGGCGCAACCTCGCCCGCTACCGCGCCTTCGCCAGCGGCTTGCTGGTGCTGATGGCGGCGCTGATGCTTGGCGCCTATTGGATGCCGCCGGGTTATACGACCGACCTGCTGCAGGCCGCCGCCAAGGCGGGGCTGGTGGGCGGCCTGGCCGACTGGTTCGCGGTGACGGCGCTGTTCCGCCGGCCCATGGGCCTGCCCATCCCGCATACCGCCATCATCCCCAATGAAAAGGAACGGCTGGGGCGCGGGCTAGGCCGCTTCGTCGCCAACCATGTCTTCACCGAGGCCGAGATCGGCCGGCTCCTGGCCCGCATCGACATCGCCGCCATCCTGCGCCGCTTCCTGGAGGACCCCGCCACCAGCCGCCAGACGGCGGAAGCACTGGCGGGCTCCCTGCCGCGCCTGCTGCTCTCGGTGGAGGACGGGCGGGCGCGACGCCTGTTGATGCGGCTGCTGCCGCGCATCGCCTCCGGCCCCGCCGCCGCGCGCATGCTGGCGCGGCTGTTGCGGACGCTGATGGCGGGCGGCCAGCACCAGGAGGTCTTCGGCCTAGCCGTGACGCAGATCCGGGTCGTGCTGGCGGCCAAGGAGGACAGCCTGCGCGATGCCATCCAGAACCGCGTGCGGGCCGAAGGCGGCGCGCTGGTGGGCTGGCTGGCCGGCGCCGCCGTGGCCCGGCGCGTGCTCAGCTCGATCAATCAGGAGCTGGAAAAGATCGAGCCCGACGACAGCGAGTTGCGTGCCGCCTTCGAGGCCTGGCTGCTGGCCGAGATCGAGAAGCTGGAAACCGACCCGGAACGCGCCGCCACCATCGGCCGCGCGCTGCGGGAAGCCATGGCCCACCCGACGGTGAATGCCTGGCTGATGGATGTCTGGGACCGGCTGAAGGCCGCCCTGGCCGCCGATGCCGGGCGCAAGGACGGACGGACGGTGACGCTTCTGGCTGGACTGATGGGCAATCTGGGTGCGCTGCTGGAGCAGGATGAAGGCGCCAGGGCACGGGTGAATGGCGCTGTTGAGCGCATGCTGCGCGGGCTGCTGCCACAGGCGCAGGACCGGCTCTCCGGCTTCATCGCGCAGGTGGTGGGCAACTGGGATACCGCCACCGTGGTGGACAAGATCGAATTGCGCGTCGGCCGCGACCTGCAATTCGTGCGCGTGAACGGCACGCTGGTCGGCTTCCTGGCGGGCGGTGCGCTCTATGCGCTGCTGCGGGCGATTTTCGGGCATGGGCCGGGGTAAGAGCGGCATCATGCAGGGGCATCGAGGCGGCTGCGGTGAGCGGGATGGGCGCAGTGTCATCGGGGTAATTGGCGCTACGGCTGCGGCACCCTGTCATCCCGGATCTCTAACGACAGAATCGCTTCGAGCGCCGACTTGTCTTGCTCGCCATTTTCCTGACCGCCATCGGCTGCGCTGAGGAGCCAACTTGGAAGCAAACTGGAGAGGCCGCCATTTCGTTGGCGCAAGCGCCCTGATGATTGCGGCTGGCGGCAGCCGGCAAGGCCCTTAAGCGGGCTCTGCGGGGCTTCTGGCGAAGCGCAAAGTCCAGACACGCAAACGCCCCGTTGCGGGGCCATTGCGGGGCGTTTGGCAGCTCTTTTTTCCAGGGAAAGAGATGGTGAGCGCCCGCAGGCTCGAACCACGCACCTACTGATTGAGCCGAGTGCCGAGCTTGACGCCGGCGGTCCACCGACAGGCAGAGCCGGTGCCGAACCCTGCGGCCGAGCGTCGCACCGCCATCGCCAAAGCTGCCTCGGAGCGCGCCCTGCTGGTGGTCGAAGCCACCCGTCCCGGGACTGCCCACTACCGCTTTGGCGCGTTCTCCAGTTTCCTCGGCTGGTGCCAGAAGGAAGGCTATGTGGCAGTCAGTCTCTACCTACCCGCCAGCAAGGCACGCCGGTTAAGCGCCGTTCGGTCCCGGTCACGCTACCGTGCCATGTCCGACCTCGCCCGCCTGTGGCACGCTGCCGACGCAGTGGACGGTTTTGCGCCTGCCCATCGTAATCGATCCGACTGCTGATCGGGCTGCCCCTACTAGCGGAGCGAGGCGGCGCAACTGGACTGGTCGCCCCTCGACTTGAACAAGGGCGTGTGGACTACGCTGGGCACGCTGACAAGAACCGGGACACTCACCGCCTGCCGTTCGGTTCGCTCGCGCTCGATTTCTTGCGCGCACGCTGGAAGGACGCGGGCACGCCCGGAACCGGCTGATGTTCCCCTTTCCCAAGGCCGGCAAGAAGGTCAACACGTTCAGCGACTTGAAGGCAGCGCTGGATGACACTTCCGATGTGACCGGCCGGTGCTGGCATGAGGTCCGCCGTTCCTTTTCTACCGCCTTAGCCGAGGCTGGTGTGGCGGAGATCGTGGCCGATGCGCCGCTAAACTATCGGTAGGCTGCGACCGGTGGCGGCGTTCTTCGCGTCCATTAGCAGGCAACAGGCCAACCGGAACAGCAAGCGGCCATACAACGCTGGAATGAACCGCCAACCGTAGCGATTAGCGATAAGTCCAAACGCGTCACGGTGGTGGTTGGCATAGATGCCCGTGCGGTGAAAGTACAGAATACTACACCAATCCATCCACGTTATCTGCGGCGACAATGTGTGACCACCTTTCCACGCTGAGGCGGCACTTCGACCCACCAGATGTAGTTGGGCGGAATACCGAGGTGCTAAGGTAGAGTGATAGATCTTCGCTGAAGACCAAATTCGCGGAACCTAGTTTTACACGAAAATACTAAAATACATCCGATCAAACAGAGATCGCTTTTGATATTTCGTCCCAGTATATCACAAAAATTACAAGGATTGGGCACAAGATTAGGAAAACACCCACGAATGTCATAAACCTGAACAAGCCAGCCCATAAGGAATACAGTTGAACGTCGACCATATGAGGATATTTTCTTCCCGCATCGCTCTTTTGCCATGCGGCTTCTGTCCTCTTTGGAAGGCCGTTTTTATAGACCTCGGTCTTTTTGTTGATAATCCTTCCCTGATGCTCCGCTACCGCCGCCCTGCGGGCACCATCTCCGAATTCATCCGGGAACATTGCTTCCAACAGCAACCGGTACTGCCGAGCACGTTCCGCATGCATTTTATTCCGCTCATAATGCTTTATACTGAGTAGCCGTCCGTGCCGGCTTAATCCAACTATCAATACTCCAAGGAATGAGTATAAAAGGTAGGACCATGCAGGCACATGAGGCTCGCTAGCGGTCGGCTTGAGAAAAACAATAAGACCACCGGAAGCTGCAGCAAGGGACAAGATGGCACCACAAATTGTCATAACTAGAGTGGTACCCTGCTGGCGCAGGTTTTCATGTTGCCTGGCTTGATCGCAATGCTCTTTGTACATTGCCTGCAGATACGGAAGCAGTTCTTTACGGTCGAATGCTGCATGCTGCTGCATGGATGCTGCTCCACCTGTGGGGCATCCCATTGCTCCAAGCCACAAACCTAACCCAATTCATGCTCTTATGCGATTAATACGCTTGTGAAGCGGCTGGAGCCAGTTCTTCGCTTTACGGCCAAAGAAGGGTACCCATCGCCTGGCTGCGCTAAGCTCAGGACGCCTAGATCCGGAAGAGGACGGTGGACGCTAGGCAGATAGCGGACACGAAGGTCTGGGCGCAGTGGTCATCACGCAGGGTGATGCGGTGCCGCCGCTGGTTCTAGAACTTCCTGTTATGCGGGATTCGCTGCTCGCGACCGCAGCGTGATGGAATGCAGGGCTCGACGCCACGAGCGGTCAGGGTGTGGCGGAAGTGACCGCTGTCATAGCCTTTGCCGCTGATCAGGATGCCAGAGGGCAGCCCCAGCTACCGGTGACGACGTCGTGCCACCTGGCGTTCAGGCCGCCCTTGCGGCGGCTGGACATGGCGGGAGGCAACCCTTTCTGAGCAGGCTGGCTGCTGTGCGGTGGGCCTTGAGGTGAGTGGTCTCGATCATCAGCCGGTCCGGTCGTCCTTGCCACCCTCCAGCCCCGCGAAGATGCGGTTGAAGGCGGCGATGCGGCTCCAGCGGATGAAGCGGTTGTAGAGGGCCTTGTGCGGCCCCTGCCCGGTAGCCGCATCGCGCTAGCCTAGGCCATGGCGGATAACGTGGAGGATGCCGCTGGCGACCCGCTGGTCGCCCACCCGCGGCACAGCATGCGAGGGCGGGAAGTAGCACGAGGTCGGCCCGATCTGCGCCTTCGGAGCCAGAACAGGTCAGCTATGGCAGCACATCCAGTTCAAAGCGCAACAGGCTCCATTAATGGGTATGAGCCTAATCTATTGGTCCTGCTGCAGCCCAGTTGCCACGACCCAACGCGCTGTTCAGAAATGGCCGCTGAAGGATGCCAGCCCCGCTCAGTGGCGCCTGACGCTCAGTATTCCATTCGTCGAAGCCAGCCACGACCACCAGCATGGTCTTGGCGAACGGCACATGTGCCCCCGGCAATGTACGGGCAGAAACTTTTCTTTCTCTGGGAAATATGGCCTCAGCCACTGGAAGAGATGGTGGGCGCTCACGGGCTCGAACCGTGGACCTACTGATTAAGAGTCAGCTGCTCTACCAACTGAGCTAAGCGCCCATCTCTTTTTCCTTCAGGGCGTTTCAGGCGCCCCGTCGGTGGAGGGGGCTTTTAACGCCTCTGGCGGGAATGGCAACCCCTCTAATCACGTGTCGCGCCAAATTCTGCATCGCGATGCACATGCACCGACATCAGAAGCCCGCAGCCCAGCATGGTGGTCAGCATGGCGGAGCCGCCGTGGCTGATCAGCGGCAGCGGCACGCCGCCCACCGGGATGCTGCCCGTCACCATGGCGATGTTCACGAAGACATAGAGGAAGAAGTTCACGCCCAGTCCGACAGCCACCAGCCGCCCGTATTGGTGGCGGCAGCGGATGGCCACCATCAGCGCGAAAGCCAGCACCAGGGCCAGCAGCAGCAGCGTCGTCAGCGCCCCCACCAGCCCGAATTCCTCCGAGATCATGGTGAAGATGAAGTCCGTCTGCTTTTCCGGCAGAAAGTTCAGGTGCCCCTGCGTGCCCTGCAGGAAGCCCTTGCCCCAGAGGCCGCCCGAGCCCAGCGCGATCTTGGACTGGATGATGTTGTAGCCCGCGCCCAGCGGGTCGCTCTCCGGGTCCAGGAAGGTGGTGATGCGGGCGCGCTGGTAATCGTGCAGGTGCTCATAGGCGATCGGTGCCGCGATGCCCGCCATGGCCAGGATGGCGGCGAATTTCCACCAGCGCACGCCGGCGGCCCAGAAGACCGCGCCGCCCACCATCAGCGTAATCATGCCGGTGCCGAGATTGGGCTGCTTCAGGATCATCCCCACCGGCACCAGCGCGGCGATGACCGGCGGGATCAGGAAGAGCGGGTTGCCCACCTTCTCCCAGCTCGCGCGGTGGAACCAGGCGGCGAGGGCCAGCACCAGCATGATCTTCATCAGTTCCGAGGGCTGCAACTGCACCGGGCCGATCTCGATCCAGCGCTGCGCGCCCTTGCCCACCTGCCCGTGCAACGCCACCAGCACCAGCAGCGCCACCCCACCGGCGTAACCAAGCCAGGACAGCTTTGCGATGACGCGGATGTCGATCAGGGCGATGGAGAGCATCATCACCAGCCCGAAGGCGAAGCGCAGCGCATGCTTGCTGGCATAGGGCTCGGGTGAGCCGCCACCGGCCGAGTAGAGCGCCACGTAGCCCACGGCCGCGATGGCGCAGAGCAGCAGCACGAAGCTCCAGGGGATCAGCCAGAGCTTCTCCAGGATGCCGGCACCGCGGTCGCGGGTCAGCAGGCGGCGCTCGAAGATCGCGCGGGACATCATCGGCGGGGATTTCCGGGGGGCCGCTGGGCCTCTGCCAGTTGGGATGCGGGGGTGGCCTCGGCGCTGGGGGTGGCGGGGGCATTGCCGCCGCGGAAGCGGTTCAGCACCTCCACCATCACCTCCCGCGCCAGGGGCGCGGCGGCGGCGCCACCGGCCGTGCCGTGCTCCACCACCACCGAGACGGCGTATTGCGGATTGTCATAGGGCGCGAAGGCGACGAAGAGCGCATGCGGGCGCCATTCGCGCGGCATGGTCTCCACCCGGAAGCCACGCTCGCGCTGCTCGCGCGAGACGCGGCGCACCTGCACCGAGCCGGTCTTGCCCGCCAGCACGCCCACCGAGGCCGGCAGCTTGCCATTGGCGCCGGTGGCGCCGGGCTCGTTCACCACCGCCCACATGCCTTCGCGCATCAGCTTCAGGTCGCGCTCGGGGATACCGAGTTCCGGCCAGTCCTCGGGCCTGATGCCACGGGTAGCCTTGCCATTGATGCTGCGCGTCAGATGCGGCTGCACCGCCCGGCCGGTGGCCAGCCGCGCCGTCATGGTGGCGAGCGACAGCGGCGTGAACTGGTAGAAGCCCTGGCCGATGCCATGCACCACCGTATCGCCCAGGTTCCAGGCCTTGCCCTGCTTGATGCGCCAGTCCCGCGTGGGAGAGAAGCCGCTGCGGGTGCCGGGCAGCTCGATGTCGAGCGGCACGCCCATACCGAAGCGCTTGGCCATGGCGGTGATCTTGTCGATGCCCGTGCGCTTGGCGATCTCGTAGAAATACACGTCGCAGGAATGCTTGATGGCCCCGCGCATATCGAGCCCGCCATGGCCGAAGCGGCGCCAGCAATGGAAGCGCGTGTCGCCCAGGTCGTAATGGCCGGGGCAGTAGATGCGTTCCGTGGCCGTGACGGTCTTGGCCTCCAGCGCCGCCAGCCCCACCACCATCTTGAAGGTGGAGCCCGGGGCGTAAAGGCCGTTGGTGGCCTTGTTGATCAGTGGCGTGGAACGGCTGCGCGTCCATTCCTTCCATTGCGCCGCCGAGATGCCGGAGGAAAACAGGTTGGGGTCGAAGGAAGGCTGGCTGGCCAGGGCCAGCACCTCGCCGTTGCGGGCGTCCATGACGACCACGCTGGTGCCTTCCTCGATCTTGTCGCGCACCACCCTCTGCAATTCGGCATCGATGGAGATGCCGACATCCTGGCCACGCACACCCTCCCGCCGGTCCAGTTCCCGGATCACGCGGCCTACCGCATTGACCTCGAACTGCACCGTGCCGGCATTGCCGCGCAGCAGCTTGTCATGGAACTTCTCGATGCCGGAACGCCCGACGCGAATGCCCGGCAGCTCCAGCAGTGGGTCGCCATCCATGTCGGCCTCGGCCGGCGGGGCGACATATCCCACCACATGCGCCAGATGCTCGGCCCAAGGGTATTGCCGCGTGGTGCCGACATCGACGCTGATGCCTGGCAGGTCGGGGGAATTGGCCTCGATCCGCGCCATCTCCTCCCAGCTCAGGAACTCCCGCACCGTCACGGGCACGAAGCGGCGGCGGCGGCGCACCTCGCGCTCGATCCGCGCCCGCTCCTGCTCCGTCAGGGGGATGATGTTGCTGAAAGTCTCCAGCGTGGCATCGACGTCCTGGGTCTGCTCGGCCGTCAGCAGCGCGCGCCAGTTCAGGTCATTGGCGGCGATGACGCGGTTCTGCCGGTCCAGCACCCGGCCGCGCGGCGGGGCGATGAGCCGCGCCGAGATGCGGTTCTCATCGGCGAGCGTCGCATAGCGCTCCCCCTGCTCAAGCTGCAGCTTCTGCAGGCGATAGCCGAGGAAGCCGAGCAGGCCCGCCTGGCCCGCCCCCAGCATCAGCGCCCGCCGCGTGAAGACGCTGCGGCGGCGTTCTTCCTCTCTCTTGCTCATCTCAGGCCAGATCCTCGGCCCGCTGCATGGCCTTGTGCAAGCGCGTCAGCAATGCGGCGATCGCGGGGTAGAACCCCGTGCTGAGCGCCCAGAATACCACGCCCGGCATGACTGGCGGCACACGGGCATTCAGCGCGGCCTGCAACACATAACCCAGCAGCGCCGCGCCGGCGGCGAAGCCAGCGAAGGCCAGCCAGACGATGGGAAAGGACTGCCGCGCCAGCGGGCGCCGCAGCCGCAGCACGAAGCCATGGACCACCAACATCGTCAGGATGCCGATGCCCAGCGGCGCGAAGCCCAGCAGGTCCTGCAACAGCCCGATGGCGAAGCAGACGGGCGGCGACATGGTGGCCGGGCGGAACAGCGACCAGAAGAAGACGCAGGCCAGCGCCACCGCCGGCAGGGCCGAGGGCAGGTCCACCGGCGCCGCCGAGGCCACCATCATCAGCGCCGTGCTGCCGGCCGGGAAAGCGGCGCGCGCCAGCGCATCCAGCCGGCGCAGCAGGCCGGGGGCGGGTTCGCGCCTGCCGCGCATGGCCATCGGCGCCTCAGTGCTTTCCGCGCGGTTCGGGGCGGGCGACGGATTCCGGCGGCAGGATGCCAGTCAGGCCGAAGTCGAAGATGCGCAGCATGTCCAGCCGGTCCAGCCGGGCGAAAAGCTCCACTTCCGCCGTGCCGCCCTCGGTCCAGCGCACCACGCCCACCGGCAGGCCGGCGGGAAAGACGGAAGCCTCGGCACTGGTCACCACGCGCTCGCCTTCCCGGGGGCGGGTGCCCTCGGGCCAGTGCTGCAGGCGCGGGTGGTCGCCATTGGTGCCGGCCATGATGGCGCGCGCCCGGCTGCTTTCCAGCGTCACGGGGATGCGGCTGTTCATGTCGGTCACCAGCAGCACGCGGGCCGAGCGGCTGCCCACCTCCGTCACGCGCCCGGCCAGGCCACGCTCATCCAGCGCCACCTGGCCCTTGCGGATCTCGACGCCCGGCGCCAGCGCCAGCAGCACGGCGCGGGCATAGGTGCCGCCGGCATCGGCCACCACGCGGGCGGTGCGCAGGCTCCAGGGTGCTTCGGGAATGACGCTGAGCTGGCGGCGCAGCAGGGTGTTCTCGGCTTCCAGGGAGAGGGCGGCGGCCTGCCAGCGGTGCAGGCGGTCGTTCTCCTCCCGCAGCCGGGCATTCTCCTCCCGCATCGCCCAGAGCATGCGGGCCTCCTGCAACCCGCCGCGCAGGGCATTCACCGGCTCGGCCACCACGGCATAGATGGGGGCCAGGGTATCGGCCAGGGCCATCCGGGCGCGGTCCACCAGCACCGTGTCCGCCTTGCCGATCAGCATGGTGCCGAAGGCAAGGGCCACCAGCACTGGCAAGGACAAACGCGACAGAGCCTGGCGCAGCGGGATGCTGAGACGGATCAAGCGCGGACTTCCTCAGGGCAGGATGTCGGAAGAACGTCCAGGATAGCGATTCGTCAGGGGGCCCATAGCCTGAGCCCCAGCTTTTTTAATACATGGAGGAGAGGACGTGGCGAAGCCGCTTCATCTCATCCAGCGCGCGGCCGGTGCCCAGCGCCACGCAGGCCAGCGCATCCTCGGCCACCGAGACCGGCAGGCCCGTGGCCTCCCGCAGCACCTGGTCCAGCCGCTGCAGCAGCGCGCCGCCGCCGGTCAGCACGATGCCCTTGTCCACGATATCGGCGGCGAGCTCCGGCGGCGTATTCTCCAGCGCCACCTTCACGGCTTCCACGATCTGCGACACCGGCTCGGCCAGGGATTCGGCGATCTGGCGCTGGCTGACCATCACCTCGCGCGGCACGCCATTCATCAGGTCGCGGCCACGCACCTCGGTGACCGGGCCTTCCTCGTTCCAGTCCGGCAGGGCGGCGGCGCCGATCTCCATCTTGATCCGCTCGGCGGTGCTCTCGCCGATCAGCAGATTAAACTGGCGGCGAATGTAAGAAATGATCGCCTCGTCCAGCTTGTCGCCGCCGACGCGCACGCTGCGGGCATAGACGATGCCGCCCAGCGAGATCACGGCCACCTCGGTGGTGCCGCCGCCGATATCCACGATCATGGAGCCGGAGGGCTCGGTCACCGGCAGGCCGGCGCCGATCGCGGCCGCCATCGGCTCCTCGATCAGCAGCACCTTGCGGGCGCCGGCGGATTCGGCGCTTTCCTGGATCGCGCGGCGCTCGACGGCGGTGGAGCCGGAGGGCACGCAGACAATGATCATCGGCGAGGCGAAGGAGCGGCGGTTATGCACCTTGCGGATGAAATGCTTGATCATTTCCTCCGCCACCTCGAAATCGGCGATGACGCCGTCCCGCAACGGGCGGATGGCCGCGATATTGCCGGGCGTGCGGCCCAGCATCTGCTTGGCTTCCTCGCCCACCGCCAGCACCTGCTTGCGGCCACGGATATCGGCGATGGCGACCACGGAGGGCTCGTTGAGCACGATGCCTCGCCCCTTCACATAGACCAGCGTATTGGCCGTGCCGAGGTCGATGGCCATGTCGGCCGAAAGGAAGCCGAACAGGCGAGAGAACATGCTGCGAACCTTCCGGGAGAATAAGCCGCTGACAATGCGGTAAAAGGCGCCGTGGATTACCCCCCCGCGCGCCCGGGCTCAAGCCGCAATCCATGACCGCTTTGCAACTCAGCGCCCAAGCCTGCGTTTCCGAAGCGTAGATTGCAACAGCTTCAGGATTCACGCCCATGCGCAAGTCTTCTCTCGCCCTGCTCGCCCTCGCTGGCCTGAGCCTGGGCGCCTGCGGCTACTCGACCGGCGACCGCGCGGCTTCCGGCGGCCTGCTGGGCGCTGGCGCCGGCGCGGCGGTCGGCTCGCTGTCCGGCAATGCCGGCACGGGCGCGCTGA
>NZ_JACTUZ010000052.1 GCF_014490445.1 Pseudoroseomonas ludipueritiae | reverse complement strand
GCCACGCAACCTGATCGTTACCAGGACAGAGGTCCATAACAACCTCTAGAATGAGGTTATGGGGCCACCCATAATCAGCCCTGCCCGGAATCCCGTGCGAGCGTCGCCAGCTTGTCGGCGCGCTCGTTCATCGGGTCGCCGGCATGGCCGCGTACCCAGCGCCATTCCACCTTATGCGGCTTGGCGGCGGCCAGCAGGCGCTGCCACAGCTCGTAATTAGCCACCGGGTCCTTGGCGGCGTTGCGCCAGTTGTTGCGCACCCAGCCATGAATCCAGCGGCTGATGCCGTTACGGACATATTCGCTGTCCGTGTGCAGGATGACGGTGCAGGGGCGCTTCAGTGCTTCCAGCGCATTGGCTGCGGCCGTCAGTTCCATGCGGTTGTTGGTGGTGGCAGGGTCGTGGCCGGAGAGTTCCTTCTCCACCTCACCGAACTTCAGGATCGCGGCCCAGCCGCCCGGGCCGGGGTTCGGCTTGCAGCCGCCATCGGTCCAGATCTCCACCACGCGCTCGGCGGCCTCGGGCGGGGCGGATTCGAAAACGTCAGAGGCCATAGGCGTGGATATCCTGGGCTGCGGCATGGAAGCGCAGGCGCTTGAGGTATTCCAGCGGGTCCTTGCGCGTCACCATCGCGCCCGCCGGGGTATGGGTCCAGTCGAAGAGCCGTGTCAGCAGGAAGCGCATGGCCGCGCCGCGGCAGAGCACCGGCAGCGCCGCCAGTTCCGCCTCCGTCAGCGGGCGCAGGGACTGGTAGGCATGGATCATCGCCCGTGCCTTGGTGATGTTGAAGGAAAAGTCCGGCTCGAAGCACCAGGCATTGAGGCAGATGGCCAGGTCATAGGCCAGGAAGTCGGTGCAGGCGAAATAGAAGTCGATCAGGCCGGAGACGCGCGGCGCGCCCTCGGCATCGTCCAGGAAGAAGACATTGTCGGGGAAGAGGTCGGCATGGATCTGCCCGCGCGGCAGGTCCTTCGGCCAGGCGCTCAGGATACCTTCCAGGTGCCTGTCCAGTTCCGCGATGAGGCCGGGCTGCACGGCATCGCCGCCGGCGCGGCAGCGGTCCAGCAGTGGCGCCCAGGATTGCGGGCCCAGGCTGTTGGGGCGCTCGGCCGTGAAGCCGGCACCGGAGGCATGCAGTTCCGCCAGCGCCGCGCCCAGCGGGCCGCAATGGCCCTGGCGCACCCGGCGCGGCCATACGCCGGGCAGGAAGGTGCAGATGGCGGCGGGGCGGCCGCACAGCTCGCGCAGCGCCTCGCCATCCCGCGCCGCCACGGGCTGGGGGCAGGAGAGGCCGTGTGCCGCCAGGTGCCGCATCAGGCCCAGGAACCAGGGCAGCTCCGCCGGGTCCACCCGCTTCTCATAGAGCGTGAGGATATAGTCGCCGGTGGTGGTCTTCAGCGCGTAGTTGCTGTTCTCCACCCCCTCGGCGATGCCGCGGAAGGCGACCAGATCGCCCAGGGAATAGCCAGCCAGATAGGCGCGCAGCGCCTCGTCCGAGATCTCGGTATAGACAGCCATGGTCAGCGGGCGCCGATCAGCGGTTGGGACGCTGCATAGGCGGCACGCGGAAGGTGATATCCTCCACCGCCACGACCACTTCCTCGGTGGTCACCGTGAAGCGCTCCCGCAGCCGGTCCAGCACTTCCTCCACCAGCACCTCCGGCGCGCTGGCGCCGGCGGTCAGCCCCAGCACGGAAACGCCATCCACTTCCGCCGGGTCCAGTTCCGCGCCGCGCTGCACCATGATGGCGCGCGGGCAGCCGGAGCGGCTGGCCACTTCCCGCAGCCGCACGCTGTTGGAGGAATTGGGCGCCCCAACCACGATCACCATCTCGGACCGCGCCGCGATGGCTTTCACCGCCGCCTGCCGGTTGGTGGTGGCGTAGCAGATATCTTCCTTGCCCGGCCCGGTGATGCCGGGGAAGCGCGCCTTCAGGGCCGCTACGATCTCGGCCGTGTCATCGACGGAGAGGGTGGTCTGGGTGGTGAAGGCCAGGGGGCGGTCGGGCGGCTGGATGCGGGCGACATCCTCCACCGTCTCCACCAGCGTCACGGCCTCGGGCGGCAACTGGCCCAGGGTGCCGATCACCTCCGGGTGCCCGGCATGGCCGATCAGCAGGATGTGGCGGCCGGCGGCCTCGTGGCGCTCGGCCTCCCGGTGCACCTTGGAGACCAGGGGGCAGGTGGCATCGAGGTACATCATGTTGCGCCGGCGCGCCTCGGCGGGCACGGATTTCGGCACGCCATGGGCGGAAAAGACCACCGGGGCGTCCTCCGGCACCTCCTCCAGCTCCTCGACGAAGATGGCGCCCTGGGCCTCCAGGTTCTGCACCACGAATTTATTGTGCACGATCTCGTGCCGCACATAGACGGGGGCGCCGAACTTCCCGATCGCCTGCTCGACGATCTTGATGGCGCGGTCGACGCCGGCGCAGAAGCCGCGCGGGCCCGCCAGCAGCACGTGAAGGGGCGGCTTCGGGTCGGCGGGGGTGGTCAGCGGGGCGGTCATGCTTGCGTCTGGGCCAAAGGCGTGGTGGTTGCGGGAAAGAGCGGTCGCGGCGCGGCGGGGGGCGAGGGTGCAACCCGTCCGGCTGGCGGCACTAAGGGGAAGAGTGGCAGCATGGTCAAGGCGCGGAACCTTCTGAACGGATGCATCGCAGGCGGCCTGGCGCTTCTGCTGGCCGGCTGCGGGGAGCGCGCGCCGGTCAACCTGCTGGAAAAGGCGCAGGCGCCCTGCCCGCAGGTGGGGGTGATTTCCGATGCCGCGGACCTGACGCGCTTCCGCGCGGGCGGCGGGTCGGACCTGACGGCGCTGGTGGTCAATGCGCAGGTCTCCGGCTTCCAGGCCAAATGCGACTACACGTCCCGGCGGGATGGGCTGGTGGTGACGCTGACGCCCGATTTCTCGGCTGAGCGTGGCCCGGCGGCGGCCGGCCCCTCGCTCGACATCCCCTATATGGTGGCGGTGGTGGATGATAGCGACCGGGTACTCTCCCGCGCCGAATATTCCCTGCGCGTCAATTTCCCGCCCAATGTCGCCAAGGTGAAGAGCACCGGCGAGGAACTGAGCATCACCCTGACCGGCGGCGTGGCCGAGGCCGCCCGGCGCCGCGTGCTCGTGGGCTTCGTGCTGAGCCCGGAGGAACTGGCCGCCAACCGCCGCCGCGGCCCGCGCTGAGGGGATGCTGCATTTCATCACCCATCCGGAGGTGGTGATCGACCCGGCGGTGCCGGTGCCGCGCTGGCCGCTGACGGCCATCGGCATCGCCCGCATGCGGGCCCTGGCGGCCCTGCCGGAGATGGCGGGGCTGCGCGCCGTTTGGGCCAGCACGGAATGCAAGGCCATCGAGGGCGCCGGCATCCTGGCCGCCCGCTTCGGCCTGCCGGTGCGGGTGCTGGAGGAACTGGGCGAGAACGACCGCAGCGCCACCGGCTACCTGCCCGAGGCGGAGTTCCAGCAGGTGGCCGACCGGTTCTTCGCCCGGCCGGAGGAGAGCGTGCGTGGCTGGGAGCGGGCGGTGGATGCGCAGGCCCGCATCGTCGCGGCCGTGGCCCGGGTTGTGGCGGAATCGCCCGATGGTCCGGTGGCCATCGTGGCCCATGGCGGCGTGGGCGCGCTGTTGCGGGCGCATCTGGCCGGGGCACCGATCGCGCGCTCCTGGGACCAGCCGGGTGCAGGTTGCCGCTTTATCGTGCAGCCGGGGCAGCCGCCCGGTCCCTGGCTGCCGATTCCCCCGGCCTGAGCCGACAAGATCAGGTTGCGCCCGGCGCCGTGCTCGGGCAGAGAGAGGCACCTGCTGATCCCACGCGGGAGAGTGCGGCTGCTCAGCCGCCGCCGAAGGCGCAACCGGCCCCCGGAAACGCTCAGGCAAAAAGGGCCGCGTGGGGAAGGGGCCTCTGGAAAGCCCGGCTTCAAAACCGGCACCGACGGAGTAAGGCGCATCCCGCGCTGAATCTCTCAGGTCATCGGACAGAGGGGGGCCACGAACCCTGACGCGCCGCGCCTTTTGCGGCGATGGAGGCTGCGTGGCCGACGTGACCGAGACGCTTCTCGAAACCCCTCTGGCATCCCTGCACCGGGAGCTGGGCGCGCGCATGGTGCCCTTCGCGGGCTATGCCATGCCCGTGCAATACCCCGCCGGCATCATGGCCGAGCATCTGGCGACCCGCTCGGGCGCCGGGCTCTTCGATGTCTCCCACATGGGGCAGGCGGAGCTGGTGGGTGAGGGGGCGGCGGAGGCGCTGGAGCGCCTGACCCCGGCCGATGTGAAGATCCTGAAGCCCGGCCGGCAGAAATACGGGTTGCTGACCACCGAAGCCGGCGGCGTCCTGGACGACTTCATGGTCGCCAACCTGGGCGACCGGCTGTTCCTGGTGCTGAATGCCAGCCGCAAGGACGTGGATTGCGCCGCCATCGAGGCCGTGCTGCCCGCCGGCGTGAAGCTGAACCGCCTGCCGGACCGTGCGCTGATCGCCTTCCAGGGCCCGGGCGCCGTGGCGGCGCTGGCCGGCATCGCCCCCGCCGTGTCCGCCATGCGCTTCATGGATGTGCTGGCGGTGGAGATCGCCGGCATCCAGACCCTGGTGAGCCGCAGCGGCTATACCGGCGAGGATGGCGTGGAAATTTCCGTCCCCGCCGAGCAGGCCGAGACCCTGGCCCGCGCCCTGCTGGCGCTGCCCGGCGCGGTGCCGGCCGGGCTGGGGGCGCGCGATTCGCTGCGGCTGGAAGCCGGCCTCTGCCTCTATGGCAATGACATCGACGAGACGACGAGCCCCGTGGAGGCCAACCTCGTCTGGACCATCGGCAAGCGCCGCCGCACCGACTGGGACTTCCCCGGCGCCGAACGGGTGCGGGAGGAGCTGGACAATGGGCCGAAGCGCCTGCGCGTCGGCATCCTGCCGGAGGGCCGCCAGCCCGCCCGTGGCCACACCCCCATCCAGGTGGGCGGCGAGGTGGTGGGCGAGGTCACCAGCGGCGGCTTCGGCCCCAGCCTGAACGGCCCCTGCGCCATAGGCTACGTGGCGCGCGAACATGCCGCCGACGGCACGGCGCTCGACCTCATGGTGCGTGGCAAGGCCTCCCCGGCCCGCATCGCGCCGACCCCCTTCGTTCCTCACCGCTACGCCCGATAAGGACCCGCACCCCATGGCCGATATCAAGTTCACCAAGGACCACGAGTGGGTGAAGCTGGAGGGTGGCGTGGCCACCATCGGCATCACCGAGCATGCGCAGAACGCGCTCGGCGACGTGGTTTTCGTCGAGTTGCCCGAGGCCGGGCGTGAAGTGGCGGCCGAGGAGGCCATCGCGGTGGTGGAGAGCGTGAAGGCGGCGTCCGACGTCTATGCCCCGATCGCCGGCAAGATCGTGGAAGCCAACCAGACGCTGGTGGATGACCCCTCGCTGGCCAATTCCGCGCCGACCACCGATGGCTGGTTCTTCAAGATCGAGCCCTCAGACGCCGGTGCCATCGACGCGCTGATGAGCGAGGAAGAATACTCCAAGTTCGTGGACAGCCTCTGATGAGCAAGGCCCTCGACGCGCTGAGCGCGCTGGAAGACCACGGCGCCTTCGCCGAACGGCATATCGGCCCGTCGGGGGCCGAGATCGCCGCGATGCTGGAGGTGGTGGGTGTGGAAAGCCTGGAGGCCCTGGCCGACCGCACCGTCCCCGCCGATATCCGCGGCCAGGATTTCTCCACCCTGCCGCCCCCGGCCACCGAGGCCGAGGCCATCGCCGAGCTTCGCGCGCTGTCTGAAAAGAACGTGCTGAAGAAGTCGCTGATCGGCATGGGCTACCATGGCACCCATGTGCCGCCGGTGATCCTGCGCAACGTGCTGGAGAACCCGGGCTGGTACACGGCCTATACACCCTACCAGGCCGAGATCGCCCAGGGGCGGCTGGAGGCCCTGGTCAATTTCCAGACCATGGTGACGGACCTCACCGGCCTGCCGGTGGCCAATGCCTCCCTGCTGGATGAGGCGACGGCCGCCGCCGAGGCGATGGCCATCGCCCTGGCCGCCACCAAGGCCAAGTCCCGCACCATCCTGGTCGCCGCCGATGTGCACCCGCAGACGGTCGCGGTGGTGCGGACGCGCGCGGAGCCGCTGAACCTGACGGTCGAGGTGGCGGCGCCCGCCGCCATCGTTGAAGCCTGTGGCTCGAAGAAGCCCTTCGCGCTGCTGCTGCAATATCCCGGCACCACCGGCGAGGTGCGTGACATCGCGCCGGAGATCGCGGCCGTGCAGGCGGCCGGTGGCCTTGCCATCGTGGCGGCGGACCCGCTGTCCATGGTGCTGCTGAAGGCGCCGGGCGAGATGGGCGCCGATGTGGTCATCGGTTCCTCCCAGCGCTTCGGCGTGCCGATGGGCTATGGCGGCCCGCATGCCGCCTTCATGGCGGTGAAGGATGCCTATAAGCGCCTGATGCCGGGCCGGCTGGTCGGCGTCTCCGTCGATGCCGCCGGCAAGCCCGCCATGCGCCTGGCGCTCCAGACCCGCGAGCAGCATATCCGGCGCGAGAAGGCGACCTCCAACATCTGCACCGCGCAGGTGCTGCTGGCCGTGATGGCCGGCATGTATGCGGTCTGGCATGGCCCCGAGGGCCTGCGCCGCATCGCCAAGCGCGTGGCGCTGCAGGCCCGGCTGCTGGCCGGCGCCGCCGAGGCCGCTGGCCTGAAACTGCGCCACGATGCCTTCTTCGACACCATCACGGTGGAAGCCGGCGACAAGGCCGAGGCCATCTACCACGCGGCCTATGAGCGCGGCTTCAACCTGCGCAAGCTGGAAGGCGGCGCCTTGTCCATCGCGCTGGACGAGACCGTGACGCGCGCCGAGCTGATGACCCTGGCCGGCGTTCTGGGTGGCGCGGTGGACGAGCCGGCGGGCGGCATTCCGCAGGCGCTGGAGCGGCAGTCCGAGATCCTGACGGCGGCGGTGTTCCACACCCACCACGCCGAGCATGCGATGTTGCGCTACCTGAAGTCCCTGGAAGACAAGGACGTGGCGCTGAACCGCAGCATGATCCCGCTCGGTTCCTGCACCATGAAGCTGAATGCCACGGCGGAGATGATCCCCGTGACCTTCCCGGGCTTCGGCGAGATCCATCCCTTCGCGCCGGCCGACCAGGCGCAGGGCTACCTCGCCATGATCCGGCAGCTTGAGGACTGGCTGGCGACCATCACCGGCTTCGCCGCCGTCTCCCTGCAGCCGAACGCGGGCAGCCAGGGCGAATATGCCGGTCTGCTGGCCATCCGCGCCTTCCACAAGGCCAATGGGCAGCATGACCGCGATATCTGCCTGATCCCGTCCTCCGCCCATGGCACCAACCCGGCCTCGGCCGCGATGGTGGGCATGCGGGTGGTGGTGGTCGGCTGCGACCGCGACGGCAACGTGGACCTGGAAGACCTCGAGGCCAAGATCGCGCAGCATGCCGAAAAGCTGTCGGCGCTGATGATCACCTATCCCTCGACCCATGGCGTGTTTGAGGAACAGATCATCCGCATCTGCGACCTGGTCCATCAGGCCGGCGGGCAGGTCTATATGGATGGCGCCAACATGAACGCGCAGGTGGGCCTGACCGCCCCCGGCCGCATCGGCGCCGATGTCTGCCACCTGAACCTGCACAAGACCTTCTGCATCCCGCATGGCGGCGGCGGCCCGGGCGTCGGCCCGATCGGCGTGGCCAAGCACCTGGCGCCGCACCTGCCCAACCACCCGCTGCTGGATGAGGCGGGACCTGCCACCGGCTATGGCCCGGTCTCGGCCGCGCCTTTCGGCAGCGCCTCCATCCTGCCCATCTCCTACGCCTATATCCGCATGATGGGCGCGGAGGCGCTGACCCGCGCCACCCAGGTCGCCATCCTCAACGCCAACTACATCGCCAAGCGGCTCGATGGGCACTTCCCGGTGCTCTACAAGGGCGCGCGCGGCATGGTGGCGCATGAGTGCATCCTGGACTGCCGCGGCTTCCAGCAGGGCGGCGGCGTGCTGGTGGAGGACATCGCCAAGCGCCTGCAGGACTACGGCTTCCACGCGCCGACCATGTCCTGGCCCGTTGCCGGCACGCTGATGGTGGAGCCCACCGAGAGCGAGACCCAGGCCGAGCTGGACCGCTTCTGCGACGCCATGATCGCCATCCGCGCCGAGATCCGCGCGGTGGAGCAGGGCCGCATGGACAAGGCCGACAACCCGCTGAAGAACGCCCCCCATACCGCCGAGGAAGTCATGGCGGCGGAATGGGCGCATCCCTACAGCCGGCAGGAAGCCGCCTTCCCGCTGCCTTACGTCGCCGCGCGCAAGTATTGGCCGCCGGTGAAGCGGGTGGACAATGTCTATGGCGACCGCAACCTGATCTGCACCTGCGCGCCCTTGGAAGACTACGCCAACGCGCAGCAGATCGCGGCCGAGTAAGACAACTCCGTGAGGGGGCCCCGAGCCCCCTGGCGGCCCGCGCGGCCTCTTGCCACCATGCGATGCCCCGCATCGAGGAAAGAGGCCGCGTGACGGATTTTGCCCCCTGGGATGTGCTTTCCTCCCGCACCGCGCTGCGGGACCGCTGGATCGATGTCACCGCCGATGCCTGCCGCGACGCGCGGGGCAATATCCTCGACCCCTTCTACACCTTCTCCTACCCCGATTGGGTGCAGGTGGTGGCGCTGACCAGCGACGACAGGATCGTGCTGGTGCGGCAATACCGGCACGGTGCCCGCGCCCATACGCTGGAACTGCCCGGCGGCGCCATGGACGCCACCGACCCCAGCCCGCTGGAAACCGCCGCGCGGGAATTGCGGGAGGAGACCGGCTATGTGGCCAGCAGCCTGCAACATGTCTGCTCGCTGCACCCCAATACCGCCACGCACCGCAACCAGTGCCACACCGTGCTGGCGCTGGATGTGCTGCCCAGCGCCAAGCCGGCACCTGAGGCGGGCGAGGACATCGTGGTGGAAACCATGCCCCTGGCCGCCGTGGTGGCCGGGCTGAATGCCGGGCTGCTGGCGCAGGCCATGCATGTCGCGGCGTTGCTGCTGGCACTTTCAGCGGCGGGCAAGCTGGAGCTGTCGCTGCGGCCATAGCGTCTTGCCGCGCTGAAAGCCCGCCCGCCGCGCGGTGTGCCCGGGGAGGGCGCCTTCTCGGGGGAGCAGGTGCCCGCGCCTGCCTCACCTGGAAGGCGCCAAACCCTGGCGCCCTGGCCGCGTTCCCTGAGACGGGACAGCGAAAGGACGGCAGGCATGGCACGCTTCGAGGGCAGGGTGGTGATCGTCACCGGCGCGGGCTCCGGCATCGGCGCGGCGACGGCGCGGCGCTTCGCGCGGGAAGGGGCCTCGGTGGTGCTGGTGGACCTGGACCAGGAAAAACTGAACGCTGTGCGCGCCAGCCTGGAAGGCGGGCAGAGCATGACGCATTCCGCCGATGTCGCGAAGGAGGTGGAAGTGCGGGCCATGGTGGAAAGCGCCATTGCCCGCTACGAGCGGATCGACGTGCTGGTGAACAATGCCGGCACCGTCACCACCGGGCCGCTGCTCCAGCTCTCCACGCCCGAATGGCGCAAGGTGATGGAGACGGATCTGGATGGCGTCTTCTTCTGCACCCGCGCCGCGCTGCCGGAACTGCTGAAGAGCAAGGGCTGCATCATCAATACCTCCTCCGTCTCCGGCACCGGCGGCGACTGGAACATGGCGGCCTATAACGCCGCCAAGGGCGCCATCACCAACCTGACGCGCTCGCTGGCCATGGAACTGGGCGAGCATGGGGTGCGGGTGAATGCGGTGAATCCCACTTTCACCGCCACCGGCATGACGGAAGACATGCTGGGGGACCAGGAACTCGTGCAAAAGTTCCTGGAGCGCATCCCGCTCGGCCGCATCGGCCAGCCCGAGGACGTGGCGGATGTGATCGCCTTCCTGGCCAGCGAGGATGCCCGCTTCGTCACCGGCGTGAACCTGCCGGTGGATGGCGGGCTATCGGCCTCCAATGGCCAGCCGAGGCAGGCCTAGAGCAGATCCCGACCCGGTGGAATTACCCGATCGGGTGAAGATATTCGCGAAAACAAAGGGCAGAGCGGTTGGGATGAGCCAAGGCGAACGGAAGCCGCTCTAGGCTTCGGGCGGCACCGAGTGGCCGAGGGACTGCATCAGCCGGTTGGCATTGGCGAACATGGCGATGGCATGGATCAGGTCCAGGATCTCCAGGTCGCTCATGCCGGCGGCGCGGAGCGGCGCGAGGTCGGCGGCGCCCATGGCCTGCGGCGTCGCGGTCAGCTTGGCCGAGTAATCCACGATGGCCTGCTGCCGCGTATCCAGCCCGCTGGCGCCAACGCCTTCCTCCAGCAGCGCCCGCATGGCCGCTTCCGGCCCCTTCAGCTCCACATAGCGGCGGGCATGGACGGAGGTGCAGTAGATGCAGCCATTGACGATGGAGACCACCGCCGTCGCCAGTTCCCGCTCCGCGCGCGGCAGGCCACGCGGCGCATACATCACCTTGGTGAAGAGCGCGCCACGCTGGCCCAGCGAGCCCGGGTCGTTCACCAGCGTACGGAAATACACGGAGGTCCGTTGCGCCGGCGGGCAGGCTTCCAGGGCGGCAAGCTGCTCCGGCGTCGCCGTCTCCATCTCCACCGGCGGCACGCGCGGCTCCCAGCCGACGGTCTCCATGGTGAAGCGGCTCATGCGGCGGATTCCTGCTGCAACTGGCGCAGGCCGGAGAGCAGCCGCACCTGATAAGGGACAAAGGAAACAAGCTGCGTCACCGCCACGATATCCTGCGGCGAGAGTCCGAAGCCGCTGAGGCGATCGATATCGTCCTGCCCGACCTGCTCCGGCTTGCTGGCGACGGTGTCGGCATAGCGGAAGAGCACGGCCAGGCGGCCCTCGCCCGCCGGGGCCGGGAAAACCTCGGCGGCGGCGATCAGCGCGGCATCGCCGCTGGCGGCCAGCAGGGCGCGGTAATGCGCGGCCAGCGCGGCATCGCCCTCGATCAGTGCGCCGCGCAGCGCCAGCGCCGCGCGCTCCGCCAGGGACACGCCGCCGGGGGAGGGGGGCAGCACCAGTTCCCGATAAGCGCCTTCCTCGTGCTGCAGGATATCGGCGCGCTGCCGGCGCAACTGGCCGAGCGGGGAGGCGGCGTCGATGCCCAGCAGATGCTCGGCGAGGTCTGGGATATCCGTGGGGTTCATGCGCTTCAGGCTTCCGGCGTGACCATGGTGGCGGTGGTGCGGTCGGAGGTCAGCGGCGTGACCTTCAGCCCGCGCTTGGCCGCCCAGAGATTCTGGTAATGGAAGAGCGGGATGATGCCGGCATCCTCCGCCACCACGCGGGCGGATTGCTGCAGGATGGCCTCGCGCTTCTTGTCGTCGAATTCGCGCATGGCGTCTTCCAGCGCCTGATCCACCTTGGGATTCTTGTAGCGGCCCCAGTTGGAGACGCCGCGCCCCTGCTTGGGGTCCACGCTGCCCAGCACGTTGATCAGCGCGTAGCTGCCCTCACCGGTGCCATTGCCCCAGGCCAGGGTCGTCATGGCGTATTCACCGGTCTTCACGCCGGCCGAATAGACGGACCAGGGCACCGCCTCCACCGAGGTCTTGATGCCGATGCGCGTCCACATCTGCGCCACGGCCTGCGCCGCCTGCGGGCCCAGCACGTAGCGGTCATTGGGCAGGTGGATGGAGATCTGGAAGCCATCGGGATAACCGGCCTCGGCCAGCAAGGCCTTGGCGCGGTCCGGCTCGAAGGCGGGGGGCTTGATGCTGGGGTCGTAGCCGAAGCTGCCTTCCGGCATCCATTGCCCGGTGGGGGTGGCGGTGCCCTGCATCAGCCGCTCGCACAGCGCATCGCGGCTGATGGCCATGGAGAGCGCGTGGCGCACCCGGGCATCCAGCAGCGGGTTCTTTTCCAGCGGCTTGCCATCGGCCGCCTTCAGGAAAGGTCCGGGCTTCTCGGAAAAGCTCGGCTGCAACAGCAACATCCGCAGGCCCGGATAGGCGAAGACCTTCACGTCCTGCCGCGACCGCAACTGCGCCAGGTCGGAGACCGAGACCTTGTCGATCACATCCACATCGCCCGCCAGCAGCGCCGCGGTGCGGGAGGCGGCATTGGCGACATAGCGATAGTCCACTTCCTCCCAGACCGGCGGCTCCCGCCAGTAATCCGGGTTGCGCCGCATGATGATGCGGTCCCCCGGCGTATAGGAGGTGAGGAGGTAAGGCCCGGTGCCGTTCAGCGCCTTGCCGGTGTTGAAGTCGTTGCTGGTGGCGCCCTCCGTGGTCTGCCGCGCGACGATATGCACCGAGGCGAGGTTCAGCGGCAGCAGCGGGTTCGGCTCCTTGGTGCGGATGCGCAGCGTCAGCGGGTCCACCACCTCCACCGCCTCCACCGTACGGAGATAGCCGGCGAAGCTGGCGGTGCTGCCCGGCACGTCCGGCGCGCGCTTGTAGGAGAAGGCCACGTCATCGGCCGTGAAAGGTTCGCCATCGGACCAGCTCACGCCGGAGCGCAGCTTGAATTCCCAGTTGCGGTCATCCACCGCGCGCCAGGAGGTGGCGAGGCCAGGCTGCAGGCCGCCGTCGCGGTTCTCCACCAGCAGGTCGAAGAAATGCAGGTCCACCGACCGGTCGCCGGCGAAATTGTTCAGTTGCGGATCGAGCGAGGAGACCGGGTCGCCAAAGGCGATGGTCAGGCGCTTCTGCGGCTGGGCCGCCGGCCCCTGGGCACGCGCGCCGGAAAGGGCCGGAAGCGTGATGGCCAGGCCGCCGAGGCCGGAGAGCAGGCTACGACGCTGCATCGGGATGGTTCCTTCCTGTTGCGGGGCGGTCAGGCCAGCGCGCCCGCCACCTGGGCCGCCGGCCATTCGTCGCCCAGCAGTTCAGGCGTCGCATAATCTTGCAGCCGCGCGAAGTGCTCTTCCCGGTCTTCCACAAAGAAATGCCGGGTGATGGCCCGCGCCAGCCGCTGCGCGCCGGCGCTGACGGCGGGGATGTCGCCGGTCAGCTTGCCGTGGCTGAGCGTCGAGGGATAGTTGAAGCAATGGATCAGCGCCAGCGCCGGGCAGGCGCCGGGCGCCTTCTCCTGGAAGGCGAAATCCGGCGCGAGGTCGGGCGAGCTTTCCAGCTCTGGCTGCGCCAGCCCCTCGGGCGGCGTGAAGCGGTCGCTCCAGAAGCGGATCTGGTCCGCCACCAGGGCCAGTTCCGGCCGCTCCGCCAGGCTGACGCGGAAGCCGGTGCCGAAGATAATGAAATCGACCTCCAGCACGCCTTCAGGAGTCGAGACGCGCAGCGCGCCACCGGTTTCCTCCAGCCCCAGCACGGGGCAGGAGAGATGCAGATGCGCATGGGGGTGGCGGGAAACGCGCAGCGTGCTGTCGCGCGGCGGCGGCGTCTGTTCCGAAAGCGCGTGGTGCAGGAAGCGCCATTTCCATTCATCGGGCAGGGCGGCGAAGCCATGCACCACGCCCTGGCTGCCGATGCCGGTGAACTTGTTGATGGCGGGCAGCTTGGCGCGGCGCACCAGCAGGTCCAGCCGGGCGCAGCCGGCTTCCAGCGCCGTGGCGGCATTGTCCATGGCCGAGGCCCCGGCGCCCACCACCGCCACGCGCTTGCCGCGCAGGGCCGCGAAGTCGATGGCATCGCGCGAATGCGCCCAGAAGCGGCGGTCGATGCCTTCCGCCATCTCCGGCACATAGCTGCCGCCCAGCCCGTCGCGCCCGCTGGCCAGCACCACGCGGCGGGCCAGGATGGTGCCGGCGGCATCGGTCTCCACCGCCAGCAGCCCATCCTCCCGCGGGCGCAGCAGCGTGGCGGCGACGCCATTCTCCACCGGCACCGCCATGACGCGGCGATACCAGCCGAGATACTCCATCCATTGCCCGCGCGGGATCTTGCCCAGCCGCTCCCAGGCCCCGGCGCCGAATTGCGCGGTGAACCAGGCACGGAAGGTCAGCGCCGGCAGGCCCAGCGCCGGGCCGGCGAGGGCCTTGGGGGAGCGCAGCGTTTCCATCCGCGCATAGGTCACCCAGGGACCTTCCTGGCCGGCGGGGGCTCGGTCCAGCACGCGGGTATTGTCGATGCCCATCAGCCGCAGCGCCGCATGCGCCGCCAGCCCGCACATGCCGCCGCCGACGATCACCACGTCGGTAACGGGTGTGCCCTCAACTTCGTGGCGCGGCACCCAGGGTTTGCCGGGCAGTTCCAGCCATTCCAGGTCCTGCCGCAGCCGCGCTTCCAGCGCGGCGAGGCCGTTGGGGGTGGGGTCCTGCATCGGACGGGTTCCTCGGAATGTCGCCAACCGGGCTAGGCCCGCGACGGTGCTGGATGAACCATCGCGGAGGATGGTGGCGGTGCCGGCGCGGCTGTCGCCCGGCCCGGTGCCGGACATGATGGCCAGAGCGCTGCCGATTCACCACCCCGGCATCCAAGGCCCCGCCATGCGGGAAGGAGATGCCCCGCACCCCATAAGGCCCATCGCGCCGCCGGCCATGCCCCGCCGCGCTAGGAAGCCTTCTCCACCGCGCGCGAAAGCCGTTCCCGCAGGAAGGCCAGCACCGCGGCTTCCTCGGGCTTCAGGCTGGGGAGGTCTTCCTTCAGCTCGGCCTCCACTTCCTTCTGGATCTGCACCAGCAGCCCGCCCTGCATGTAGCTGTCCAGCACTTCCGGGTGGACATAGCATTTGCGGCAGATGGTGGGCGTGTTGCCCAGCTTGGCGGCCGTGCGCTCGATGGCTTCCTTGATGTTGCGCTTGGCGGCACTGGCATTGTCGAACTTCTCGAATTCGCTGAGCGCCATGGCGGCCAGCACGGTGCCGGCCCAGGTGCGGAAGTCCTTGGCGGTGATGTCGCGCCCGCTGGCCTCACGCAGATACTCGTTCACGTCGGTCGAGGTGACGCTCTGCCGCTCGCCATCCTCGTCGATATACTGGAACAGTTCCTGGCCCGGCAGTTCCTGGCAGGCGCGCACCACCCTGGCCACGCGGCGGTCGCGCAGCTTCAGGTTCCACATCTTGCCGCTCTTGCCCTTGAACTGGAAGCGCAGGGCATCGCCCTCCACCGCCACATGCCGGGTGCGCAGCGTGGTCAGGCCATAGCTCTTGTTGGCCTGGGCGTAATCCTCGTTGCCGACGCGGATCAGCGTGGTGTCCAGCAGGTGCACCAAGGTGGCCAGCACCTTTTCCCGCCCCAGCCCGCGCTTCGCCATGTCCTCGTCAACCCGGGCGCGCAGCGCCGGCAGGCCATGGGCGAATTCCATGATGTGCTCGTATTTCGTGGCATCCCGCGCCGCCCGCCAATCGGGGTGGTAGCGGTATTGCTTGCGGCCCTTGGCGTCGCGTCCGGTGGCCTGGATATGGCCATTGGCGCGCGGGCAGATCCAGACATCGGTATAGGCCGGCGGAATGGCCAGCTTGCGGATGCGTTCCAGCGTCGGCTTGTCCCGGACCACCGCGCCCTTGGCGTTCCGGTAGGAAAAGCCGCTGCCGCTGCGCCGGCGCGTGATGCCGGGTTCCTCGTCCGAGACATAGCGCAGGCCAGCGGCGGCGGCGGCCTCCACCTCCTCCTCGCGCGGGTGCGGGCGGGCAGGGCGAGGCTCGACTGTGGCAGCGGCTTCAGTCAGCATGGTTCTCGGGCTTCCGCGATGGGGCGGGAGCCGATGCAACGCATGGCGGGTGGCCCAAGTTCCGCCCTGCCGCCGAGGGGTATTCCAGATGGCTGACGATGCGCTCCAGATCCTGCCCCTCGGGGCTGGCCACCGCGAGGATTGGGAGCGGCTTTACGCCGGCTATGCCACCTTCTACCGCGTGGAGCAGACGGCCGAGATGCGCGCCACCGTTTGGGGCTGGCTGATGGACCCGGCGCATGACGTGAAGGGCTTCGTGGCCCTGCTGGATGGCAAGCCTGTCGGCATCACCCATTACCGCCCTTACTGGCGGCCGCTCTATGCCGGGGTCGGCGGCTTCCTGGACGACCTTTTCGTGGACCCTTCCGCGCGCGGCCAGCGGGTGGCGGATGCGCTGATCGGCGCCGTGGCCGAGGAAGGCCGCAAGCGGGGCTGGGGCCTGATCCGCTGGATCACCGCCGACAACAACTACCGTGGCCGTGGCGTCTATGACCGCGTGGCGACGCTGACCCCCTGGCGGACCTACGACATCAAGCTCTGAGCACCGCGCGGGCGGGCTTTGCCGTGCCGCCCGCCATGCCCATCTGGCGGGGCATGATGTCCCGCCGCATTGCCCTCTCCCTGCCTGCCCTCCTGGCCGCCACCCCCGCCATGGCCGTGACCGAGAACCGGCAAAGCTGGCGCGATGCCGCCCGCAACCGCGACCTGCCCGTGTTGCTTCGCCTGCCGGATGGCGGCGGACCGGCGCCGCTGGTGCTGCTCTCCCACGGGCTGGGCGGCTCGCGGGAAGGGCTGGGCTACCTTGGCCGGGCGCTGGCCCAGGCGGGCTTCGCGGCGCTGCACCTGCAACATCCCGGCACCGATGACAGCCTCTGGCGCAATGGCGGCGACAGCCGGCTGGCCCTGGCCGCCGCCGTCACCGATGCCAGCCGGGCGTTGGACCGCATCCAGGACGTGGTCTTCGTGCTGGACGCGCTGCCGCGCCGGCCGGAGCTGGCGGGGCGGCTGGACCTTTCCCGCATCGGCATCGCCGGGCATTCCTATGGCGCCTGGCTGGTGCAGACCATGCTGGGCCAGCGGGTGCCGGGCGGCGACCGCGGGCTGGCGCTGCCGGAGCCGCGCCTGGGCGCCGGCATCGCGCTTTCCCCCATTCCACCGCAGGGGCTGCCGGCGCGGCTGGCGATGGACCGGGTGCGCGCGCCCATGCTGCATGTGACCGGCACAGAGGACCGCGACTTCATGGGCGGCAACAGCGCGCTCAGCCGGCGCATTCCCTATGACAATATCCAGGCGCCTGGGCAGGTGCTGGCCATCTTCGCCGGCGCGGCCCACGGCAGCTTCGCCGACGAACCCGGCACCGGCGCGCGCTGGGAGGACAGTGCCTACCACGCCCGCACCGCCGCGCTTGCGGTGGCCTTCCTGCGCGGCGTATGGCTGGGCGATGCGCCCGCCCGCCACCTGCTGGCCGAAGGCGCCCCCGAAGTGCTGGAAGCCGGCGACATGATCGAGAGCAAGGGCCTCGCCCCCTGATGCCGGACTATCTGCTGGAAATCGCCGCCGGCGGCCGCGTGGCCGGCGTGGACGAGGCCGGGCGCGGCCCGCTGGCCGGACCGGTGGTGGCCGCCGCCGTGCTGTTCCATGCCCCACCACCGGAAAACCTGGCGGCACTGCTGGATGATTCGAAGAAGCTGGATGCCGCGAAGCGCGAGGCCGCATTCGCCGCCCTGCGCGCCGCCCAGGCGGAGGGCGTGCTGGATGGCGCCGTCGCCGCCGCCAGCGCCGCCGAGATCGGCCGGCTGAACATCCTCCGCGCCACGCATCTGGCCATGACGCGCGCCGTGGCCAGGCTGCGCCTGCCACCGGACCTGGTGCTGGTGGATGGCAACCAGCCGCCGCGTGGCCTCTCCTGCGCCGTGCGATGCGTGGTGAAGGGGGATGGCATCAGCCTGTCCATCGCCGCCGCCTCCATCCTGGCGAAGGTGGTGCGGGACCGTGCCATGGCGCGGCTGGACCCGCGCTGGCCCGGCTATGGCTTCGCGCGCCATGCTGGCTACCCCACGGCCATGCATCGGGAGGCTCTGGCGAGGCTCGGCCCATGCCCGCACCACCGCCGGGGATTCGCACCCGTGGATCAGATGCTTCTCTCCCTCACTTGACGTGTTGACTCACCCCGACGCATTCTCGGCCTCCGAGTCGCAGGGAGTTTCGACGGCGTGGGTACGGGTTTGGATCTGCCGTTGGACTGCATCCTGGAAGGGGATTGCATCGAGATGCTGCGGGCGCTGCCCCCGGCTTCCGTGCATACCATCTTTGCGGACCCGCCCTACAACCTTCAGTTGAAGGGTGAGTTGCGCCGCCCGGACGAAAGCCTGGTTGATGGCGTCGATGACGACTGGGACCGCTTCTCCACCCTCGCGGCCTATGACGCCTTCACCCGCGCCTGGCTGACCGAGGCGCGACGGGTGCTGCGCAAGGACGGCACCATCTGGGTCATCGGCTCCTACCACAATGTCTTCCGCCTCGGCGCCGCCTTGCAGGACCTGGACTTCTGGATCCTGAACGACGTCATCTGGCGCAAGGCCAACCCGATGCCGAACTTCCGCGGCCGCCGCTTCACCAATGCCCATGAGACCATGATCTGGGCGAGCCGCGGGCAGGAGAGCCGCTACAAGTTCAACTACACCGCCATGAAGTCGCTGAACGACGACACGCAGATGCGCAGCGACTGGTTTATTCCGCTCTGCACGGGCGGTGAGCGGCTGCGGGACGAGAAGGGCCAGAAGGTCCACCCGACCCAGAAGCCCGAGGCACTGCTGCACCGGGTGATCCTCTCCTGCACCTCGCCAGGCGATGTGGTGCTGGACCCTTTCCTCGGCTCCGGCACGACCGCCGCCGTGGCGAAGCGCCTGGGCCGCCGCTACATCGGCATCGAGCGCGACGCGACCTATGCCGCCGCCGCCCGCGTGCGCATCAACGCCATCGAGCCGCTCTCGGAATCCGCCATGCTGGTGACGCCGACGCGGCGGGAACAGCCGCGCATCCCCTTCGGCGCCCTGGTGGAGCGCGGCATGGTGCCGCCCGGCAGCCGGCTGGTGGACCGCCACCGGCGCTTCGCGGCGCTGGTGGGCGCCGATGGCTCGCTCCGCTGCGGCACGGCGCAGGGTTCTATCCATCAGGTCGGCGCGGCGGTGCAGGAAGCACCCTCCTGCAACGGCTGGCTCTTCTGGCATGTGGAGCGGCGCGACGGTTCGCTCCGCCTGCTGGACGAATTGCGCGCCGAGATCGCCGCCAGCCTCGCCTAACTGTTGTTTGACGGGAACGAAAGCGCGCCGCAACCTTCCCCGTCACATGGCCGCCGAATCGCACTGGCCATGTGCCGGGAGAATGAAACGGATGCTGAAGGATAAAGGCGCGCTGCCGCTGCGGCGCCGCGCCACGTTGCTGATGGGCCTGGGCGCTGCCTCCGGCCTGGCCATGCCGAACCTGGCCAAGGCGCAGGACAACTGGCCCAGCCGCACCATCAACCTGGTGGTGGGCTTCCCGCCGGGCGGACAGACGGATTTCGCCGCGCGCATCATCCAGCCGGGGCTTTCCGCCGCGTTGGGGCAAACGGTGGTGATCGACAACCGCGCCGGGGCCGGCGGCAACCTGGGCACCGAGATGGTGCTGCGCGCCCGCCCCGATGGCTACACGCTGCTGGCTGGCAACAGCAGCCCCATGGCCATCAATCCCCATACCTTCCCGAACATGACGGCCAACCCGCTGGAACTGGCCTCCATCGGGCTGGCGCTGCAATCCTCCATGATCCTCTGCGTGCATCCCTCGGTGCCCGCCAAGAACGTCACGGAGCTGGCGGCCTGGATCAAGGCGCAGAAGGGCGGGGTGGATTACGGCGCCGCCAGCGCCGGCAGCCTGTCGCATTGCGCCATGGAACTGCTGCGCGCCCGCATCGGCAATCCGGAGATGCAGAGCATCCCCTATCGCGGCAGCGGCCCCGCCTTGCAGGACTTCATCGCCAACCGCTTCCCGCTGATGTTCGATGGCGCCTCCGTGGTGGCGCCCTTCGTGAAGTCCGGCCAGTTGCGGGCCATCCTGGCGACGGGCGCGCAACGCTCGCCCGCCTTCCCGGATGTGCCGACGGCGGCCGAACAGGGGCTGCAGGACTTCACTTTTTCCGCCTGGGTCGGGCTTTCCGCGCCCAAGGGCACGCCGGATGCCATCGTGCAGAAGGTGAATGCGGCCCTGAACAAGGCGCTGCAGGACCCGGCGGTGCGGGAAAAGATCACCGGCCAGGGCGACGAGCCCGGTGGTGGCAGCGCCGCCGATTACGATGCCATGGTGAAGCGCGACCATGCCCGCTGGGGGCAGGTGGTGAAGGCCAGCAACATCACGGTGGATGGCTGAACCTCGTTGGGCCGGGGCGCTGCCCCGGCCCTTTGGCCTTCAATGGTCCCGCCCACGCCCGGTGCGGGCCTGCAATTCTTCGATCTTCTTGCTGGCTTCGGCCTTGCTGAGGCTTTCGTCGAAAGCCTCTCCGGCTTCCTCGCATAGCGTCCTGAGGTAGCTGGCCTGGGCACCGGTCATGGTTTCGCCGCCGGTGGTCCAGTTATCCGGGTCCTTCACAGTATTGCTGGGCGTATCCTCCTGCGGCGCCTTCGGGGCGGTGCTGTGATCGTCCTTGTTCTCACGGGCCATGGGATTGTCCTTGTTCGCGTTCCGTTCGAGTAACGGGAGGCGGGCGCCGGAAGTTGCCGTGGCTTGCGGCAAGAGATGAAACCGCCTTGCGTGAGCACGGCTGTTTGCCGGCGGCGCCTGCCTGACAACGCCGTAATGACCGTGACATGCCCGGAAACCCGGGCGGGTCGGTCCATGTTGCATGCAGCAGTGGATCGCCCTCGCGGAAGCGGCAAGCTCAGAACGTCTCTGCCAAGGCACTGCGTTTTCACGACGCGCCGCTTCTCGCAGCGGCGTTGCGAGGGGCGACCGACCCGTCTTCACCGTTCGATGGAGAGCCTGCGATGAAAGCGCTAGTCTGGCACGGTAAGCAGGACATCCGCTGCGACAAGGTCTCTGACCCCGAGATCGAGGATTCCCGCGACGCCATCATCAAGGTCACGAGCTGCGCCATTTGCGGCTCGGACCTGCATCTCTTCCACAACTTCATCCCCGCCATGATGCCCGGCGACATCATGGGCCATGAGATGATGGGCGAGGTGGTCGAGGTCGGCGCGGATGCGAAGAACAAGCTGAAGAAGGGCGACCGCATCGTCGTGCCCTTCACCATCATCTGCGGCCAGTGCGACCAGTGCAAACGGGGCAATTTCTCCGTCTGCGAAAGGTCGAACCGCAAGAAGGACCTAGCCGACAAGGTCTTCGGCCACACCACCGCCGGGCTCTTCGGCTATACGCATCTGACCGGCGGCTATCCGGGCGGGCAGGCGGAGTACCTTCGCGTTCCCTTCGCCGATGCGACGCATATCAAGGTGCCGGACAGCATGACGGATGAGCAGGCGCTCTTCCTCGGCGATATCCTGCCCACCGGCTGGCAGGCGGCGGTGCATTGCGACATCGAGCCCGAGGATACCGTGGCGATCTGGGGCTGCGGCCCGGTGGGGCAGATGGCGATCCGCAGCGCCGTGCTGCTCGGCGCCAAGCAGGTGGTGGCGATCGACTGCATCCCCGAGCGGCTTTCCATGGCCGCTGCCGGCGGCGCCATCACCATCAACTTCGAGACGGACAGCGTCGTTGAGCGGTTGAACGAGCTGACGGGCGGCAAGGGCCCGCAGAAATGCATCGATGCCGTGGGCCTGGAGGCGCATGTGACGCCGAGCCAGCCCGATACGCTGATGGACCGCGCGAAGCAGGCCATGATGCTGGAAAGCGACCGGCCGCATGTGCTGCGGGAGATGATGTATGTCTGCCGCCCCGGCGGCATCATTTCCATCTGCGGCGTTTATGCCGGGCTGGTGGACAAGATCCCGATGGGCATGGCCATGAACAAGGGCCTGACCTTCCGCATGGGCCAGACGCATGTGAACCGCTGGACCGACGGCCTGGTCCGCCGGATCGAGGAAGGGCAGATCGATCCCTCCTTCGTCATCACGCATACCGCCAGGCTCGAAGACGGGCCGGAAATGTACAAGGTTTTTCGCGACAAGCAGGACAGCTGCATCAAGGTCGTCCTCAAGCCCTGAGGTGTTGACATGAACCTATTGGCGAGAGCCGCCGATATCACCCGCTCCCCCGGCGACCCGAAGGTGCTCTCCACCGGGCCAGGCTCGCTCGCGGCGCCGGACCAGATGGCGCGCGGGCTGGGCTGGTTCAGCATCGGGCTCGGCATGGTGGAACTCTTTGCCGCCAGGAGCCTGGCGCGTTCCCTGGGCATGCAGGGCGCCGAGACGCTGATCCGGGGATATGGCCTGCGGGAGATCGCTTCCGGCATGGCCTGCCTTTCGGTGAACCCGGTGCCGGGCGTCGCCAGCCGCATCGCCGGCGATGCGGTGGATATCGCGACGCTGCTGGCCGCGCTGCCCAACAACCCCAAGCGGGAGAATGTGCAGCTCGCCCTGTTGGCCGTGATCGGCGTCACGGTGCTGGATGTGCTCTGCACCAGCCAGTTGACGGCACGCCATGGCCGGCCCTCCGGCCCGGGGCGCGACTACAGCGACCGCTCCGGCTTCCCGCGGGGTGTCACGGCGGCGCAGGGCGTGGCGCGGCAGGCTCCGGCAGGCGGCTGACGCTTCAGGCGCCCGGCAGCGCGCCTTCCGCCCGCGCCAGGTCCAGCAGCTTCTGCATGGTGCCGGGCAGGGCGGCGCGCGCAGCCTCCACCGTCATCCAGTCTCCGTCCAGCGCGGCGCCGGGCGGGGCGGTGGCGGCGCGCAGCGCCATGTGCAGCTCGAAATGCGTGAAGCCATGCTTCGCCTCGCCCTCCAGCAGCTGCCAGGACAGGTCAGGCAGGGGGGCGAAGGGGGCGATCTCCGGCTCCGTCCAGGGCACTTCCCGCCAGGGGGTGCCTGGCAGTTCCAGCATGCCACCCAGCAACCCCTTCGGCGGGCGGCGGCGCAGCAGCAGGCGGCCGGCGCCATCCAGCAGCAGGAAGTGCACGCCGCGCTTCAGCGGCCGCGCCTTCTTCGCCGCCTTGCGCGGCAGGCTGGGCGCCAGCCCGGTCCGGAAGCCCTCGCAGCCCTGGCGCCAGGGGCAAAGGGCGCAGGCCGGGTTGCGCGGGGTGCAGATGGTGGCGCCGAGGTCGAAGATCGCCTGCACGAAATCGCCGGGCCGTTCCCGCGCGGCCGGCTGTTCCATCCATTGCTGCGCCAGGGCGGCCAGCCTGGGGCGGGCGCCGGGCAGCGGCTCCTCCACGGCGGCGAGGCGGGAAGTCACGCGCTCCACATTGCCATCCAGCGGCACCACTTCCCGCCCGAAGGCGATGGCCCCCACGGCGGCGGCGGTATAGGCGCCGATGCCGGGCAGGGCGCGCAGCCCTTCCACCGTGTCCGGAAAGCCGCCGCGCGCCACCACGGCCTGGGCGCAGGCATGCAGGTTGCGGGCGCGGGCGTAATAGCCAAGCCCCGCCCATTCCTCCGCCACATCGGCCCAGGGCGCGGCGGCCAGGGCTTCAACAGTCGGAAAACGCGCGAGGAAACGTCGCCAGCGCGGCCCAACGGCGGCCACCGTGGTCTGCTGCAACATGACCTCGGATAACCATATACGGTAAGGATCGCCCGATCCCTCGCGCCAGGGCAGGGCGCGGCGGTGGCGGTCATACCATTCGAGCAACAGAGAAGCGGCGGGCAACACGGATGAAGGAAGAGGGCCAAGGCGGCCGCGGATCAAGCCCCGCCCGCCAGAATTCCGCCCCCGAGGCATCTTTGCCGGGCTGGCGCACCGACCGTGGCCCTCGCCTGCTGGGCGCGGTGATGCCGCAGGTCACCCGCCCGGCCTTCAAGAAGCGATCCCCGGCGGCGGCGCAGCTGATCGCGGAATGGCCTTCCGTGGTCGGGCCGGTGCTGGCGGCGCAGACCATCCCGCGCGGGCTGACGGGCGGCACGCTGACCATCGCCTGCTCCGGCCCCGTGGCCATGGAGCTGCAGCACCTGGCGCCGCAGCTGATCGGCAAGGTCAATTCCGCCATGGGCCATGCGCTGGTGCAAAGGCTGCGCTTCGTGCAGGGCGTGGTGCCGCCGCCCGCCCGCCGCCCGCCGCCGCTCAAGCCGGTGGCGCTTCCCGAAACGGTCTCCACGGCGCTGGAGAGCGTGGAGGACCCGCAATTGCGGGAGGCTCTGGCAAGATTGGCCCAGGGGGTCTATCGGGGGCGGCGAAGCCCCGGCTGACGCGCTGGCGGCGGGCCTGCCCCGCCCCTATTTGTCGGGGCATGCGGGCGCCGCCCGTGCCCGTGAACCTTTGCCCCGACAGGAGGCCTTGGATGACCATCTCCCGCCGCTCGCTGCTGCTGGCGCCCGCCGCGCTGGCGCCTCTGCCGTTGTTGTCCCCTGGCGTGGCGCGCGCCCAGGGCACGACCCCGGTGAACAGCGACCCGCGCCTGGCGGAACGCTCCGCTGGCCAGGCCGATGCCAAGGCCACGGTGATCGAGTATTTCTCCCTGACCTGCTCGCACTGCGCCGCCTTCCACAAGGAAACCTGGCCGCAGGTGAAGGAAAAGCTGGTGGCCAATGGCACCGTCCGCATGGTCTGGCGCGATTTCCCGCTGGACCAGCTGGCCCTGGCCGCTGCCCAGGTGGCCCGCAGCCTGCCGGCCGAGCGCTATGAAGGCTTCATCAGCGCCCTTTTCGCCAGCCAGGAACGCTGGGCCTTCACGCGCGGCGGCGACCCGATCGCCGAGATCGCCAAGATCGCCGCCCTGGCCGGCATGACGCGGGAGCAGGTGGACAAGGCCGTGGCCGACCAGAACCTGGCGCGTGGCATCCTGGAGATGCGTGCCAAGGGGCAGCAGGACTTCAACATCAGTTCCACGCCGACCTTTGTCTTCGGCAAGAAGCCGCAGCCCGGCGCAATCGGCTATGACCGCTTCGCGCAGCTGGCCGGCGAAGCCGCTGGCACTTGAGCGAGGCTGATCAGGCGGCCCCGGCCGCCACGCAGGACGAGACCCCGGACCAGCTTGCTGGCCCGGGCGAGACCCAGGCCTCCGGCGAGGCCGAGCCCGCGCGCGATGCCGCGACGGAAGCGGCGGCCCGCGCCGCCGCCCTGCGCGCCACCCTGGTGCGGCTGCGCATCGCCGGCTTCAAGAGCTTCGCCGAGCCTACCACGGTGGAGGTGCTGCCCGGCCTGACCGGCGTGGTGGGCCCCAATGGCTGTGGCAAGTCCAATGTGGTGGAAGCCCTGCGCTGGGCCATGGGCGAGACCAATGCCCGTGCCATGCGCGGCGGCGAGATGGACGATGTCATCTTCGCCGGCACCACCACCCGCGCCGGCCGCAACCAGGCCGAGGTGACGCTGCTGCTGGAGGATACGGCCGGGCTCGCGCCCCCGCCCAACCAGCAGGCCGCCGAGTTGGAGATCACCCGCCGCATCGTGCGCGGGGAGGGCACCGGCTTCCGCATCAATGGCCGCGAGGCGCGCGGGCGGGACGTGCAGACGCTGTTCGCCGATATCGGCTCCGGCGCGCGGTCTTCCGCCATGGTCAGCCAGGGGCGCGTCGCCGCGCTGATCGCCGCCAAGCCCGAGGAACGGCGGCAGGTGCTGGAGGAAGCCGCCGGCATCGCCGGCCTGCGTGCCCGCAAGCACGAGGCCGAGCTGAAGCTGCGGCAGGCCGAGCAGAACCTGACCCGTGCCGAGGACCTGAAGGGCCAGCTGGACGTGCAGCGGCAATCGCTGCAACGGCAGGCGCGGCAGGCGGCGCGCTACCGCAATCTCTCCGGCCTGACGCGGCAGGCGGAAGCCGAGTGGTTCGCCCTGCTGCTGGCCCGCACCGAGGCCGCGCTGACCGGCGCCCAGCGCGCCTATGCCCAGGCCCAGGCCGCGACCAAATCCGCCGAGGAAACCGCCACGGCTGGCGCCACCCGCGCCTTCGCCGCCGAGCGCGCCCTGCCGGCACCGCGTGAGGCTGAAGCGGAAGCCCGCACCGCGCTGGAACGCCGCCGTGTCGAGGCCGAGAACCTCCAGGCCGAGGAAAGCCGCGCCCGCGCCGCCCTGGCCGAAGCCGAGGCACGCCTGAAGCAACTGGCTGGCGACCTTGAGCACGCCACCCGCCAGGAACGCGATGCCGCCGAGGCCGAGGGCCGCCTGGCCACCGAGGCCGCCGCGCTGGAAGCCGTCCGCGCCGCGCTCCCCGCCCGTCTGGAAGCCGCCCAGGCCGAGCAGGCTGAGGCCACCGAAGCCGCCACCGAGGCCGAGCGCG
>NZ_JACTUZ010000051.1 GCF_014490445.1 Pseudoroseomonas ludipueritiae | reverse complement strand
CCGCAGCCGCGGCGCGGTCACCGGCGCGGCGGCGTTGCCGCTGTCCGTCACCACCGTGCCGGGGCGCCGCTACGCGCTGAAGGCCCTGGTGCGCCGCAGCGCCGGCAGCCTTACCCTCACCGCCAACGGCACGCCCCTGGGCGCCGCCGTGGCGGCCTCCGGGCGGGTGGTGCTGCCCTTTGTGGCCACGGACACCAGCACCGCCCTGGCGGCCGTTCCTGGCCCTGGCTGGAGCGGCGCGGTGGAGGCGGTGCAGGTGGTGGAATGGCTCGGCCGCTTTGCCGACCTGGCGCAGTTCGCTCTCGACAACGCCACCAGCCTGGAGGCGGGCGACTTCCTGGCGGCCGACCTCACAGCGCTGAACGACCTGGCGCCGCAGGCCCTCAGCCTGTGGTTCGATGGCAGCAGCGAGATCACGGCACGCCAGGCGGTCGACCAGCTCGCCATCGGCATTGGCGCCTGGTGGGGCTTCGATCCGTTGGGGCGGATCCGCATGGGCCGCTTCGATGCGCCGGCGGCCGTGCCGGACTTCACCTTCACCGAGCGCGACCTGCTCCGCCTGGAGCCGCGGCAGGTGGATCGCCGTCTGAAGACCCTGACGGTCGGCTATGGCCGGCGCTGGCGGGTGCTGAGCGAAAGCGAGATTGCCGGCCTGATCACCGGCGACGCCCGCGCCGCCAAGCGCACCGACTGGCGCACCGTCGAGCACGCCGATCCGGTGGTGGCCCAGGCCTCCCTGTTGGCGCGCGAGGAGCGGGTGGACCTGCCGCTCGACAGCGAGCCGGAAGCCCGCGCGGAAGCCCAGCGCCGGGTGGCGCTGCATGGCCCCCGGCGGGCCGCCTTTGACGCGGTGGTGCCCTTCACCGCCGGCCTGCGCGTCGGCCTCACCGTGCGCCTGCAGGACCGCCGCTACGGCCTCAGCAACGGCCGCAACTTCGTGGTGATGGAACTCTCCTCGGACACGGCAGGGGAGGAACACACCCTCAGCCTTTGGGGATAGCATGGCCAATATCTCGCTGCTGTGGCGCAAGGCCACGGACGCCGGCACGGTGTCGGGCGGCGCCTGGCGCCCGACCCTGCCGTTGCAGAACCTGCAGACGCAGGATCCGCAGCAGGTCGCGCGCTCCACCAGCACCGCCGAGGCCAGCACCTGGCTGCGGGTGGATTGTGGCACCGGCGCCCCGGTGCCGGTGTCGCAGTTCGTGCTGCTCAACCACAACCTCACCACCGCCGGCCGGGTGCGCTTTGTGCTCAGCAACGCGGCCGATGGCAGCGCGCCCCTCTACGACAGTGGCTGGCTGCCGGCCTGGGAGCCCACGGTGGTCTGGGGTTCGCTCCCCTGGGGCGCCTTTCCCTGGAACGGCGTCGATACCCGCGCCTATCCGGCCGGCGCCGCGCTGATGCACCAGGTGCGCACCGGCACGCCCTATGTGGCGCGCTACGTGCTGGTCTACCTCTCCGACCCGTCCAATCCCGCCGGCTACCTGCAGGCGGGCCGCCTGATGGCCGGCTGGTCCTGGTCGCCCGCCATCAATGCCGCCTGGGGCGCCAGCCTCCGCTGGGTCGATCCCTCCGCCGTGAAGCGCACGCGTGGCGGCCGCCGCATTGTCAGCCGCCAGCCGAAATACCGCAGCTTCGAGATGGAATTCGCCGCTCTCAGCGAAGGCGAGGCGCTCGGCACCGCCGAGGCCATCAGCCGCGAGCTGGGCAAGGACGGCGATTTCTTTCTCTGCATGGATCCCAAGGACAGCGCCACCAACCGCTTTCGCCGCTCGATCTACGCCAACCTCACCGACACCACCCCCATCGTCGCCGCCGCCATGGACTGCTGGACCTGGCGCCTGTCGGCCGAGGAGATCATCTGATGCCCTTTCCGGTCACCGTGAACGGCCGCACCTGGACCCAGGAAGACTTCAATCCCTGGGCCTATGCCAACAACTTTCCGGATCTGATCCGCGACACCGCCGAAGTGGGCGGCCGCGCCGACATCGCGCGGCAGCAGGTCGAGGCGATCTATGCCGCGCTGCTGTCGCAGACCTACCCGGTGGTGGCGGTGACCGGCCCGCTGTCGCTCAGCCACGCCGCGCACAACGGCCGCATCCTGCAGGTCAGCGGCGATGGCGCCATTGTGGCGCCCTGGCCAGCGCTAGGCGCGGGCTTTTCCTGCCTAATCCTCAATCTGCGCCCGCTGGCGCTGCCCATCACCGCCAGCGGCACCGAGCTGCGCCATCCGGACGGGCACAACAAGGTGCGCGTGAATGGCATGGCGGCGCTGATCGGCATCGATGCCGGCCCGGCGCAGCTGCAACTGCTCGGCCAGACGGAGGCCTGAGATGCCGCGCCTTCTGGGCCTGCTGCCGGCGCTGCTCGGCATACGGCCGGCTGAGGACGCGGCCTTGGGCCTGCGCAGCGATTTCGCCCGCACCGACCCGCCCAGCGGCGCGGCCCTGCTGTCGGGCTTTCCCCGCCACCTGCACCTCGCCGGCACGCCGCGCATCGTCACGCTGCACCAGGCCCGGCCGCTGGTGGAAGGCGCCATCCTGGCAACGCGCTGCCACTTCACCACCGGCACGGCCTATCTGATTCGGGAGTCTTTCTGATGCCGAACGCCACGGCCTATCTCCTCGGCGATCTCTACAGCGCCTCGCGCGCCAGCATGCGCACGATCATCAACGCGCTGGGCCAATACGAGGAGATTGCCTCCAACACCCTCGGCCTGACCTTCGATCAGGCCACCCTGGCGCCGCGCGGCCTGGTGATGGAGGACCTGGCCACCAACCGCGTGCGCAACCCGCGCGCCGAAGGCGCCAAGGTGGGGCTGGTCGGCAGCGGCAATCCGGGCGCCTTTCCGACCTTCTGGAGCGATACCGCGACCGCCACCAACATCACCCGCAGCATCGTCGGCAGCGGCAAGTCGGGCGGCGTCGACTATGTCGATATCCAGATCGCCTCCACCGGTGCCGGCGCCGGCAACTACAACCTGGTCTTCGACAGCAGCGCGCAATATCCGGTGGCGCTGGGCGACAGCTTCGCCTGCTCGGCCTTTCTGCAGCTGCTGTCGGGCGCCTTGCCGGTGGGCGGCGGCCCCGCAGTGCTTCGCATCGCCGAATACAATGCCGGCGGCACCTTCCGGAGGTCGACCGATCTGCCAGTCTCGCCTACGGCTGCGCCACTGCACCTGCAGCGCTACACCATCGCGGGCAGCGTCCAAGCAAGCTTGACCGCCTTCATCAATCCGATGCTCACCATCACCCCGGGGGCCGGCGAAGTCTTCTCCTGCGTGATCCGCGTCGGCTGGCCGCAGCTGGAAGGTGGCCTGCCCTCCTCGCCGATCCTGCCGCCGGTCGGATCGCCGGGCCAGGCCACCCGCTTTACCGATGTGGTGACCCTCAATTTGGCCAAGGTGGGCTTCGCCAACATGGCCGGCAGCTTTGTGCTGACCGGCACCATGGAATCCCTGCCCTCCGGCAATGCCAGCCGCGGCGTCCTGCGCTTTGACGACAGCACCGGCGACAACCTGGTCTCGATGAACGTCAACAGCTCCGGCCGCATGTCGGCCCGCTGCATCGTGGCTGGCGTCGAGACCATCGCCACGGTCGGCATCATCGTCCCCGGCGTCGAGTTCACCGTCCGGTTCAGCTGGGCGGCGGGCGTGATGCGCACCTCGCTGAACGGGGCGCCCACCGTGGAGACCGCTGTGGCCGGCTATCCGCTGGGCCTCAATCGCGGCCGCATCGGCACCTGGTCGACGTCCGGCGCCAACAGCCTGGTGGGCGTAATCCGGCGCTTTGACATCATCCCGCGCCTCGCCAGCGCGGCCGAGCTGCCGACCCTGGCGGCATGAGGTGAGCATGACCCAACTTCTCTGCGCCTTCCCCGACCGTGCCACCTTTCTCGCCGCCTGCCCGCCCGCCTGGCTGGTCGACGGCGAGGTGCAGCCGCCGCCCGAGCAGGCCTGCCTAGTGGTGCATGGCCGCCTCTATGACGAGGCCGAAGCCGGCGGCGCACCCGTGGCCCGGCCCGGCTATCACGTCCTGGCGCTGTTCCCCGGCGCCCCGCTGCCGGCCTTCGCGGCGGCGGCCGTGCCGCGCCAGCCGGGCGATCCGATCATCCCGACCCAGGAGCCGCCCCCTGTGATCCTGCCGCCGGCCGCGGTGCCGGCCGAGATCAGCCGCGCCCAGGCCCGCATCGTCATGGCGACGCATATCCTGGACAACGGCCGGTCGCTCCTGAGCGCCACCCGTGACCTGCTGGCGCAGCAGCTGGAGGCCACTGCCGGTCTGCCGGATGCCGATCCGCAGCGGATCGCGGCGGTGCAGGCCAGCGAGTGGTGGTCGGCCGCCGCCAGCTATCGGCGCGACCACCCGGTGCTGCTGCAGGTCGCCGAACGGCTGGGCGTCACGCCGATTGAGACCGACGCGCTGTTCCGCGCCGCCGCCCTGATCGCCGCCTGAGCGCGGCCTGCGAGGCTCCCATGCCGATGTTCGACCCCCCTCCCGCCCTGGATGACCTGCTGATGGCCATCACCGCGGCGGCCGCCGGCCGCTTCACCCTGATGCTGCGCGCTGCCCGCCGGGGCCTGACCCTGCACTTCATCCTCTGGACCCTCTTCTGGGAGGTGCCGGTCACCGCTGCCCTCGGCCTGATGGGCTGGGGCCTCGCCGACTGGCTCAGCCTGCAAGGTGGCGGCGCCGTGGTGCTGATCGCCCTGCTCGGCCGCTACGGACCCGAGCGGCTGGAGCCGCTGCTGGAGACGCTGGTGCCGCAGCTCCGCCGCACCAAGCCCTAAGCCGTTCGCCTCCGCGCGAACGCGCCCTTCCCGCGCCGGCCGGGTCACGCCGCGCAATCCACGCACAACCTGGAGACTATCATGCTGCAGCAAGTGGCCGCGCGGCTGCGCGAGCGCTCGACCTGGGCTGGCATCGCCCTGCTCCTTTCCCTCTTCGGCATCAAGATCGCACCCGACGCCTGGTCCAGCATCGTCGATGTTGGCGTGGCCGCCGGCGGCGCCGCCGCCATTCTCTTCCCGGAGCGTCAGCAGTGAGCGCGCTGGGCGCGCTGCTGGAGCGCGAAGAGGGACTGCGCCTGGCGGTTTATGACGATGCCACCGGCAAGCCGCTGCTGCCGGGCATGACCGTGGTGGGGCATCCCACCATCGGCATCGGCCGCTGCCTCGACCGCAAGGGCATCACCGAGGCCGAGGCCCGCGTCCTGCTGGAGAACGACCTGGCCGAGGTGCGGGCTCAGGTGGCGCAGGCCCTGCCCTGGTCCACCCGCCTCAGCGAGGCGCGCCAGGTGGTGCTGCAGGCCATGGCCTTCCAGATGGGCATGGCCGGCCTGCTGGGCTTCAAGGGCACCCTGGCGGCCGTCCAGCGCGGCGACTTCGCGGCGGCCGCGCAGGGTATGCTCAATTCACTCTGGGCGCGCCAGACGCCAGCCCGTGCCGGCCGCATGGCCGAGATGATGCGCAAGGGCTGAAAGCCCTTGCTAATTTCCAGGCCGGCGACGGTGGCCGGCAAAGTCTATTTCAACAATCTCACCAGCAGACGTTGTGCTTGCAGGTTGCCGAGCTCCGGTCGGCGCAAGTTGAATGACCTCGCCGGTTGAGAACCAATCCGAATCAAGTCCGATCAGCGTGGCGACATCATGGCCTGGCACAGTGAAGTCACTCGCTAACAAGTCTGCCTTCGACCGAGTTCGGCTATCGACGATGAGAGTTAGCGCCTTCGCAAGCAGCTTAGGCTGAAATAGGGGTACAGACCGATCCATCGGCTCTTCCCGATTCCACCCTTTAGCGCTGTAGTACTTATAAAGCTGCGTTGCCTCATCATTGACAATCAGATTTAGATCTCTGCAGCGGCGGATCATCGCCTTAACGGACACCCGCCAGCGGTCCTTAAGCATCAGGAGCCCATTCAGCGTGGGCGTCCTTGCCGCTAGTGCAAAGCTGTCGGCAGGCATCAAGAACGCACTTGCCAATCTAAACGCCTGAGCTTCGATAAGATCAAAATCCTCGCGTAGCTGTGCCTCGCTTACATGCCGGTGTAGGAGCGCATGTGCCATCTCATGGGCTGTATCCATCTGCCTGCGAAAGAACGACATCTTGTCTTCAGCCAACAGAAGGTAAGGGCGCCCGTCCAATACCGACCAGTTGCACAATCCATCGAGAGCCGTGGTTCCCATCTCATCACGGCCCACAACGAAGCCTGCGCGCTCCACAACCTCAATGACATTGCCGATAGGCTGATTGCCTAGCTTCCAATGCGCCCTAAGATCTGACGCAATGCCCTCAATGTCCTCATCGCGCAGAGTTCGGTAGTCGACAGCTTGCAGATGAGGAGGAAGATCCACTGGCGGCAGACTGACGTAGTGCTGCACTACCTGAGAAATCTCCTGTAGCCACCGCAGCCGGGCGCGCTGCCGGGCTAGGTCTCGCTTTCGGGCACTCGCTAACGAACGCAGGAATGCAGGCGCATTTCCATGCTGGAAGTGCGGGCGAAAGAAGTAGCTGGGCCTAACGTTAAGGGCCCTTGCGAGTTCCAGCACCTTGTCCGCACTTGGTTCAGACAAGCCGGCTTCCCACCGGGATACAGCGCTTGTATCCACTCCGACGAGCGAAGCCATAGACGTCAGAGTTGGAATTCCCCTGGCATCTCTCGCTTCCCGCAGACGGGTTGCAATGAACTTGGCCTTAGCCTTGGTCTTGAGCTCCTGCATCTAAGCTCCACCCCAGCAAGAAATCAGGCGCCGGTTCCTAATGTATGCAACACTTGCGAGCAAGAAGGCGGCCAAAAATCAGCCGGAGCCTTTCTGGGTGTCACCTTCATCACCTTGGCCTTCGCCATGTTCGCCACCAGTGAAGGGCTGAACCTTGCCACGCAGCTTGATGCCCATATTCGGTGCTGCTTGCTGATCAGGAACGCTCTCAGCGTTGACCTCTCCGTAGCCTGCCAAGAACGTGTCGGCGTCTTCATATAAAGAGAAGCCGCTGAAATCTGACATCAGAACCGCAATGTCGATTGCCTCGTAGGCACCGATGTCTTGAGGATCTCGTCTTGTCAGAAGCAGAACGAAGCAGCGCTTCTCCGGCGGAAGACCAATGTCGAGCTTTCCTTGTGGGTCAAAGGCGGCATTAAGTTGTGCCGCGTTCTTCCGCGTGGCGTTTGGTGTGGGCAGATCGCGTCTGCAGTTTATCGTAGCTCGTGCCACATACACTGGACCATACACGGCGACCGCCTGGTGCACGGTGATATTAGTACCAGGCAGGACATGGTCTGCTATCGCTCCTCCATGCCCTGGCACATAGGAACGGAAAAGCTGCTCATATGCCTCGTGGGCAGCGTACCCGGCTACTCTGAGAGCCCCCTTGCCCTGAAAGCCACCATCTTCAGACAGCCTACCGCCCTTCCGACGTGCAGCTCTCAGCATCTGCAGGTCGTCTGCGAGTTGGTCTCGGGTCACATGCTGCCTGATGAATGCACGGATAGCCGATTGCTGCACAACAACACCCAATGCGGTTTGCGTGTGATAGGATTTATACCTCAATTTCTTGCGTGACAAGCCCCAGCCCACGCTCGAAGGCATTTTTCGGCTCTAGGTAGCAAGGGGGTGGCAGTAACCTTAGAACGCCTCCACCCGCAGGATCTCTTCCAGCCGGGTGGTGTAGCGCGGCGACACTCGTTGCGCCTTAGTCGCCCAGCTGCGGGCGAGGCCGGTACTGGCTACTAACAAGGTGCCGCGCCCGTGCCGGGCATTGATCGCATCCATCACCGCCATGGTTCTGGCCGAAGCCTGCGGGCTGCGCGTCGCGAAGAGCCGCGCCTGTTCCCCGGCCGGCACCAGGTCGTTGAGGATGACGCCCGCCTTGGCGTAGCGGAAGCCATCGCGCCACAGCGGCGTCAGCAGCCGCACTGCCTCAGTGATCAGCGCGCGCGTGTCGCTGGTGGGCTCGATGCGCGCAGCGCGGCTGCCGGAATGCCACGGGTCGCCATTGTGCGGATTGGTGTGCAGGAAGACGCTGAGGTGGCAGGCTTCCAGCCGCTCCGCCCGCAGCTTCTCGGCCGCCCGGGCGGCATAGGCCGCCACAGCCTCGCGCATGTCCTGCCAGGTGGTCACCGGCCGGCTGAAGGCGCGGGTGCAGGCCAGCCCCTTGCGGGTGGCCGCCAGCATCTGCAGCGGCAGGCAGGAGACGCCGCGCAGCTCCGCCTGCACCCGCGCGCCCACCACCGTCAGCCGGTCACGCACCGCCCGCGCATCGAGCGCCAGAAAGTCGGCGATGGTCTCTACCCCGCCGGCTTTCAGCTTCTCGGTGGTGCGGCGGCCGATGCCCCAGACCTCATCTACCGGCAGGCGGGCATACCACTCCGCCCGCACCGCCGGGTCGCGCAGGTCGCAGAGCCCGCCCAGTTCGGCATGGTCTTTGGCTATGCCATTGGCCAGCTTGGCGATGGTCTTGGTTGGACCCCAGCCGACGCAGGTGGGGATCTTCGCCACCTGCCGCACCTCGCGCCGCAGCTCGGCGCAGAAGGCATGCAGCTCCACCGGCAGATCGAGATCCAGGAACATCTCGTCGATGGAGTAGGGCTCGACGCGCGGCACCCGCTCAGCGAGGACCTGGTACACGCGCCGGCTCATGTCGCCATAGAGCGCGTAGTTGGAGGAGAGCCACTCGACGCCGAGCAGTTCGCGGCGGCCGCGCACCAGGTGCCAGGGATCGCCCATCTTGATGCCCAGCGCCTTGGCTTCCGGCGTGCGGGCGATGGCGCAGCCATCGTTGTTCGACAGCACCACCACCGGCTTGCTGCGCAAGATGGGCGCGAAGGCGCGCTCGGCCGAGCAGTAGAAGCTGTTGCCGTCGATCAGGCCATAGACGGCCGGCATCTCACACTCGCTCGCGCACCAGCGCCGCGACGATGGCCCAGATCTCGGCCTCCTCGCTGAGCAGCAACGGCGGCCGCTCGGCGCGGCCGGAGCGCAGCCACCACTGGCCATCGCGCCAGGCCAGCTGCGCCAGCAGCACCTCGCCGCCCAGCATCACGATGGCTACCCGGCCGGCGCGCGGCTCGGCCGAGGAATCCACGATCAGGATATCGTCCGGCAGGATGCCGCGGCGGGCCAGCGCCTCGCCGAACACCCGCACCGCGAAGCGACCCGGCCGGCGCAGATCCAGCACCTGGCTGAGATCGAGCGGCCCATCCATGTGATCGGCCGCCGGGCTGACAAAGCCGGTCGTCTCGGCCCCGGTATAGACCGGCGGCTCGTCAGGCTGATCGGGGTAACGCGGGGGTGCCATGATCAGGCACGCGCGACACCGGGGGCGCGCGGCAGCGGTGTCATAGCGCACTGGCCGCCCGGCCGAAGGCATCGCGCGCCGCCATCATGGCGCCGACCATGCGCTGCACATGGCGCGCCGAGACCTTGTCGTCGCTGTCGATCTCGCTGGCCTGTTCCTCCGCCGCCTCGACGCCGGCGGCAAGCTGCTCGCGCACCTCGTCCAGCACCTCGCGCAGCTCTTCCGGCTCCATGCTGCCGCGCAGGCCCTGGATGACCGCCTCCGCCTCGCGCTGCAGGCGGCCAGCGTCATAACCCCGCCCCACCAGATCGGCGATGCGGCCGAGCGCCGCCTTGTGGGGATCGGCGGGACGCCGAGGACCGGGGGATGGTCGGGGCTTCTTGCTCATCGGAGCCTCATGCAGAGAGCGGCCAGGGTCCGGGGGAACCTCAGCCTTGGGGGTTTCTCTACGCTATCACCGTGAACACAACAAGAACAGGCCCGGTTGCAGCACAATCGGGTCTTGGACGAACTCGCGCCTTCGGGCACGATCCGCCGCAGCTCTACCCACCAGGGGAGCGCGGGGGCCAGGGTGCTACCAACACCCGAGCCGTGCAGCTGTCACTGCACACGGATAAACCGCCCCGCCTACTTCCGGCCAGAAGCGGGGCCATGTTGAAGACCCGCATCCATGATGTCCACTACCCTCCTGCCGGCGTCGCCGGCGGCGACGCCGGCCCCTTACCTGGGCGGCAAGCGCAACCTCGCGCGGCGCATCGTCTCGCGCCTGCAGGCCATCGACCACACCACCTATGTCGAGCCCTTCATCGGCATGGGCGGCATCTTCCTGCGCCGTCCGTTCCGGGCGCGCTGCGAGGTGATCAACGACATCAGCACGGATGTCGCCAACCTCTTCCGCATCCTGCAGCGCCACTACGTGCCGCTGATGGACATGCTGCGCTGGCAGCTCACCTCGCGCGCTGAGTTCGAACGGCTGCTGGCGGCCAATGCCGACACGCTGACCGACCTGGAGCGCGCGGCGCGGTTTCTCTACCTGCAGCGCACCGCCTTTGGCGGCAAGATCAGCGGCCGCAACTTCGGCGTCGCGCCGGGCGTCTCCGCGCGCTTCGACGTGACGAAGTTAGGAGCCACACTCGAAGAGATCCACGAACGCCTCGCCGGCGTGGTGATCGAGCGCCTGCCCTTCGCGCATCTGATCGCGCGCTATGACCGGCCGGACACGCTGTTCTATCTCGACCCGCCCTATTGGGGTTGCGAGAAGGACTATGGCCCGGGCGTCTTCGACCGGGCCGATTTCGAGCGCCTGGCGGAGCAGCTCGCGGGCATCAAGGGGCGCTTCCTGCTCAGCCTGAACGACACGCCGGGCGTGCGCCAGGTCTTCAGCCGCTTCACCATCGAGGCGGTGGAAACCACCTATGGCATCAGTGGCAAGCAGCAGAAGGCCGGCGAGGTGCTAATTTCGTAGTGATGGCTTGCAAGACGGGTCAGGCTGCAGATTCTGGTGGCATATTGCACCATGCTTCTACGCCAATCTTTGCAGACCAATCGAGCAACAACGCGATAGCAGGAACAAGCGCACTAGCAGCAAAGCCGACATAAGGTGCGATAGCTGCGGCAATTGCAGCCACAGCTGTATACTTACCCGCTTTCACGTATCCAACTAAGCTCTGCCGGAGTTCAGTGTACTTTTCATCTCCGCAGATCACTTTGGCTAGTTCGCTCTGAACACTTTGAAGGTAAGCGCGAGACCTCTCTCCCGCTCCAAACCCTGCAGTGAACTCTGCGCCATTTGTCGAAAGCCAAAATTCAGCGGCTTCATCTTCTTTCATGCCTGTGCTGAGAACTTCCTCAATTGTCTCCCGATGGTAAGACCCAAGGGACGACACCCAGCCGCCTGAAGCCACGGCGTCCTTGACGCACCTGCTCACGCCATCATCCTCCGGATGTACTCCGCTGAAATTGCATGTGTCGTTTGATGAAGAGTATCAGGGTCGATAGTGCCAATTATCATGCGCGGTGTGTTGGGGGCGTAGCTACCTATCACCATCGCAGAGATTATCTCGGCACCATTGTTTCGCGCAAACACTGGACTTCCTGATTGGCCAGGTCGTGTTTGGATATTGAGCACCAAGTGCTTAGTCTTGATAGGACCTGACCCAATCAAAATCCTTGCACCGACAGTCGATGACTGCTGTGTCAGAACCAAACGTCCATAATCAGCATGTGGGTATCCTACCGTATAGATAGGAGTTCCCGGAAGGACATCGTCGCTTGATCCTATTGAATAGCGTATATCATAATCTATACCTGCCACCTCCAAGATTGCGATATCTCGGACGGGATCCACCTCTACTAGCTTTGCCTCAAGAAGATGCCGGCCAGTGTTAGTTGTGTCTTGGTAACCATCATTAGGATCATCCGCAGAGAACGCCACGCACAATCCCTCATCCCTCCTCTGCACGACATGTGCGGCCGTGGCATATCGGTTTCTGCTAATGGCAAATGCTGTACCAAGAGCATCGTAAGTGCCGCCGGGTGAGACCCGAACGACCGGTACCACCGGCCCTACTCGACGTACCTGCATCTGTTATCCTCAAAGACAATCTTGCTTTTTGGCCTGTTTCAGGCGGTCTCGCGCTCACGCTGCATCTTGTCGCGCGCCGCCTGTGCCAGATAGCCGGAGCGGGTGAAGCCATTGCGCTCTGCTGCTCGGTCTACCGAGGCCACCAAGTCGGCCGGCAGCGAGATGGTTAATCGCACTGGCTTGCGCTCTACTTCCACCGGCAGCAACGTTTCGCGGTAGCTGGCGCCTTCTGCGGTGATGTCCTCCGCCAGCCAGTCGGGCAGCGGCGCGCCCAACTCGCTGGGCTCCGGCAGCGCCTCGCCGTCGCGCAGCATGCTTTCGACATGCAGGCTCAGCGCCTCGCGGCCCATGTTGGCCGCGTCCTGGATGTCGTCTCCCTGGCTGATGCAGCCGGGCAGGTCGGGAAAGGCCACGCTGACAGCATCTTCACTATCGATCAGCACGGCCCGGTAGAACCGGATCGCCATATCTTTTGCTCCTTAGTGTGGCCCTGGGCTTGGCCAGGGAACGCGCCGAGAGGTGCTCGGCTGAAGGGCTGTCAGCCCGGCCTCAATCTGAGGCCGGACTGACGTTCGATCAGCCGCAAAGTCATGGGGCTGATATCCTTTCCACCATGGACCGGGACGGTGACTTTGCCCGACTTAGTGGGGTGGATCAGGTGGAGGTGGGAACCTTTCTGGGAGTCCTCGCACCACCCATCCGCCTTCAGCTTTTGCAGCACCTCTCTTGCTCTCATGCATACTTTTTACGTATTTTCCCTGGCCCCGTCAACAAAAAAAGTACGTACTTTTTGCACGTATGGGTGTACGTTAGAAACGATAAACCCCCATTATCGTGTCTCGTCCTGCTCCCCTCCTGGCTTGCCACCTTCGGCTGCTTCGAGACGCATCCTGATTGCATAGCGAGCATCGATAAGCGCCACGTCTTCGGCTTCGTGCGCTGTTGGCTCAGGCTCCTCGATCTTGCCCTTCTCGTTCAGGGTGGCAACTTCCCAGTGCGCCTCCCAACGCTTTGGGCCGCGCTGTTCAGTGCGGATGGAGATCTGGTGGCCAGCGTAGTGATGATCGGCGGTTGTGACGCTGGGTGGCTTTTTCATGGTGGTTCTCCTTGTTGAAACCGCCTCTACCCTGCCGTCACGACGCTTCGAATCGGTACATCTCGGCCGGGAGCAGCCCCCATTTCGCGGCTAGCGTCTGACGCTCGGCCTCTGGCAGGGCACTCCCCTGCCCCTCCCGTTTTCCTTCCTGAGCTTTCTTTTTCACTGGAGAGACTTCGGCTGACCGAGCTTCGGTATCGCTTCCGGCCCACTGCTCCGGCGAAGCGAAGAGATACGCCGAGGTCCACTGGCACCAGCGGCCGGCGACCACCAGGCCACGCCGCACATGGCCCATGATGCCGGCGGCCTCGATGCGGCTCAGGGCGAGCTGCACGGTGGAGCGGGCGCAGCCGGACCAGGCCGCCAGTTGGCTGATGGAGGGATCACAGACCCCGTGTCGCGACGGGCCGCGGTAGAGCAGCGTCCACAGCACCAGGATGCCGGTGCGGCGCAGAGCACCGCCGTGCATTCCTGGCTGGTGGCTGCGGCGCTCCAGGCGACGGGCGGCCTCCATGATGCGGCGCCGATCGGCATCGCCGAGGCGCTGGCGCTGCCAAGCGGCAACGCGCACGGACCCGGCACGCGCCGGACGTGGTCGTGAGATCGGCACGGCCGATCCTCCTGCGGTTGGCCCGAGGACCAGCCGGCATGCCTCTCCCGTTCACGCAAAATCCTCTTGCGCGACGGATTCGGCTGTGTAGGATCGGGAACACGAACACCATTCGGTTCCGATCCGCTCCGGCGGGTCCGACAAGCCCCGCGCCGGCAAGCGCGGGGTTTCGTCGTTCTAGGGCTATGCTTTGCTCAGGATTGAGCGGCTCTCCATTGACGTCCCGGCACAATGCCGGACTCCTGCCCAGCGTGCAACCAATCGGAAACAGGGCTTTATCACGACCGGCTCACCTGATTTTGCATATACATATGTATATCCATATGTGTAAATGTACATCTGCACATATGGATGGATGTCCACACACATGTACATCACGGTCGCGAGCTACAAAGGCGGCGTAGGCAAAACTACGACTGCCGTGCACCTGGCAGAGTACCTGCAGACGCTCGCCCCGACGCTGCTCATCGATGGCGACCCGAACCGCTCCAGCACCGCCTGGGCTAAGCGCGGCGGATTCGCATTCGAAGTCGTGCCGGTGGAAGCCGGCGCCTATAAGGCGCGCTCCTTCACCCATGTCGTCGTCGACACCGAAGCCCGCCCAGGCTCGGCTGACTTCGAGGCGTTGGCGCAAGGCTGCGATCTGCTGGTGATTCCTACCGTCCCGGCTACTCTGGAGACGGACGTGTTGGTGGATACCCTGCGCGCCGCCAAGGAGCTTGCTCCTGGCAAGCACCGGGTTCTGCTGGTCAAGGTGCCGCCGGCGCCGGAAACCGATGGCCAACAGCTGCGCCAAGTTCTCACCGCTCAGGGCATTCCAGTGTTCACCGGCCAGGTACCTCGCCTGAAGGTCTTCGAGCACGCGGCCAGCAACGGTGTCTCTGTCAGGGGGGTGCCGAAGGAGAAGGGTTCAACCCGTGCCTGGGAAGCCTATGAGGCTATCGGTAAGGAGTGCATCGCGTGACTAAGCGGTCCGCCAGCAAGTTCGATGCTATCTTCTCCAAGGAGCCCTTGGACGCGCCGCCGCCCATCGAGCGGGCGGAGAATCCCCCTCCCGCAGCTCCGGCGAGTGAGCCGCCGCCGGCGCCGCCAGCTTCAAGCGTGTCTCGGCCAGGGTCGATGAATTTCAAGCTCTCGGCCGCGCAAGCAGAGGCCTTGGCGCTGCATCGGTTCCGTACCGGTCGACAGAAGCAGGCCATCGTATCTGAAGCGTTGGATATGTGGTTGGCCAAGAACAAAAAGTTGGTGCAGTGATGGATGGATAGATGGATGTGCATATGTATATATGTACATCCATCTAACTTGGCTGCGGCGGATGAGCCGACACTGACGCGAAGCTCGTCGGTTGGGGCCGTATCTGGGCCTGGACGCTCTGTGCAAGCCAGAAGTCCCGGCCAGGTTCCGCCCGGCCGGGGAAAGGCTGGTTATGGCTGGGCGTGCCAATCCCGGTACATCTGGACCACATCTTCAGCCTGCTGCTGGGTGAGGTGGCTGCCGTTCTCTTCCGCCAGCTTAGCCAGCTGGGCGATGAGCAGAACAAGGGGGGAAGGGATCATAAAAATTCTCCTTTTCAGGGCCTTGAGCCCACCCCATTCCTGACGTCACGACCACCCTGAGCCTGCCTGAATTCTCTTCAGAGCCGCTTGATGTGCGGCATGATCCGTCAGCACCAGGCCCTCGCCAGGCAGGGCAATCTCAACATAAGGGCCAGCAGTCCGCACAGTGGCGCCAGCGCGCAGCAGTTGCGCCACACGCCGCACCGTTGGCGCCCAGGGCTCCTGCGGCCGGGGCGGGTCGTACTCCATGCCGTGCAGACGGTAGCCGTCCTGCATCAGCCCTCCTTTGCCTGTAGGGCCGCCGCCTGCTGCCGCAGCCATCCAGCGACGGCACGGATTCCGTCCCAGGTGGCGCGCTCGGCCTGCAGGCGGTCGCGGAAGGCGCCATAGTCGGCGCGCTGCTCCAGCTCGGCGGCCGCCAGCAGCAACAGTGCCGAAGGCGGGGCAGGGGGGAGATCAACCACGGCCTCGCCCGCCGAGCAGTCCTGCCGGGCCGGATTGGCCCACTCCCCAACCGACATGCGCCGCACGGCCCGCCTGGACACCGTGTGCGCGTGCGTCCTGGTAGCTGGCGCCCTGCCGCACCCCACGGTCACGGATGGTCACGGTGTCCATGCGCGCCACAGCTTGCCGGGCCACAGCAAGATCCTGGCGCTGCTCCTCCGCCTCCCGGCGGGCATGCTTCAGCGCCACCAGCTTCCCCCGCAGCCCATCCACAAAGCCGACCAGGAAATGATGCTCCGCCACCAGGCGGGCTGCCGGTCGGCGGCGCCGATAAGCCAAGGTTCCCTTGAAGTCGCCCAGCGCCCGCCGCGATGCGCCGATCACCACCGCATGCAGGTAGGCGGCCGCCTCCGGCCAGGGATCACGGCCGATATAGCGGATGCTGCTCCGCTCCCAGCCCTCCACCGTCAGCACCTCGCAATGGCAGACCCAGGCCACCACCACGAAGAGCGGCCGCAGCGCCGGTTGCGAGCGGAGCCCCAGCGCCACATCTTCCTGCGCGATCTCTTCATCGCCGGCGGCCAGGCCGTGCGTAGCCAATAGGTCCATGACCTTTGCGGCGGCCGCCAGGGCTTCGGCTTCTGTGCAGCCGTTCTCGACGGTACGGGCCCGCAGCGCGCGGATGCGTGCCTTGACGCTGTCCATATCAGCCATGTGTCGCCGCCTTGATGATGCCCTGGATGGTCAGGATCAGGATGATGCCTATGCCGGCGCCGCAGGTGAGGCCGAAGCCGATCCACCACATCGTCAGTGCCAAGTGGTGAGGATTCGCGCCCATGGCGTCAGCCAGCCAAGTGCGCGGGATCAGCATCACGTCGCCATTATGCTGAGCGATCCGCACCTCTTCGGTGCGCACATGCACATCATTGCCAGTGATATCGTGCGCTGAGAAGCGATGCTCAGCCACGACGATTCACCGCCCTCATGCTGCGCACTCTGTTGGCAGCGGCCATGGCTACCTTTGCTTTGCTTCGTGCACTGGAGAGCTGCGCAGCCTGGCGCAACAGGCGCTTGCGCTCCTCGCTTCCGGCCGGCGCGCGGTCGGCCTGCTCGTACAGACGCGCCACATCTTCTGCGAACCCGGGCGAGCGCTTCATCGCGCTGCCGCCCCCCGGAGCGGCACATAGAAGGTGCGCGGTAACAGGCCCAGCGCCGCGGCGATGTTGGGCGCAACTGTGTCCCGCCGCTGAGTGACAGCGTCACCCACCTGACCCTTCGACAGGTGCCGCTTACGCGCAAAGCTGCTGATGCCGCCGGCGTCGCTGATGGCCTTGTTCAGCAGGTGCCGCACCGCTGCATCATCGTGGAGCGGTTCGAGCGTCATAGTCTGCGCGAAGGATGCCCCGAAGCCAGGAAGACCATCGCCCCCAGGCACGAGCCGGAAGCCTGTTCGCAGCCGCGCGAACACCTCCGGAGCCACCGGCACCTGGTCGTCTCCAATCAACCAATCACCGCCCGCACAGCGGGACAGGCACTGCCCCGCCAGCAGGCGCAGCGCTAGCTCGCGCGTGGTGGTGACGCGAGCCGTGCGCGAGATCGCGTCAGGCATGCTGCTCTCCCCGTGCCTGAGCTACTGCGCGATGCTGTGCCAGCGTGCGCTGGGCATTGGCTGCCCAGGCGGCCAGAGCGGCATGGTCCTGGCCGGGGCCGGCCACCACCTGGCCGGCGGCGGTCGCCGCGAGCATCTGCGTCAGCAGCTGGTAGACCTCCAGCATGCAAGCCACCGGCGGATGCACAGGCAGAGCCGGAGTGCCCGGCTCCGGGATCTCGCGGAGGTATCCGGCGGCGCGCAGCGCGCCGACGATCCAGCGGATGGCTTGATGCAGCGTCAGGCCGGTGTAGGCGCCGCCCTGCTGCAGCGTCCATCCGGCCATCAGGTCGGCCAAGACGATGGCGGCACCATCGGTCACATCCTCGACGTCCCGGCTGCCCGGGCCGACCGAGCGTGGCATTGCCGGGACGGGTAGCGCGTTCACCGGCAGGGCGGTTTCCTGCACCGGCGCGGGATCGATCGAGGCCGAGCGTACAGCCAACGGGGGCACCAAGCGGCGCGCGGGCCGCTCGGCTTTCGGAGGCGAAAACCCGAACAGGTCGCCACTCATTGCTGCTGGCCCGGCAGCGGCACCGGCAGGCCGGCGTTGTGGCAAAGCACATCCGCCGCGGCCGCCCAATCGGCGCTGTCACGCGCCAGGGGCAGCAGGCCCGCACGCGCCCAGGGCATCGCCTGCAACAGGCGCGTCAGACGGGGGTACTCATGCAGCCCCGGCGGATCGATGCGCATCCCGGGTAGGCGCTCATCCAGCGCGGTCAGCAGCAGCACCTTGGCGGGCTCGCAGCTGTCGGGCCCGAGCAGCCATAGCAGCGCCTCGCGGTAGCAGGTCTGGTCGGCCATAGTATCCAGCACGCCGGCAGCGGTGATGAGAGGCGGGAAGGGGGGAAGGCGGGCATTCATGCGGCTTCGGCGCCTTCCACGCCGCGCAGGACGCTGCCGAGATCGACGGCGGATCCGCGCATGTCTCAGACCTCCGGCCAGATGGCAGTGAAGGTGGCGCGCTGGCGGGCTTCCTGGGCAAACCAATTCGCTTCGGCCTGGTGCTGAGCGCTCATGATGTCATCGCCGGCCGCACGGGCGTCCCAGGCGAGAGCAGCATTCTGTGCCGCCATTTCCAAGAAATAGAGATGGCTGCGGGCGGCGCTGGCGAAGGGCTTTTTCTCACGCTCCTGGCGGCGCCGGGCGGCTTCGCGTCGCGCGGCCTCAGCCATGATCTGCGCCCGAGTGCTGCGGACGAGCCGGATGGTGCTCCGGGTCTGCTGGCGCCAGCGCTGCGTCATACCGGCGGCGGCAAGGCTCAGGAAGGAGAACAGGGAAGGATGGGCTTCGGTCGCACGCGGCCGGGCAACCGGAGAAACGCTGATCGAGACTGCCATTTGGGCCTCCTCACACGGGGTGTGGGAGGATTGTGGGATTTTCCCACATAACGGTCAATGAAAAAGGTGGGAAAATCCCACCAAGAAAACTTTTCGACCAGATGCCTACGAAGAATGAGCCTTCCGCCGCAGCAAAGTCAGCAGTGCCCGCTGCTCTTCCGAATCCATGGCGCGCCACAACGCCAGGACCTCATCTTCCTGCGCTCCCAGATCAGATCCATGGTTCCGGTGATCAACCGCATCAGCCCCTTTGGGAGACAGCGGGAAAAAAGTGTCGATGGGAACTCGAAAATACACTGCCATTGCCTCCAGTAGTTGCCGGCCTGCCGCATCGGAACCGTTTTCCACCTTGCTGAGGTGAGATCGGGAGATGCCCAACTCAGCCGCTAATTCCGCTTGCTTAAGTCCGCGCTTTCGACGCAATGTTCTCACGATGTTCTGGTTTTGCATAGCTGAAATTGTGGGCGAAACCCACCGAACGTGGGCGGGTTTTCCCCACATTATGGATTGACTGGAATGTGGGAATTTCCCACTCTGCTGCACATGATCGAATCGCCCATCCTTGATGACGCGGCCCTCGCCACAGCCACAGCCGCCATCGACACCACGATTGCAGTGGCTGGCGGCGTGACGAAGCTCGCCAAGGAGCTGAGGCTTCATCATTCTTCGATCCTGGGCTGGCGGAAGATTGGCCGTGTTCCCGCAGAGCGCGTGGCTGAAATGTCGCGCATCAGCGGCCTACCAAAGGGGGCTTTCAGGCCTGACCTTTGGCCCGACCAAGTTCTCTGTTCTGCTCGGGAGCCGGCCTGATGCTCGGTTTTTCGCTACCGTGCAGGCCCCCGAAGCAATGTCTTCATCTCCAGCAGTTGCTCGATGGCGAATGCGCCGCCGAAGCCGCCGATCATGATCAGCGCGCCAAAGCCGACAGAGAGAACCGCGGGGATACCCAGCAGCCCCAGAGATCCGAACATCAGCAACAGGCCGTATCCGGTCATGAGCATGCCTCCGAGGCCAATGATGTTCAGTAAGCGCACCATCAATCGATTCTCCATGGGTTCGGTCGCACATCCCGTGGTGAAGCCGGCGGCTCGGTGCGGCAACGCGCCGGCCGCCGTGCGTCGATAGGCCGCGGCTGAAACCATGCCGCCTGCCTTTCTCCCCCCCCGTCAGGACCTGCGCCCGCGCATTTACGCAGAGCGCAATCAGCGTTTCCGCAGGAGGAAATAGGCCGCGCGCCTGACAGCCCCGCGCCCATCCAGGCCGGTCTGCCCCGCGCGCGCATCGCCAACCGCTTTCGCTGTGCCTGAAGGCATTGCTACCGCGCAGCGCGCGTAAGTGGCGAGCCCTCGACTTGACCCCACAAGCCAGGAACCCGCCGGCCCATGCCGAGCGGTCAAGAGGACCACCATGCCTGCCGCCGGCCATCTCACGTCCAGCCCATTCCATGGGGCTCAGCTACCCAAAGGGCAGGGCGGTGTAACCTGGAGCGTGTCCATATGACCCGCAATTCACGTTCAGCGGCGAATGCCGCGTTGAAGAGCCTGACGCGGGTGCTGATTGAGCAGGTTGGCGGGATCGATGCGGCCGTGGCGGTGCTGAATGCTGGCGGCACGCGCGGGGTACGCCGCAGCCAGGTCAGCAACTACTACAACCCGCATTGCAACCAGTTCCTGCCGGTGGACCTGCTGGCTCGGCTGGAAGAGGTGGCCGACGAGCCGGTGATCACCACGGAACTGGCGCGACGCGCCGGCCAGGTGATGACCCGGCCAGCGGGGATCCCCAGCGACTGCCTGCTGCAGGATCTGGCCGAGTTGCAGGCCGAGGCTGGCGACGTCGCCCGCGCGGTCGCCGATGGCATGCGCGACGGCCATCTGTGCGACGAGGACCTGGCGCGGCTGGAGCGGGAAGCAATGCAGCTGCACGGTCGGGCCTGTGAGGCCCTGGCGACGCTGCGGGCGCTCCGCAGCCCAGGCAGCGTAGTGGTCATGGAGACCCGCCGGCTTCGGCCCTGGCAAGTCGTGGGCGCCGCCATCAGCAACGTCTTCCAGCGCGCGAGGCCCCGGCCGTGACGTGCTTTCCCGAGTTCTCGCCCCCGAACCCCCTTCGTGTGGGCGAGGGGCGACCCGCCGCCGTGACATCCCCTGCGCGTCCCCAGGGTGGCGGCGGGCGCCTGTTCTTCACCTTCTCCTACGTCCAGCGTTCGCGCCTGAGCGAACGCGCACAGTCTGCTGGATCCCGGCTATGAGCATCGACTGCATGAATTGGGTGAAGACCCTTAGCCCCAAGTTCATCAAGTCTGGCCCTCGGCAGATCCTGAAGGAGCTGGCCGACTTCGCGGACGAAAAAGACGAGTGCTACCCGGGCGTGGAGCTGCTCTACGAAGTCACCAGCCAGAGCATCCGCACGGTGCAGAGCAACCTGCGCATCCTGGAGCAGATGGGGCTGATCACGACGCTGCCACGGCACAACGACTCCTCGCGCTACCGGATCAACCGCCATTTGCAGTTTCCGACGCGCGCGCTCCGCAAACGGGGTGCGAAATCTGCACCCGGCCGCCACAGGCGGGAGAAAGCTCCGGAAGTTTCCTCTCAGTTGCTAGAAGGTTCGGAAGAGGCTGTTGCCGATACCGTAACGGGTGCGAAATCCGCACCCCCACCCCTGGTGGGCGCAGATTCTGCGGGGGGTGCAGATTCTGTGTCTCCTGGGGTGCAGAATTTGCAGCCTCGGGGTGCGAAATCTGCACCCAAACCACCAGAGAACCACCAAAGAACCACCAGGGGGGAGGGCGCGCAGGCGCGCGAGACCCCCCGCCCCCTGGCAGCGGATTGGCAGCCATCGGAGGCGGATGCGGCCTACGCTGCGCGCCTCGGCCTGGATCCGGCCGCTGTGGCCGACCGCTTCCGCAAGCACTTCCTGGCCAGCGGCAAGCCATTGGCCGACGTCTCCGCCCGCTGGCAGCTGTGGTGCGACGAGAACGCCGAGCGGGCCGGGCTGGCGGCGCCTGCCCAGGCATCGACCGCGGTGTCGCAGGCCGCCGCGCCGGCCGAGCCCGTGGCACCGGCCTGCAGCGATGCTGGCCTGGAAGCCGCCTGGTGCGGGGTGCATGGAGCGCTGCGGCAGCAGGTCGAGGTGGCCGAGTACCGCGCCTGGCTGAGCCGCTTGGTGCTGCTGGGGGTCGAGGAGGGCTATGCGCTGATCGCCGCACCAGGGCGCTTCCATCGCGACCACGTCTCCGGTCGCTTCAAGCCGCAGATCGAGGTGGCCTGCCGCGCGCTGCTGCCGGAGTGCCGGGGCGTGGTGCTACAGGTGGCCGAAGCGGCCCGGCAGTGCGCCTGATGGAGGCGTCTGGCGTCTCAGGTGACGGGAATTTTTCCGGCGCAATCAACCTGGGGCTGAATTTTTCTTCACACGGTTGTGAGCATCTTCTACTTTCGCCGGGCGCCGAAGGGGGCTCCGGCGCGGGGGCAGACATGACGGCCGTCGCCGTTGCGAAGATCGAGAACACCGGGGCTGCCGCAGCGGGCGCCCCTTCGTCCACCACGCTGACACTGCCGGCTGGCCGCCAGCCCCGAAAGCAGAAACGCGGCCAGGTGCTGCGGCTGGATAACCAGCCAAAGGCCCATGTCACCTCCGATGCGGAGGCGGCCGAGGCCAAGCGCGCGGCGGCCCAGCGGCGCGAATGGGAATCCCGGGAACGGGCGCGGGTTTACCTGCGCCAGTGGCATTCCGGCGACGCAGGCGCCGATGGCGCCGCCATGCTGGCCCGACCCCACAAGGACATCCCGCTGGCCTTCCTCTCGCCCGAGGCAGTGGAAGCCTCGCTGACGCGCCAGTTCTGCGACAACCACCTGATCGACCGGATGTGGGATTCCGGCCAGCTGAACGACTGGCAGTATGCCGCAGCCAACCGGCTGCTGCTCCTGTGCGGCGATGCGGGGCTGCTGCCCTCCTCGTCCTCCCCCTACGGTCGCGTGGGGCCAGGGCAGGACATGAGCGATGCCATGGCGGCAGCTCGCGCGCGGTGGAACCAGCTGATGGGCATGATTGGTCGGCCCGGCGACGAGCTGCTGACCAGTCTGTGCCATGAGCAGCTGACGATCCGAGGGCAGGCCGCCCGCGTCGAAGCGCTGAAGAACGGGCTGCGGTTCCTGGCTAAGACCTGGGGCATCGAGATCGCTTGACGCGCCGCGGTCGAAAAAGGTAGGGAGCATCCAGCGCCATAATTGCGCCCGGAGCCTGACGGTTCCGGGCGCTTTGCGTTTCAGGCCCCTGACAGCGCCCGGCGCCTACCTGGAAAACCGAAATGCCCCCTTCCACCGACGCGCCGCAGTGCGCGTTCGGGGGCGCGCGACCCTTTGCCTCCGCAGACGAAGCCTGGTTCTGGTTCATGCGCGCGCTGAAGGCGCAGCGCCGTGGATCTTGGAACCCGCTCAGCGTCGAGGCGGTCGCGCGCCCCTGTGAGCCGGACGATGTGCTGCGATGCCTCGACCAGCTCTACCGCCGCCGCCAGCTCACCCGGGAGGACGTCTTGTTTCTCCGCCTATGGGGCGAGAACCAGGTGGCGCCAGATCCGCAGATCTACCCCAGCGCCGCGCGCGTCTGGCGCGAGTTGATGGTGCTGCTGACCTGGCCGCTGCAGCGCGCCGGCGTGGTGAGCACCTGGCACCATCAGCCCGCGGCGGTGTCGGCATGAGCTTGGAATGCACCTGCCCGGCGGCCCGCGGCCTACAGGGCCGGATCTGCGGCGTGAATCATCCCGACTGCACCGCGCTGCAAGGGCTGAGCACCGCCGACCTCGTCGTGACGCCGACCGCGCCGCCGACCTTCTGGGGCATGGACTTTGGGCACGACGATGAGCCGCCGGCTGTACCAACGGCCGCAACGACCGTTGGCACCTGAAACGCCCTGCCAGTTCAACCGATCGGAGTTAAAGCCTGCAGCTGCGTCACACGCTGTTTGAAAAAGGCGCGGGCCTCAACCGCGTCCTGGAACTGCCAGACCTGATCTGTGCGCGTAGGGTCGCGGATCTGCCAGATATTCATCTCATCCCCGGCAGGGCTGATCAGACTGAACAGCGCCACGCCGGCTTCGGCCAGGCGCAACTGCCACCGGTGCATGCAAGATCCCCTTCGCTTTCGCTGCCGCAGATGGAGCAGATTGCGCATTCCGCCAGGGCGGCCGCGAGCAGAAAAGCATTGAGCTAGAGCTTAACCTTACCAGCAGTATGCAGGGCGTCCAAGGCAGCGGCGTTCTGAAGGTCACGCCATGCACGAATCTCTTGCATGCGCAGCTGTGCCAGGTGCTCCGGATCGGCGCCTTCCGGGTGAGCTGCGACGGCCTCTCGGATGGCGTGACGTGCCATCTCCCAGGCTGCCAGCAACTCGCTCAACCTAACAGCACCTTCTCCGGCCGCTGTTTGAGGGTGAGGCAGATTCAGCGGATCTTCGTCTTCCATGCAGGGCCGATGTAAACACGGTCGGAGCCATTCCGGCCGGCGGCGGCGCATATGAGGTGACGCGGCCGTCATGCCAGTTGGGGAGCATCTGCAATTACGGCATGCCTGGCACACTCTGGTCCACCGATTCTTTAGCGGCCGCCCCTCTTCCTTTTGGACGAAGGCCTCCTAGCAGCTGGCATGGTTCGTCTGATGGTCCTCTGGCAATGACACAGGAGACCGTTCGGCGATAGCCAGTCGCAAGCCAGGACGATTGAGGACCTCAGCCAGGGCCGTTGCCTTGCTGATATGCGCACCCGGGGGGAGGCTGATCGAGACCGTCAAGCCACCCTGGTCGAACTCGGTTAGCCCGATGCTCTCCCTCAGCACCAAGGTCACCAATACAGGGCCTTCATCCTGGCTTTCCTGAACCGTCGCTCGGTAGGTCACTTGGTGCAGTGTCGGCATCAGATTCGTCCAGAAAACGTAGCTAAATCATTGAAGAGCCGACCCAACATTTCGTCAAACGTCCGTTTCGTAGTGTTCACCCCCTCCGACCCATAATCGGGATCCAGAATGGCCCGCAAAACCCCGCTGAAGAGGCTGGGAGGCGGGGACGGCGTTCCGGGGTTCATCGCCTACTACCGCGTATCCACCGACAAGCAGGGCGCCAGCGGCCTCGGATTAGAGGCCCAGCAAGAGGCGGTTGAGCGCCATGTGCGCGCCGCCGGCGGCCGCATCCTGGACGTGTTCCGGGAGGTGGAGAGCGGCAAGAAGAATGACCGCCCCGAGATCGCGGCGGCCATTGCCGCCTGCCGGTCGCGCCGCGCCACGCTGGTGATCGCCAAGCTGGACCGGCTGGCCCGTAACGTCGCCTTCGTCTCCAACCTGATGGAAGCCGGCATCGAGTTCGTCGCCTGTGACAACCCGCATGCCAGCCGCCTCACCATCCACATCCTGGCCGCCGTCGCCGAGCATGAGCGCGAGATGATCTCGGCGCGCACCAAGGCCGCCCTGCAGGCGGCCAAGGCGCGCGGCGTGAAGCTCGGCAATCCGAAGCTCCGCGCCGGCGACGGCGCCGCCGTCAGCCAGGCCACCCAGATCCGCATCGCCAAGGCCGCGCAGCACGCCCGCGATGTGCTGCCCGCCATCCTGGCGGCGCAGAAGGCTGGCTGCGCCAACCATTCGCAGATCGCCGAGGCGCTCACCGCGCGCGGCATCCGCACACCTGCAGGCGGTGACGTCTGGCACCCCGTGCAGGTGGCTCGCATCCTGAAGAGGACCTCCGCCTGATGGCCACTCCCGCACGGTCGCGCGCGACCAAGACTGCCGCCGCCGCGCCGGCCGCACCCGCCGGCACCAACCACCCGGTGATCAAGGACAAGGCGCTGATCAAGGCCGCCGAGACCTACGCCACCAACAAGGCCGAGATCTCCCGCATGGAAGCGGAGAACGACGACCTGAAGCCGAGGCTGCTCGCCGCCATGGGTGGCGCACCAACGGCGTATGCCGGCAGCCGCGTCCTGACGCAGAGCGACGTCGAGACGATCAAGCCGACCCCGAACCAGGTCATCACCAAGGAGATGGTCGGCCAGGTCATCCCAGGGAAGAAGGGGCGCAAGGGCTACACCCAGCTGTCGGTGCAGTGAGCGCGCCGGCTGAGCGCCCGGTCGCGCTGCTGGCTTCGCGCAGCCTCAACATCGCGCACCGCCACGTCATCAATGACTTCGGCTGGCAGCCCATCGCGCCGCAGCGCTACCTGACGCCGGACGGCGAAGAGGTGCGGGTGGTGGCCGACCGCTCTTGCGGCTTCATCGGCTATCCGCAGGGCACGCCGGTCTATCTGCTGCCGTGCTGGTCCTACCGGGACGACTGGCGGCAGATCGATGAGCGGATCCAGGCGGGCCGCCTGGTGCGCAAGCCGCTGCCGAAGCCGATCATCCGCTGATGGCGCAGCCAGCCCGCCGGCGCAGCAAGCTGACCATGGCGGCGCCGCGCGTCGGCACGCTGGACCTGCGCAGTGCCAGGCCCGCCCCGAAGGTGGTGATGCCGTTCTACAGCAGCCCTGAGTGGCGGGCGCTGATGGCCAGCATCATCAAGGTGCGCGGCCGCCGCTGTGAAGCCTGCGGCCGCACCGGCACCCGCATCTACGGCGACCACATCGTGGAGCTGAAGGACGGCGGCGCGCCGCTCGATCCGAGCAACATCCAATGCCTCTGCGGCTCCTGCCACACGGCCAAGACAGCCCGTGCCAGGGCCGCCAGGACGGCTGCCCAGCACCTGCCTTCCTCCCCCTAGCCCCTGCGCCCTGGCCGCGTCCCAGCAGCCTCCTGGCGGCCCCCTACCGCCCGGCACCGCCAAGGGGTTGGGGGGGTAGGGGGGGTCCGATCCCTGGCGGGGGG
>NZ_JACTUZ010000050.1 GCF_014490445.1 Pseudoroseomonas ludipueritiae | reverse complement strand
CGCGCCGGTGGCACCGGTCAGCGGCGCGGCTGCCGACCTGCCCCTGCCCACCCCTGGGCGCGGGCGCACCGGCCCATGAGCACGCCGCGCCGGCCGCCCATCGGCCGTGACACGAAGCTCTGCATGTCCCTGGCCGGGCGGCCGGGCAATTTCGGCTCCCGCTTCCACAACCACCTCTATGAGGCATTGGGGCTGGACTACGTCTACAAGGCCTTCACCACGCAGGACCTGCCGGCGGCCATCGGCGGCATCCGGGCGCTGGGCATCCGCGGCTGCGCCATCTCGATGCCCTTCAAGGAAGCCTGCATCCCGCTGCTGGACGGGCTGGCGCCTTCCGCCGCCGCCATCGATTCGGTGAACACCATCGTCAATGACGATGGCGTGCTGACCGGCCACAACACCGACTATGCCGCCATCGCCCCGTTGCTGCGCCGATACGGCGTGCCGGCGGAGACACCCTTCGTCGCGCGCGGCAGCGGCGGCATGGGCAAGGCGGTGGTCTCGGCGCTGCGCGATGCCGGCTTCCGCAACGGCACCGTGGTGGCCCGCAACGAGGCCGCCGGGCGCCGCCTGGCCGATTCCTGCGGCTACCGCTGGCAGGCGGAGGTGACGGGCGCGCCGCTGCTGGTGAACATCACCCCCATCGGCATGGAAGGCGGCCCCGAGTCGCGGGACCTCGCCTTTCCCGAGGCACTGGTCGAAGCCGCCGATTATGTTTTCGACGTGGTGCACCTGCCGCCGGAAACGCCGCTGATCCGCCGCGCCCGCGAATTGGGCAAGGTGGTGATCACCGGCGCCGAAGTGGCGGTCCTGCAGGCGCTGGAGCAGTTCCGCCTTTACACCGGCGTCACGCCCTCTCCCGCGCAGGTGGAAGCAGCGGCGGCTTTTGCGCGTGGTTGATGCGGCCTGAGGGGCAACTGGCGCATACCCCTCATGCACTACACTGCTGCGTGATGGACATCTTACCGTCACGTTGCTACCACGCGCCGTCCTTTGCCGGGTCGGCTTCCTGCCGGCCGCACCCGATGGCCGGAGAAGCCCCCCCGGATGAAGATTATCGCCTGCAACAGCAACCGTCCCCTCGCCGAGGCGGTGGCCGCCGCATTGAACCTGCCGCTTACCCAGGCATCGGTTCGCCGCTTCGCCGACATGGAGATCTTCGTCGAGATCCATGACAACGTGCGCGGCGAGGATGTGTTCGTCATTCAGTCGACGAGCTATCCCGCGAACGACAACCTGATGGAGCTGCTGATCATGCTGGACGCCCTGCGGCGTTCCAGCGCCAAGCGCATCACGGCCGTGATTCCGTATTTCGGCTATGCGCGGCAGGACCGTAAGTCCGGCTCCCGCACCCCGATCTCGGCCAAGCTGGTGGCGAACCTGATCGTGGAAGCCGGCGCCGACCGCGTGCTGACGCTGGACCTCCACGCCGGGCAGATCCAGGGCTTCTTCGACATCCCCGTCGACAACCTCTTCGCCGCGCCCCTTTTCGCCCGTGACATCATGGAGCGCTACAAGGGCCGCGACCTGATGGTCGTCTCCCCGGACGTGGGCGGCGTGGTGCGCGCCCGCGCCATCGCGGCGCGCCTGCACACCGACCTCGCCATCATCGACAAGCGCCGTCCCCGCGCCGGCGTCTCCGAGGTGATGAACGTCATCGGTGACGTGGAAGGTCGCGACTGCATCCTGGTGGACGACATCGTCGACTCGGGCGGCACGCTCTGCAACGCGGCCGAGGCGCTGCTGAAGAACGGCGCACGCTCCGCTTCCGTCTATGTCACGCATGGCGTCTTCTCGGGCGGCGCCGTGGCCCGCATCGGCGCCGCGCCGATCGAGCAGATGGTGGTGACGGACAGCATCCAGGCCACCGAGGCCGTGCGCGTCTCCTCCAACATCCGCCAGCTCACCATCGCGCCGCTGCTGGCCGAGGCGATGCGCCGCATCTCCGAGGAAAGCTCGGTCTCGACGCTGTTCAACTGATGAACGGCCTCACGATCCGCGAGGCATCGCCCGCGGATCGTGAGGCCCTCATCGCCCAGTTCACCGGCCTCAATACCTCCGAGGACGGTATCGCTGGCGACCGCGACGCCCGCCCGTGGCCTGACCAGCCGGCCATCGGAGTTCTGACGGGCAGTTGAGGGCGGAGGCGCTCCATCGGAGCACGGGCTTCGCGCCCCGAGCCATCGAGCTGCCGAAGCCGCTGGACTGATCCCTTCCCCCCTTGCGGGCCGGAGCCGCGCCGCCGATGCTCCCGGGCCGCATACGGCATCCTGAGGGGGGTCTTTCATGAAGCTCTTTTATTCGCCCGGCGCCTGCTCCGTCGGTATCCACGTCATGCTGGAAGAGATCGGCAAGCCTTTCGAGCTGCAGCTCGTGCCGCTGAAGGACCAGGGGCAGGACAAGCCGGAATTCCGCGCCATCAACCCCAAGGGCAAGGTGCCGGTGTTGCAGCGCGACGACGGCTCCGTGCTGACCGAGTTCACCGCCATCGCCTTCTGGCTCGGCGCCAAGTTCCCCGAGGCCAAGCTGCTGCCGGCCGATGTGGACGGGCAGGCGGAGACGCTCTCCTTCGTGGACTACATCGCCGGCACGGTGCATCCGCAGGGCTTCACGCGCCAGTTCCGCGCCAGCCGCTTCACCCCCAACCCGGCCGACGAGCCCAAGGTGGTGGAACAGGGTAAGGCCCTGGCCGCCGAATACCTCCAGCTCATCGACCGCACCTGGAAGGGCGGCGAATGGGTGATGCCGCAGGGCTATTCCATCGCCGATGCCGCGCTGTTCTTCGTGGAATACTGGGCGGTGAAGCGCGTCGGCATGCCGGTGCCGCCCCGGATCGAGGCGCATCTGAAGGCCATGCTGGCCCGCCCGGCGGTGCAGCGGGCGCTGGCGGCCTCGGGCATGGCGGCATGAGCCTGGAAGTCTCGCCCGCCGCGCCCTTCTGGTTCCTGCGCCATGGCGAGACGGATTGGAACGCGCGCGGCCTGAGCCAGGGCAATGTGGACATCCCGTTGAACACGGTGGGATGGGCGCAGGCCGAACGCGCCGCCAAGGCCCTTGTGGAGGTGGCGACGGGCCCGCGCGCCATCGCCACCATCGTCGCCTCCCCCCTTTCCCGCGCCCGCAACACGGCGGAGGTGGTCTCGGCCAAGCTGGGCCTGCCGCTGGAGATCGACGAAGGGCTGCGCGAGGTCTCCTTCGGCGTGCAGGAAGGCCAGGAGATGGGCGGCTGGTTCGACGACTGGGTCGAGGGCAACCTGACCCCGGAAGGCGGCGAGAGCTTCGAGCAGCTGCGTCAGCGCACCGTCGCGGCCGTGAACCGCGCCCTGGCCAGGCCGGGGCCGGTGCTGGTGGTGGCGCATGGCGCGCTCTGGCGCGCCTTCCGCTCGGTGGCGGGGCTGCCGGCGAATGTCCGCACCCCCAATGCCCTGCCGCTCTGGGTCACGCCCCCGCCGGCGGGCGAAAGCGCCTGGCACTTCGAGCCGGCGGAACTGCCGGCGCTCTGACCTCAGCCAGCCGGCGGCAGCAACCTGCGCAGGCCGCCGGCACCCAGCAGCACAATGGGCGCCAGCCCGACCACCACCAGGGCCAGGGCCGCCACGGCGCCTTCCTCATAGGTGCCGCGCGCGGCCTCGGCGTAGAGCGCGGTGGCCAGGGTCTCGGTGTTCAGCGGCCGCAGCAGCAGCGTGGCCGGTAGTTCCTTCATGGCATCCAGGAAGGTCAGCAGCGCCGCGGCCGAGAGCGCCGGCAGCAGCAGCGGCAGATGCACGCGCCACAGCAGCCGCCCGGCGGCCGCGCCCATGGATTCGGCGGACCAATCGACCTCCCGCCGGATGCGGGCATAGGCAGCGTCCAGCCCTCCGGCCGGAATGGCCAGGAAGCGGATGACATAGGCCGCCACCACCGCCGCCACGCTGCCGGAGAGCGCGATGGGCGCCCAGCGGCCCAGCGCCTCATCCATCCAGCCGAAGGCAATGATCAACCCCACCGCCGCCACGCCACCCGGCAGCGCATAACCCAGCATCCCCAGCTTCAGAAGCACCGTCCCCGGGCCAGGGCGGCGGCGGGAGGGGCTGTCCCGCCGCGCGCCGAAGGCCAGCGGCAGGGCGGCGGCCAGGGCCAGGACGGTCGCCATGGCGGCCAGCATGGCGCTGTTGCCGATCCAGTGCGGCAGTTCCCGCGGCAGGCCGAATTCCGCCACGCGCGTCCAGGCGGCCCAGAGCAGGTAGGAGGCCGGCACCACAAAGCCCAGCAGCACCGGCAGGGTGCAGGCGAGGCTGGCGGCGAGGCCCAGCGGCAGCGGCAGTTGCTGGCGTTCCGGCGGTTCCGGCCGGGTGGTGGCGTGCCCTTCCCGCGCCCGGCCCCAGCGCTCCAGCGCCACCACTCCCGCCACCAGGGCCAGCAGCACCAGCGCGATCTGCGCCGCGCCTTCCAGCGAGGAGCGGGTGATCCAGGTCACGTAGACCGAGACGGTCAGGGTCCGCACGCCGAGGAACTCGGCGGCGCCGACATCGTTCAGCGCCTCCATCAACGCCAGGGCCGCGCCGGCGGCCACGGCGGGGCGCGCCATGGGCAGGCCGATGCGGCGGAACAGCAGCATCCCGCCCGCGCCGGAGGCCCGGCCGGCCCGCAGCACCTCGCTGCCCTGGGTACGGAAGGCGGCACGGGCCGCCAGATAGACATAGGGGTAGAGCACCATCCCCATCACCAGGATGCAGCCGGTGAGCGAGCGGATCTCCGGCAAGGGAATGGCGCGCGGGTCGGTCAGGCCCAGCAGGTGCCGCAGCCGGATCTGCACGGGTCCGGCGGGGTGCAGCACATCCAGCCAGGCATAGGCGGCGACATAGCCGGGCAGCGCCAGCGGCAACACCAGCGCCGCCGAGAGCAGCCGGCGCCCGGGAAAGCGGTAGCAGGCCGTCAGCCAGGCGGTGCCGGTGCCCACCAGCACCACCAATGCCCCCACCCCGGCCAGCAGCAGCAGTGTCTCGACCAGCGCCTGCGGCAGCACGAAGCGCATCAGGTGGGGCCAAAGGCCGCCGGAGCCAGCCCAGGCGGCCGTCGCCAGCGCCAGCACCGGCAGCGCGACCGGGGCCGCTGCCAGCACCGAAACCAGCCGAAGAACCTTCATCGAAAAGCCAGCGGATCAGCGGTCGAAGCCGACCTCATCCAGGATCTGGCTGGCGCGGGCCCGCTTGGCCGCGATCTCCGGCAGCGGAATGGCCCCGATCTTCAGCGTGCCGAAGCCGGCCACGATCGGGTGCAGGGCGGCATCGGCGCGCACCGGGTATTCGAAGTTCACCTCGGCATAGAGCGCCTGGGCCTCGGGCGAGACCAGGAATTCCAGCAGCTTCACCGCTTCCTCGCGGTTCGGCGCATGGCGGGCGATCACGGCGCCGGAGACATTCACCATGGCGCCGTCATTCGGCAGCACAATGCGGATGGCCTGGCCCCAGGCGCGCTGCTCCTCCCCACCCTGCCCGGAGAGCATGATGCCCTGGTAGTAGGTATTCGCCACGCCGACATCGCAGATGCCGGCGCGGATGTCGCGCGCCACCTCGCGGTCGCCGCCGCCGGGGCGGCGGGCCAGGTTGCCCTTCAGCCGGGTCAGGTAGTCGCGCAGCCAGGCCTCGTCGTGCTCCGCCAGCAGGGCCGAGAAGAGCGCGGTGTTATAGGGATGCTGGCCGGAGCGGATGCAGACCTTGCCCTTGAAGCGCGGGTCCGCGAGGTCCTCATAGGTCAGCCGAGCGCCTTCGGCCTCCGGCACCCGCTCACGCGAGACATAGATGGCGCGGGCGCGGGTGGAGAGGGCGAACCAGCGCCCATCCTCGCCACGCAGCCCGGCCGGCACGGCAGCCTCCAGCACATCCGATTTCACGGGCTGGGAGAGGTTGCGGTCCACCAGATCCATCAGGTTGCCGATATCGACGACCATGGCGACATCGGCCGGGGAGCGCGTGCCCTCGGCGGCCAGGCGCTCCGCCAGGCCGCCTTGCACGAAGACCGTGTTGACGGTCGTCCCTGTCTTCTGCGTGAAGCGCTCCAGCAGCGGGCGGATCAGCCCGGGCTCCCGCGTCGTATAGAGATTGACCTCCGCCGCCTGCGCGAACTGCGCTCCCAGCAACAGCGAAAGCGCGCCGATCGTGGCGCTGAGCCGATGAAACATGTGGCACCTCCCGGGCAGCCGCCGCGGCGGCATGCGGGCAGGCTCACATGGTTGCAAATGCGAGTCAATTACATCTGCCGCCCGCCATGCGCGGCCGGCATTGAACCGGGCCCGCATTCTTGCTAAGGCCCGCCCGCGCGCTGGCACCCCTGGAGGCCGGCGCGATCGTCTTTGGGCATCCCGCCCGGGGACGTATGGCATGGCGCCCCGGGTGAAGCCCGGCGCGGCGCCTCTGATGAGCGGAGCACGGATTCATGGTCCAGACAATTCGGATCGAGGCCGAAGCGCGCGAGTTGGCCGGTAAGGGGGCGGCGCGCGCGACTCGGAAGGCGGGGCTGGTCCCCGCGGTCATCTACGGCGCGAAGGAAGAGGCGGTTCTGATCGCCCTCGACCCGCGTGACGTGATGAAGGAAATGCACAAGGGCGGCTGGGCGTCGCACCTCTATGAGGTGGCGGTGAAGAACGGCCCGACCGTGCGCACCCTGATGCGCGACGTGCAGTTCCACCCGCTGAAGGACACGCCGATGCACGTGGACTTCCAGCGCCTGGCCCCGGGTCAGCTGATCCGCGTGAAGGTGCCGGTGGTGTTCACGGGCGAAGACACCAACCCCGGCGTCAAGGAAGGCGGCGTGGTCAACGCTGTCCACCGCGAGCTGGAAGTGCTGTGCGATCCCGACCAGGTGCCCGAGAACTTCGTGGTTGAGCTGGGCGAGCACGGCATCGGCCACTCCTTCCACTGGGACGACGTGAAGGACAAGGCCGGCGCCAAGCCGGTGCAGTCCGGCAACTTCGTGGTCGCCTCCATCGCGCCGCCGAAGGTGGTCGAGGAAGAGGTGATCGTCGCCCCCGTTGCCACTGCTGCCGCGCCCGCCAAGGGCAAGGCCGCCAAGGGCAAGAAGTAAGAAGCAAGGTTTGTGACGGTGCTGCTCTGGGTCGGTCTCGGCAATCCGGAGCCGGGCCAGGCGCGGCACCGGCATAACATCGGCTTCATGGCGCTCGACGCCATCGCGCGCCGCCACGGCTTCTCGCCGTGGCGGAGCCGCTTCAAGGGCCTCGCCTCGGACGGCAGCATCGCCGGCCAGAAGGTGCTGCTGCTGAAGCCGCAGACCTACATGAACCTCTCCGGCGAATCGGTGCAGCCGGCGGCGGCCTTCCTCAAGATCCCGCCCGAGAACATCACCGCCTTCCATGACGAGCTGGACCTCGCCCCGGGCAGGATCCGCATCAAGAAGGGCGGCGGCGCCGCAGGCCATAACGGGCTGCGGGACATGGACCGCAAGCTCGGCACGCCGGAATATTGGCGTGTGCGGCTCGGCATCGGGCATCCCGGCATGAAGGAAAAGGTTACCGGCCATGTGCTGGGCAACTTCGCCAAGGTGGACACTTGGCTGGAGCCCATGCTGGATGCCCTGGCCGATGCAGCGCCGCTGCTGGCCAAGGGCGAGCGGGAAGCCTTCATGACCCGCGTCGCCCTGCTGACACAGGAGAGTTGAGAGATGGCGATCGAAGACGCCGCGGCCGATCTGGCCGCTGAGTTCGGCGGCCCCGGCCCCGAGGATATCGCCAATGGCGTGGCCGTGCTGGCCGCCGCCCTGCTGGCGCAGGCCCGCACGCTGGCCACCACCGCCGCCGCCCTGCGCGAGAGCGACACCGACCACGAGGGCGCCATCGAGGCCGCCGCCGCCCGTGCCTCCCTGGCGCTGGCCATGGCCCAGGCCGTTTCCGAGGCCGCGCCCCCGGCCCGCCCCGGGCTGATCCGCGCCGCGGCCGATGCGCTGGATGTTTCCGTCACCGGCGCCGTCACCCAGCTCCGCGCCGCCGCCCTGGCCCTGCCCACCGACGATGCCTCCGCCCGCATCGCCGCCGCGCAGATCGCGCAGGACATCGCGCAAGGCCTCGGCTGAGCGCCAACCCCCACTTCCAAACACGCCTGAGGTATTCGCTGTCATGGGTTTCAACTGCGGCATCGTCGGGCTGCCGAACGTCGGCAAGTCCACCCTGTTCAACGCGCTGACGCAGACTGCCTCGGCCCAGGCGGCGAACTACCCCTTCTGCACCATCGAGCCGAATGTGGGCCGCGTGGCCGTGCCGGACGCGCGGCTGCAGACCATTGCCAAGATCGGCAAGAGCCAGAAGATCGTCCCGACCAGCCTGGAATTCGTGGACATCGCCGGCCTGGTGCGCGGCGCCAGCAAGGGCGAGGGCCTGGGCAACCAGTTCCTCGCCAATATCCGCGAGACGGATGCCATCGTGCATGTCCTCCGCTGCTTCGAGGACAGCGACGTCACCCATGTCGAGGGCAGCGTGGACCCGCTGCGCGATGCCGACATCATCGAGACCGAGCTGATGCTGGCCGACATGGACAGCATCGAGAAGCGCCTCGTCGGCCTGCAGAAGCGCGCCCGTGGCGGCGACCGTGAATCCGCCGCCCAGGTGGCGCTGATGGAGCCGATCCTGGCCGCCTTGCAGGATGGCAAGCCCGCCCGCACCGCTATCCCCAAGGGGCAGGAAGAGGCGGTGCGCCGGCTGCAGCTGCTGACCAGCAAGCCGGTGCTTTATGTCTGCAATGTCGAGGAAGCCTCGGCCGGCGAGGGCAATGCCTACTCCGCCAAGGTCTTCGAGCGCGCCAAGGCCGAGGGCGCCAAGGCCGTCGTGGTCTCCGCCGCCATCGAGGCCGAGATCAGCCAGATGGACGAGGCCGACCGGGGCGAGTTCCTGGAAGGGCTGGGCCTGAAGGATTCCGGCCTCGACCGCGTCATCGCCGCCGGCTACGGCCTGCTGGGGCTGATCACCTATTTCACCGTGGGGCCGAAGGAGGCCCGTGCCTGGACCATCATCAAGGGCATGAAGGCGCCGCAGGCCGCCGGCGTGATCCATGGCGATTTCGAGCGCGGCTTCATCGCGGCCGAGACCACCGCCTATGACGACTACGTCGCCCTGGGCGGCGAGCAGGCGGCCAAGGAAGCCGGCAAGACCCGTGTGGAAGGCAAGGAATACGTCGTGAAGGACGGCGACATCATGCTCTTCCGCTTCAACGTCTGAGGCGGCCGGAATTCATTCGGGCAGAGATTTAATTTCACGTTTTCGCGAGGTTCGGCTAAGCTGACGAAGGCCCTGAAGTAGCACCTGCCGGGGCTGCACCTGACATTCAGCATCCTGCAGGACGGCGGCTTTGCAGCTTCACATCCCCACGCTGCTTGTTGTCAGCACGCTACTGGCCATCACCCTTGGGGTGATGTGGCTGTTCCTCGCCTGGGGAGGCTCGCGGGTTGGCGGGCTGCGCCATATGGGCGCCGCCAACCTGCTCTTCGCGGCCGGTACGGTGCTCAGCGTGCTTCGCGGCACAGCGCCGGCCTTTCTCTCCATCGACATCGCCAATGGGCTGATCCTGCTGGCCTGCGGGCTCTGCTGGGCCACCGCCCGCCGGTTCGATGACCGCCCCGCCCCCTGGAGCGTGGTACTGGCCGGCGCCCTGGCCTGGCTGCTGGCCTGCCGCTTCCCCGGCATCACCGGCACCGTCGAGGCCCGGGTGCTGATCCTGAACCTGATGTGCGGCGGCTATATCCTGGCGGCTTCCTGGCAGTTCTCGCGCCGCTGGCAGGATATGCGGCTGTTCCGCAGCATCGTCTCGATCTCCTTCGGCCTGCACGGGGTGCTGATCCTGCTGCGCCCCCTGCCCTCGCTGCTGCAGGACCGCTGGCACGTCACCGAGGCCATGCCCTCCAGCATGCTCTTCGGCGCGGCGCTGGTGGAGGCGATGGTGCATCTGGTGGGCGTCAGTTTCGCCATGCTGGCCATGATCCGTGAGCGGGAGCAGCACCGCGCGGTGGCCGAGATCGCCATCTCCCGCGATGCCGCAGACCGCGCGAATAACGCTAAATCCCGCTTCCTGGCGCGGATGAGCCACGAGCTGCGCACCCCGCTGAACGGCGTGCTGGGCCTGGCGCAGGTGCTGGCAGCCAACCGCAGCCTGCCAGCCGAGGCGCGCAGCCACGGCACCATGATCGAGCGCGCCGGCCGCCACCTGCTGGCCCTGGTGAATGACGTGCTGGACCTGTCGCAGGTGGAGGCCGGGCGGGTCAGTTTCGACCAGCAGCCGGTGCCGCTGGGCCGCCTGATCGACAGCGCCGCCGTGCTGGTGCGCCCCGCCGCGGCCGGCAAGCAGATCGAGCTGAAGGTCTCGATGGCGCCAGACTGCCCACAGGTGGTGCTGGGAGACGAGCTGCGCCTGCGGCAGGTGCTGCTGAACCTGCTGGGCAATGGCGTGAAGTTCACGCCCGAGCAGGGCGAGGTGTGGCTGGAGATCCTGCCGATGCCTGGCGAGGGCATCCGCATCGAGGTCACCGATACCGGGCCCGGCATTCCGCCCGAGCAGCGGGGCCTGCTGTTCCGCGACTTCAGCCAGGTGCCGGGCCATCAGCCGCCGCGTGAGGGCAATGGCCTCGGCCTGGCCATCTCGGCCGGGCTGGTGGAGGCGATGGGCGGCTGCATCGGCATGGCGCCGGGCCCCAATGGCTTTGGCAGCCGCTTCTGGGTGGAGCTGCCGCTGCCCAGCGCCATCGGCAGCATCCCGGCAGCCCCCGCCATCGTGCCGGGGCAGCCCGGGCGCATCCTGGTGGTCGATGACGTGGCACTGAACCGGCTGGTGGTGCAGGCCCTGCTGGAATCGGCCGATTACGAGGTGATCATGGCGGCCAGCGGGCGGGAGGCCATCGCCGCCCTCTCCGAAAGCCGCTTCGACCTGGTGCTGATGGATGTGCAGATGCCGGAGATGGATGGGCTGGAAGCCACCCGCTACATCCGCGCCTCCGAGGCCGCGCGCCCCAATGTGCCCCGCACCCCCATTGTCGCCCTGACCGGTGAGGAGATGAAGGATGAGGTGCAGGCCTGCTTCGACGCCGGCATGGACGGCCACTTGAGCAAGCCGGCGGACCGTGCCGCCCTGATCTCCATGGTGCGCCGCATCACCTCCGTCAGCGGCAAGGGCAACCGGCCGCCGCTCAGCGGCGCGGCCTAGGGCGCCTCCGGTTCCGGCTTGCCCGGCTCCAGCACCGCGCCGTCCAGCAAGGCGCGGCGGCGGGCTTCCTCCTGCTCGTCCCGCAGCCGGGTGGCCTTGTCGCGCCCGAACTTGACGCGATTGGCCTCGGCCTGCCGCTCCGCCTTCTGGCGGGCCTGGGCTTTCCGGTGGCGGTTGAGGTTGACGATCTCGGCCATGGGCTCAGGATAGTCTGGCTCCCGGCCCCTGGGCCAGGGTTCGCGGCGGCGCAGGACAGCCAGAGGAAAGCCCATGAAGATCGAGTTGACCGCCAGCGATGGCCACCGCTTCTCCGCCTGGCGCGCGGGCCCGGCCGAGGCCACGAAGGCCCTGGTGGTGGTGCAGGAGATCTTCGGCGTGAACCGCCACATGCGCCATGTCTGCGAGGGCTTCGCCAACCAGGGCTTCGCCGTGGTCAGCCCCGCGCTCTTCGACCGCGCCGAGCGGGATGCCGAGCTGGGCTACGAGCAGGCGGACGTGCAGCGTGGCCTGGCCCTGCGGAAACAGATTTCCGATGAGCAGGTGATGCTGGATATCGAGGCCGCCGCCGCCGCCCTGCCCGCCGGCGCCGCCAGGGGCATCATCGGCTATTGCTGGGGCGGCAGCATTGCCTGGTGGGGCGCCACGCGCAGCCGCTCCTTCAAGGCGGCCGTGGGCTATTACGGCGGCGGCATCGCGGCCAGCCGCGCGGAAAAGCCGAACTGCCCCGTGCAGCTCCATTTCGGCGCCGAGGATAAGGGCATCCCGCTGACGGATGTGGAAGCCATCCGCGCCGCCCAGCCGGGGGTCGAGATCCATGTCTATCCCGGTGCCGGCCATGGCTTCTCCTGCGAGGAGCGTTCCTCCTACAGCCCGACCGACGCCATCCTGGCTGAACAGCGCAGCCTGGCCTTCCTGGCCAAGCACCTGGGCTGAGGCATGATCCTGTTCCTGGCCACCGCCCTGATCCTGCTGGCCTTGCTGGCGGTGATCCCCTTCTGGGCAGGAACGGGCCTGAACGGCGTGCCCTTCGCCATGATCGGGTTATTGGCGGCGGGCGTGCTCTTCTCCGCCATCTTTGGCCGCGCCCCGAAGGACTGACCTCAGCCGCCGGCGCCATCCCGCTGGTGGCGGGGGACGCCGGCAACCCAGGTGGCGCGCACGGCACGGTCATCCCCCAGCGTCATCAGCACGAAGAGCCGTTCCGCCCAATCCCGCGCATGGCGCATGCGGTATCGCAGCAGGGGCGTCGCCTTCAGGTCCAGGACCGTCAGGTCGGCCTCATACCCCGGCGCCACGCGGCCGATGCGCCCGGCGAGATCCAGCGCCTGCGCCGCCCCTTCCGTCGCCAGCCAGAAGCCATGCGCCGCCGTCAGCCTGGTGCCCAGCGCCCGCGCGACCTTGTAGGCCTCCCCCAGGGTGCGAAGTTGCGAGAAGCTGGTGCCGGCGCCGAGGTCGGTGCCCAGGCCGACGCAGACCGGCCGTTCCCGCCGCCGGGCATCGAAGAGCCGGAACAGGCCGCTGCCGAGGAAGAGATTGGAGGTCGGGCAATGCGCCAGGGCCGAGCCGGTGCGGTGGCAGCAGCCGAATTCCGCCTCGGACAGATGCACGGCATGGCCGAAAATGGCGCGGCGCCCGGTCAGCCCTGCGCGGTGATAGACGTCGAGGTAGCTGTCGGCTTCCGGGAACAGCGCCCGCACCCAGGCGATCTCGGCCTCGTTCTCGCTCAGATGGGTTTGGAGATAGGTGCCGGGATGCTCCCGCCAGAGCCGCGAGGCGGCGGCAAGCTGTGCCGGGGACGAGGTGGGCGCGAAGCGGGGCGTGACCGCGTAGAGCTGCCGCCCCACACCATGCCAGCGCTCGATCAATGCCTTGGATTCGGCATAGCCGCGCTCGGCGGTATCCAGCAGCGCATCCGGCGCGTTGCGGTCCATCAGCACCTTGCCGGCGATCATGCGGGTGTTCAGCCGGTGCGATTCGGCGAAGAAGGCCTCCACCGACTGCGGATGCACGGTGCAATAGACCGCCGCCGTGGTGGTGCCGTTCCGCAGCAACTCCGCCAGGAAGAGCTTTGCCGCCTCCGCTGCATGGGTGGGGTCGGCGTAATCCTGCTCGGCAGGGAAGGTATAGGTGTTGAGCCAGTCCAGCAGCTGCTCGCCAAAGGCGCCGATCATCTGCGTCTGCGGGTAATGGACGTGGCAGTCGATGAAGCCGGGGCAGATCAGCGCATCCTGGTAATGCGCGACCTCCAGGCCCCTCGCCCGCGCCGGGTCATAGGGCGCGACCTCGGCTATCAGGCCATCCTCCAGCACCACCAGGGCATCCTCGGTGATGCGGAGGGTGGCGGCGGGGTCTTCCGCCAGGAAGGGGTCCCCGGTGAAGCCGAGGACCGCCCCGCGCAGCGCCCGCCGCATGCGCCTCAGGCCGCCCGGTTCAGCACCCGGCCGGCAACGGCATCCAGCTTGGCCAGCAGCGCCGGGTCGCGCTTCTCCGGCGCCGTCACCAGCGCATATTCCAGCGCGCGGTCGCAGCCGGCGGGGCAAGGGCCACGGCGCTGGCCCAGCATCGGCACCACCGTCTTCACCAGTTGCTTGGCGCGGTCGGCATTGGCCAGCATCACCTTCACCACCGCATCCACGGTGACGGCATCATGGTCCGGGTGCCAGCAGTCGAAATCCGTCACCATGGCCACGGTCGCGTAGCAAATCTCCGCCTCACGGGCGAGCTTGGCTTCCGGCATATTGGTCATGCCGATCACGTCGCAGCCCCAGCCACGATACATCTCGCTCTCGGCCTTGGTGGAGAATTGCGGGCCTTCCATGGTCAGGTAGGTGCCGCCACGCTTGTGCTTCAGCCCGATCTCGCGCGCCGCCGCTTCCACATGGTCGCCGATGCGCGGGCAGACCGGATGCGCCACCGAGACATGCGCCACGCAGCCGGATTCAAAGAAGCTCTTCTTCCGCGCGAAGGTGCGGTCGATGAACTGGTCCACGATCACGAAGGTGCCCGGCGGCAGGTCGCCGTTCAGCGAGCCCACGGCGGAGAGCGACAGGATATCCGTCACGCCCGAACGCTTCAGCGCATCGATATTGGCGCGGTAATTCACGTCCGAGGGCGTCAGCGGATGGCCGCGCCCGTGCCGGGGCAGGAAAACGCAGCGGACGCCGTCCAGCCGGCCGAAGAGCAGCGCGTCGGAGGGCTTGCCCCAGGGGGTCTCGACCTCGCGCCATTCGCGATCTTCCAGCCCGTCGATGTCATAGAGGCCGGAGCCGCCGAGCAGGCCGATAACGGGCTCGATGGTGTCGGTCATGGGGGAACACTCCGCAATCGGTGGCAGACATGGAAAGGGCCGCCCTGAACCGGGCGGCCCTGCCTTATCAGAGCGAGGGGGCCGAGGCACCCCTCTTGATGCAGCCTGCGCTTAGTGGACGTCGGCCCAGGTCTTGCGCTTCACGGCATAGGCGAGGCCGCCCAGGATCGCCAGGAAGATCAGCACCCGGACGCCCATGGCGCGGCGGGTCTCCAGCTCCGGCTCGGCCGCCCAGGTCAGGAAGGCCGCGACGTCGCGCGCCATCTGGTCCACGGTGGCCTTGGTGCCATCGGCATAGGTCACCTGCCCTTCCTGGGACAGCGGCGGCGCCATCGCGATCTGATGGCCGGGGAAGTACTTGTTGTAGTGCATCCCCTCCATCACCGTCACACCCTCGGGCGGCTCCTCGTAGCCGACGAGCAGCGCGTGGATGTAGTCGGCGCCACCGACGCGCGCCTTGGTGATGACCGAGAGATCCGGCGGAAGCGCGCCGTTATTGGCCGCCCGCGCCGCCGCGGTATTCGCGAAGGGATGGCGGAAGCGGTCGGAGGCCCGGCCCGGGCGCTCAAACATCTCGCCATTGTCGTTCGGCCCGTCCTGGATCTGGACGCCCGCGGCGACGGCCGTGACCTCATCCGCGCTGAGCCCGATGTCCCGCAGGTTGCGGTAGGACAGCAGGTTCATGGAATGGCAGGCGGCGCAGACGTCCTTATAGATCTGGAAGCCGCGCTGCAGCTCACCCCGGTCATAGGTGCCGAAGGGCCCGTCGAAGGAATACTTCGTGTCCGGGATGTGGATCTCGCCCTCGGCGGCCACGGCGCCAGTGGCCAGCCCGAGGGTCACGGCGGCCGCGAGGGCCGCCGATTTCACGAAACGCAGCGCCATATCACGCCTTCTCCATCGGCTGGGCGGTAGCGGCGCCAGGCAGCGGTCCGCCCCCGCGCAGCACAGGACGAGCGATGCTTTCCGGCAGCGGCAGCGGGCGTTCGATCTTGCTCAGCAGCGGCAGCAGCACCAGGAAATACGCGAAGTAATAGGCGGTCGAGAGGCGCGCGATCAGCACGTACACGCCCTCGGCCGGCTTGCCGCCCGCCCACATCAGGACGAAGAAGTTGACGGTCCAGAGCAGGAACAGCCAGCGGGCGATCGGGCGGAAGCGCATGGAGCGCACCGGCGAGCCGTCCAGCCAGGGCAGCACGAAGAGCACCAGGATCGAGCCGAACATCGCCAGCACGCCCATCAGCTTGTTCGGCACCGCGCGCAGGATGGCGTAGAAGGGCAGGAAGTACCATTCCGGCACGATATGCGCGGGCGTCGAGAGCGGGTTGGCCGGGATGTAGTTGTCCGGGTGGCCGAGGTAGTTCGGCATGAAGAAGACCAGCACCGCGAAGACCATCAGGTAGACGACGATGCCGATGCTGTCCTTGGACGTGTAGTACGGGTGGAAGGGCAGCGTGTCCTGCGGGCCCTTGGGCTCGATGCCCAGCGGGTTGTTGGAGCCCGTGATGTGCAGCGTGGCGACGTGCAGGAAGACCACGCCCGCGATCACGAAGGGCAGCAGGTAGTGCAGGGAGAAGAAGCGGTTCAGCGTCGGGTTGTCGACGGAGAAGCCGCCCCAGAGCAGGGTCACGATGCTGTTGCCGACCAAGGGAATGGCCGAGAACAGGTTGGTGATGACGGTGGCGCCCCAGAAGGACATCTGGCCCCAGGGCAGCACGTAGCCCATGAAGGCGGTGGCCATCATCAGCAGGAAGATGACCACGCCGATCATCCACAGCAGCTCACGCGGCGTCTTGTAGGAGCCGTAGTACATGTTCCGCCAGATGTGCACGAGCACGACGATGAAGAACATCGAGGCGCCGTTCATGTGCACGTAGCGGATCAGCCAGCCGTAGTTCACGTCGCGCATGATGCGCTCGACGCTCTCGAAGGCCAGGCTGGTATGGGCGGTGTAGTTCATCGCCAGGAAGATGCCGGTGGCGATCATGATCAGCAGGTTGATCATGGCCAGGGCGCCGAAATTCCACAGGTAGTTGAAATTCCGGGGAGTCGGGAAGGTCCCGTACTCCTTGTCCATCATGGTGAAGACCGGCAGGCGCTGGTCGATCCAGCGGATGACGGGGTTCTTGAAATCGCTCTGGTGAAGGCCGGATGCCATGGGTGCGGTCCTCAGCCGATGCGGATCTGGGTATCGGACCGGAATTCGTATTCCGGCACGGCCAGGTTCGTGGGCGCGGGGCCGCGGCGGATGCGGCCGGAGGTGTCGTAGGCGCTGCCGTGGCAGGGGCAGAACCAGCCGCCGTATTCACCACGCGGGTCGGTCGGCTTCTGGCCGAGCGGCACGCAGCCCAGGTGGGTGCAGATACCCACCACGATCAGCCAGGGCTCGCGCTGCACGCGGGCCTTGTCGTCCTCGGGGTCGCGAAGCTCGCCCACGTTGACGGCCTTGGCTTCCTCGATCTCCTTGGCCGTGCGGTGGCGCACGAAGACCGGCTTGCCACGCCACATCACGGTCACGGCCTGGCCTTCGGTGATGTGGCTGATGTCCACATCCACGCTGGCCAGCGCCAGCACGTCCTTGGCCGGATTCATGGAGTGGATGAAGGGCCACACGATGGCGCCCACACCGACCGCCGCGAAGGAGCCAGCAACCAGTTTCAGAAAATCCCGCTTCGTCCCGTCCGCGGGGGCATGGTGTTGGCCACCACCCGTGGCGGGGGGGCTGCTGCTCGGCGCAAGCGTCTCGGCCATCCTCGTCGTCCCTGTTGGCGGCCGCCCCGATACTCAGGTGGGCCGACCGCTGATCCCTTCCGCGGCAAGATGCGGAGGCGCGTGGACGAGCGTGTTTCCACGCCGCCTTTGTTGCGCCAAGGCCATATAAAGCCACCCCCTGCGGGGTGGCAATCGCCGCCGGGCCTCCTATCTGGCCCCTTTGCATGCCTTCGTGCCCCTTGCGCATGGTGTTGCGCGCCTGAAAGCGGCGGGCTAGCGGCAGCCCGGCCCCTTGGCCCACCACCCCAGGATCATTGCCCGCCATGCCCGATACCGCCCCTGGAGTCCCGATGGACCACCCCCTCGCCCCCGCCGCGCGCGCCTGGTTCGAGTCGCTGCGCGACCGGATCTGCGCCGCCTTCGAGGCGATCGAGGCCGAGGCCGGCGGCGATGCGCGCTTCGAGCGCAAGGCCTGGGACCGCCCGGGCGGCGGCGGCGGGGTGATGAGTTCAATGCGGGGAAAGGTCTTCGAGAAGGTGGGGGTGAATGTCTCCACCGTGCACGGGGAGTTCAGCCCGGAATTCCGCCGCTCCATCCCCGGCGCCGAGGAAGACCCCCGCTTCCTGGCCACCGGCATTTCGCTGGTGGCGCATATGCATTCCCCGCGCGTGCCGGCGGTGCATATGAACACGCGCTTCATCGCCACCACGCGGGCCTGGTTCGGCGGCGGCGGCGACATCACGCCCATGGCGATGCAGGCGCCCGAGTCGCTGGAGGATGCCGCGACCTTCCATGCCGCCTTCCAGGCCGCCTGCGACAGGCACGACCCCACCTATTACCCGCGCTTCAAGCGGTGGTGCGACGAGTACTTCTTCCTGCCCCACCGCAACGAGCCCCGGGGCCTGGGCGGCATCTTCTATGACTGGCTGGGCCGCGACGATGCCGATGCCTCCCGCCTGCCGGAGCATTTCGCCTTCACCCGCGACGTGGGCGAGGCCTTCCTGGATGTCTATCCGCGCATCGTCCGCCGCCGCATGGCCGAGCCCTTCACCCCCGCCGAGCGCGAGCACCAGTTGCTGCGCCGCGGCCGCTACGTGGAGTTCAACCTGCTGCACGACCGCGGCACGCTGTTTGGCCTGCGCACCGGCGGCAATGTGGAAGCCATCCTGATGTCGCTGCCGCCCGAGGTGAAATGGGCCTGAGCGCCCTCCCCTTGCCGCCGCGCCCACGCGCCCCCATACCCGCGCCGTGGCGCAAGATCTGACAACCCCGGCCGGGCGGCGCGCCGCCTGGACCAACAGCCTTTTCGTGGACCATGCCGTGCTGCGCCTGTTCTGGCGCAACTGGGGCACGGTGGAGGATGGGCGGATCTACCGCTCCAACCACCTCGGCCCCCGGCAATTGCGGGCGGTGGCGCGGCGCTTCGGCATCCGCACCATCATCAACCTCCGCGGGCACCGGGAGACCTGCGGTTCCGATGCCCTGGGGCGGCAGGCGGCGGCGGAGCTGGGGCTGACGCATGTGGATGCCCCGCTGGAAAGCCGGGGCGCGCCGCACAAGGACCGCATCCTGCGCCTGGCCAAGCTGTTTCAGGAACTGCCGCAGCCCATCCTGCTGCATTGCAAATCCGGCGCCGACCGTACCGGGCTGGCCGCCGGGCTCTGGCTGATGCTGCAGGGGCGGCCCGTGGAGGAAGCCATGCGCCAGCTTTCCTGGCGCCACGGCCATGTCTCCGCCAGCAAGACCGGCATCCTGGATGCCTTCTTCCGCGAATACGCCCGCTTCACCCGCACCCACGGCCCCAAGCCCTTCCTGGACTGGGTGGAACAGGATTACGACGAGCAGGCGCTCCGCGCCGCCTTCCGCTCCCGCGCCTGGGCGGACCGGCTGGTGGACGGCATCCTGCGGCGGGAATAACGCCTCAGCCTTCGTCGCGCCCCTGCCGGTATCGCGGCAGGTCATCGGCCAGGTGCAGCCAGGACAGGCGGCTGCCAGCCTGGGTATGGTCGGCGGGCGGCACCTGCTCCGGGTCATCCAGGCTGGCGGTGGTGATGTCGATCTCCTCGGGCAGATCGAGATTCTGGAAGGTCAGCGGCGTGCCGCAGTGCGGGCAGAAGGAACGCCGGCCCTTTTCGCTGGAAGCGAAGCGCAGCGGCTCCCCCGCCGTGAAGCAGAAGTCCCTCGCCCGCAGGCTGAACCAGGCGACGGCGGGCGCGCCGGCGACGCGGCGGCAGTCGCGGCAATGGCAGAGGGTGGGATGGAAAGGAGCCCCTTCCCCTTCGTAGCGGGTTTTCCCGCAATAGCAGCCGCCCGTCAGCATGCCCGCCTCTCCTTATGAATGTTCGTGCCCGGTCAGCCCGCTCCCGGCACCGGGCAGGCCGGGTCGCCCTCCTGGCAGGACAGGTAGCGACGCAACTGCGTCACGCGCTGCTCGGTCAGGTGCTGCCGGCACTGGGCCACCAGCATCGGGCGGATGCTGCCGCCCTCGGCGCCGATGGTGGCGAAGTCGCATTCCCCGTCGCGGAAGCGAATCCAGGCGCGCTGGGCCTCCCGAAGCGCCCGCGCCGCCTCGGGGTCCGGCTTCAACCGGTCCATGATGCGGCCATAGGTCTCGTTCAGCGCCGCGTCGGCCTTGCGCAGCCCTTCCCCGGCGCAGTCGCCCAGGTCTGCCTGGGTGGCATCCGGGCCGCATTCCCGTGCGGCGGCGGGCCAGGCAAGGGTCAGCATCAGGGCGGCCAGCAGGCCCAGGACGCGCATCGACTCACTCCACAGCGAAAGCCTGGGTGCGGACCATACGCGCGTAGAGCCCCTCGCCCGCCATCAGTTCTCCGTGCCGGCCCTGCTCCACCGCGCGGCCCTCCTGCATCACCACGATCCGGTCGGCCGCCTGCACCGTGGCCAGCCGGTGGGCAATGACCAGGGTGGTGCGGCCCTGCCGCAGGGTTTCCAGCGCGCGGCCGACCAGGGCCTCGTTCTCGGCATCCAGGGCGCTGGTGGCTTCGTCCAGCAGCAGCACGCGGGGGTTGCGCAGCAGGGCGCGGGCCAGGGCCACGCGCTGCCGCTGCCCGCCCGAGAGGCGGGAGCCGCCGGAGCCCAGCATCGTATCGTAGCCCTGCGGCAAGGCTGCCAGGAAATCATGCGCGGCGGCGGCGCGGGCGGCGGCCTCCACCTCGGCCCGCGTGGCGCCGGGGTGGCCGCAGGCGATATTGGCCAGGGCCGTGTCGTCGAAGATCACCGCATCCTGCCCGACATAGGCGATGGCGGCGCGCAGGCTTTCCAGCGTCACCTGCGTCACCGGCACGCCATCCAGCAGGATCTGGCCTTCGGTCGCGTCGTAAAGGCGCGGCAGCAGCGCCAGGGCCGTGGACTTGCCGGCACCCGATGGGCCGACCAGCGCCACCGTCTGCCCCGGCTCCGCCTGGAAGGAGAGGCCGGCCAGCACCGCCTCCCCATCCCCGTAGCGGAAGCCGACATCACGGAACTCCACCGCGCCGGGGCCATCCGGCAGCGCGGGGGCGCCGGCCGGGGCGGTGATGCGCGGGGTGCGGTCCATCTCGGAAAACACCCGCACCAGCCCGCCAAAGCCTTCCTGCAGCGCGGCGTTCAGCGAGCCCAGGGCACGGATCGGCTGCGTCGCCACCAGCAGCGCGGCGACGAAGCCGGTGAACTCGCCCACCGTGCCGCGCCCGGTGGAAACCTTCCAGCCGACAAAGCACAGCACGCCGGCCACCGCGATGCCGCCCAGCGCCTCCAGGATCGGGTCAAGCTTGGAGCGCGTGCGGGCGATATGCATCAGCGCATCCCGCAGCCGGGCGAAGGCATGGCGGGCGCGGCCTTCCTCCTGCGCCTCCAGCCCATAGGCGCGGACGACGCGGGCGGAGGAAAAACTCTCGGTCAGCATGGCGGCCGCCTCGCCCACCCGTTCCTGCATGCCGCCGGAAGCGCGGCGGATGCGCTTGCCCAGCCGCAGCACCGGCACGATGGCCACCGGGTAGAGCAAGGCCAGGATCAGGCTCATCTGCCAATCGAGGTAGATCATGGAGGCCACGAGGCCGATCACCGTCAGGCCATTGGCCAGGCCGTTGATGGCCTTGGTCAGCGCCTCCCGGATCGCCTGGGCATCGGCGGTGAAGCGGGCGGCGTGGCGGGCCGGGGCCTCGCGCGCCAGCACGGCCAGGTCGGCGCGGGTCAGCGCCCGGAAGAGGTCGTTCTGGATGGATTCGATGACCCGCAGCACCACCGCCTGCACCGAGACCGCCTGCCCGTATTGCGCCGCCGCCTTGCAGGCCGTGAGCACGATGATGGTGGGCGGCACCAGCCAGACGATGCGGGAATCGCCCGCCGTGAAAAGGTCGAAGGCCTGCTGGATCACCAGCGGGTAGAGCGCGGTGAAGCCCGCCAGCGCCAGGGTGCAGAAGAGCGCCAGGACGATGCCGGCGCGGTGGTGGCGCATATAGTCCCGCCAGAGGCGGAGGGTCAGGGCGCGGGTGGTCTCGGGGGGCGGAAGGGCGGCCATGCGGGCCGCTTAGCATGGCTGGGCCATAAGGCGAGAGGCGCGGCGTGGAGCCACGCCTCCCTTGGGCGGTTCAGCGGGCCGGGGCCTCGGCCGCTTCCGGCGTGACGAGGCTCAGGCGGGCGCGGGCCTGCGTCATCATGCAGATCAGGAAGACCACCGTCACGGCGCCCACGTAATGTGCCGGGCCCAGCGGGTTGGCATTGACCAGGGCGGTGACCAGGAGCGGCGTCACGCCACCGAAGATGGCATAGGCGACGTTGTAGCTGAAGGACACGCCGGTGAAGCGCACGCTGGGCGGGAAGGCATTCACCATCACGAAGGGCACCACATTGATCACGCCCACCGTGGCACCCGCGAAGGCATAGAGCGGCAGCAGCAGCTCCGGAGAGGTGCCGGCGCCGATATAAAGCGCATAGGTGCTGACGATCAGCAGCACGCCGCCGATCAGCCCAACCTTCACCGCGCCGAAGCGGTCCAGCAGCACGCCGGAGAACATGGCGCAGACGGTCAGCAGGAAGGTGGCGGCCAGGTTGGCCTTCAGCGTCATCACAGGCGTGAAGCCGTGCAGCTTCTGCATCAGCGCCGGGGTCATCAGGATCACCACCACCACGGCGGCGGTCAGCATCCAGGTCACCAGCATGGAGAGGATGACGGCGCCGCGGTGGTCGCGCAGCGCCTGCTTCACCGGCAGTTCCTTGCTCAGCGCCGCATGGGCCCGCATTTCCTCGAAGATCGGGGTCTCCTGCAGGAAGCGGCGCAGGTACATGGCCACCAGGCCGGAAACACCGCCCGCCAGGAATGGGATGCGCCAGGCCCATTCGCCCACCTCGGCCGGGGTGAAGGCGGCATTGATGCCGGTGGCCATCAGGGAGCCCAGCATGATGCCGCCGGTCAGGCCGCCGGTCAGCATGCCGCAGGCCAGGCCGACATGCTTGGCCGGCACATGCTCCGCCACAAAGACCCAGGCGCCCGGCCCCTCACCGCCGATGGCCGCGCCCTGCATCATGCGGAAGACCAGCAGCAGCACCGGGGCGGCATAGCCGATGGTCTCATAGGTCGGCATCAGGCCGATCAGCAGCGTCGGCACCGCCATCAGGAAGACCGAGAGCGTGAACATGCGCTTGCGGCCGACCAGGTCGCCGAAATGCGCCATGATGATGCCGCCCAGTGGCCGCGCCAGATAGCCGGCGGCGAAGATGCCGAAGGTCTGCACCTGCTGCAGCCAGTCCGGCATGCCGACCGGGAAGAACAGATGGCCGATCACCGTCGCGAAGAAGACGTAGATAATGAAATCGTAGAATTCCAGCGCGCCGCCGAGCGAGGCGAGGGCGAGCGTGCGGATATCCTGCCCATTCAATGGACGGTTTTGGGCGGCTGCGCCTCTCTCGGCCATCATTTCAGAACCTTATCGAACGTCGGAAAATTACTTGCGCCCAGGCTGGGCAATGCGCAATTTTAGCAAAACACTTGTTTCGCCAACATTCGCAATAAGCGAATGCTGCAATGCGGTCGTCGCGTGGCTGCACCTGTCAGGGGCCTGACGCGGGAGCGTCATCGGCCTGTCACCGGTTCTGGCTAGAGGCTGGACCTCGCCTGACCGGAGATCCGCCGATGCTGCGCCGCCGCCCCTTCCTGCTCGCCTCCGCCGGCGCTGCCCTGGTGTTGCCGCGCCTCGCCATTGCCCAGGCCGGCCGGCGCCCCAGCATCACGGTGGCGGTGCAGAAGCTGGCGAATTCCAACACGCTGGAACCGCTGCGCGAATCCTCCAATGTCGGCACCCGGCTCATGGCTTCCTATGCCGAGACGCTGATGATGCAGGACTGGCTGGGCGACCTGTCGCTGCGGCCCGGCCTCGCCACCGCCTGGCGCCGGGTGGATGACCACACGCTAGAAGTGACGCTGCGCTCCGGCGTGCGCTTCCATGACGGGCGCGAGATGACGGCGGAGGATGTCGCCTTCTCCTTCGGGCCGGAGCGGATGGGCCAGCAGGCCGGCGCGGCCAGCAACCTCTTCGGCAGCGTGCCCACCAACCGCCAGGGCAAGGAAGCGCCGCCCGAGGTGGCCGCCGTCGCCCGCCGCGCCTTCGGTGGGCTGGCGTGGGTGGAGATCGTCGACCGCCAGACGCTGCGCTTCATCCATGAAGGACCGACGCCGGCCATCGAGGGCCGCTTCGCGCAGCTCGCCGGCATGATCGTCTCCCGCGCCGCCTTCGAGGCCGCGCCGTCCTGGCTGGACTGGGGGCGCAAGCCGGTGGGCACCGGCCCCTATGCCATCGAGGAATTCCGCCCCGACCAGTCCCTGACCCTGGTGGCGCATGACGCCTATTGGGGCGGGCGGCCGCCGCTGTCGCGCATCCGCTTCGTGGAGGTGCCGGAAGCCTCCTCCCGCCTCAATATGCTGGCCTCTGGGGAGGCGGATTTCGCCTGCGACGTGCCGCCGGACCTGATCGGCCAGGTGGAGCGCAACCCGCGCCACGAGGTGGTCGGCGGGCTGATCATGAATCTGCGCCTTTCGGTCTTCGACAAGACCAACCCGGTGCTGGCCGATGCCCGGGTGCGCCGCGCCATGACCCATGGCGTGGACCGCCAGTCCATCGTCGATGCGCTCTGGGGCGGACGCACCGGCATCCCTCGCGGCGAGCAGTTCGCATTCTATGGCGAGATGTTCCAGTCCGACTGGGAAGTGCCGAAGTTCGACCCCGCCGAGGCCCGCCGCCTGCTGAAGGAAGCCGGCTACAAGGGCGACCCGATCCCCTACCGGCTGCTGAACAACTACTACACAGCCCAGGTGCCGACGGCGCAGATCCTGGTGGAAGGCTGGCGGCAGGTCGGGCTGAACGTGCAGATCGAGACGCGGGAGAACTTCTCCCAGGTCCTGTCCAAGGAAGGCCAGCGCGGCATCTGGGACTGGTCCAACAGCGCCGGCTTCAACGACCCCGTGGCCTCCATGCCCCGCGCCCATGGGCCGGAGGGGCAGCAATGGCAGGTTGGCGCCTGGCGGAACGAGGAATTTGGCCGGCTCTGCGCCGTGCTGGATGGCTCTGTGGACCTGGCGGAGCGCCGCCGCGCCTTTCGCCGCATGCTGGAAATCGCCGAGCGCGAGGACCCCGCCTATACCGTGCTGCACCAGACGGTGAACTTCACCGCCAAGCGGCGCGACCTGCCCTGGAAGCCCGGCCAGTCCTTCGGCATGGACTTCCGCGCCCAGAACTGGAAGGCATGACGATGACCCTCATCGCATCCCATCGCGGCGGCGCCATTCTCTGGCCCGAGAACAGCCTCACCGCCTTCCGCCGCACCGCGGAACTGCCGGTGGACCAGGTGGAATTCGATGTGCACCTTTCCGCCGATGGCGAGGTGGTGGTGATCCACGACCCCTATCTCGACCGCACCACCGAGGCGCGCGGCCCGGTGGAGGCGCTCACCCTGGCCGAATTGCGGCAGGTGCGGCTGAAGGGCGCCGGCGGCGACACCGTCCCGACCCTGGCGGAGGTCGCGGCGCTGTTCCGCCCGACGCCGCTGATGCTGCGGATGGAGCTGAAGACGGGCGCGGATGGCTCGCCATACCCTGGCCTGCTGGAACGATTCGCCGCCGTGCTGGCGCAGGCGGGCATGCTGGAGCGCACGGTCATCACTTCCTTCCGCCTGCCGCTGGCGGCGGAAGCCCTGGCCGATGAGCGCTTCGATGGCCGCGTCATCTGGCTGGTCTCCCGCCCATGCCTGCGCGATGCGGGGCTGGAAGGCGCGATCGGCGCGGCGCTGGCCTCCGGCGTGCCCGCCATCGGCCTGCACAGCGCCGATTGCAACGCACGCGCCGTGGCCACCTGCCGCCGCGCCGGGCTTTCGGTCGGCGCCTGGGCCGTGAACGGGGCGGAGGTGATCCGCCACATCCTCGGCCTCGGCATCGATGTCTTCACCACCGACGATCCGGTGGAAGCCCTGGCGCTGCGCCAGGATCAGAGCATGGGCCGCCCGCCCGTGACGGGGATAAGGGCGCCGGTCATGTAGCTGCTCTCGTCCGAGGCCAGCAACACATAGGCCGGGGCCAGTTCCGCCGGCTGGCCGGCGCGGCCCAGGGGCGTGTTCTCGCCGAAGCTCTTCACCGCGTCCTCCGGCATGGTGGAGGGGATCAGCGGCGTCCAGATCGGGCCGGGGGCGACGCAGTTCACGCGGATGCCCTTCTCCGCCACCAGCCCCGCCAAGCCGGCGGTGAAGTTGGCGATGGCGCCTTTGGTGGTGGCATAGGCCAGCAGCGTGGGCGACGGGTTCTTGGCGTTGATCGAGGTGGTGTTGATGATGGAGGCGCCGGCCTGCATGTGCTTCAGCGCCGCCTTCGAGAGATAGAACTGCGAATGGATGTTGGTCCTGAAGGTCAGGTCCCATTCCTCATCGCTGATCTCGTCGATCTTCTCAAAGCTCATCTGATGCGCGGCATTGTTCACCAGCACCGAGATGCCGCCCAGCTCATCCACCGTGCGCTTCACCAGCTCCCGGCAGAAGGCCGGGTCCTTGATGTCGCCCGGCGCCAGGATGGCCTTGCGGCCGGCCTGCTCCACCCACTTGGCCGTTTCCTTGGCGTCGTCATGCTCGTTCAGATACGAGATCACGATATCCGCGCCTTCCCGCGCGAAGGCGATGGCCACGGCGCGGCCGATGCCGGAATCGCCGCCGGTGATCAGCACCTTCTTGCCCTGCAGGCGGCCGCTGCCCTTGTAGGATTCCTCGCCATGGTCGGGCTGCGGCGTCATGGGCGCGGTATGGCCCGGAGGCTGCTGCTGCTGCGGGGGCTGCGGCGGCTGCGGACGGCTGCTGTCGTCGTTGGGCATGATCGGCCTCCTGCTAGGGTTCGCCGGCACAACGCCACAACGGCGCGATGGTCACAGCCAAGTCACGGAAAAACCTTGGTTTCAGCCACGCTTCAGCATCTTGCGGCAGGCTTCGGCATCGGCTTCGCAGCCACCTTCCAGCCACCATTGCCGCACCCGCGCCAGGGCCTGCCCGACACCCGGGCCCGGTGGAATGCCGGCGGCCAGGGCATCCCGCCCCTGCAAGGGAAAGACCGGGCGCGGCGTGGCACCGATGCGGGCGCGCAGGGCGGTGCGGTCCATGCCGTCCGAAGCCTCGGCGACCCAGGCGAGGTCCGGCGGCAGGGCCGGCGGCATGGCGGCCAGCCAGCGGCGTAGCGCGGCG
>NZ_JACTUZ010000005.1 GCF_014490445.1 Pseudoroseomonas ludipueritiae | reverse complement strand
CCGCGCGGCGCCTCAGCGGCCGCTGAAACGCGGCGGCCGCTTCTCCGCCCAGGCGCGGCGGCCCTCGGCGAAATCCTCCGACAGCGAGACGGCAGCAGCCCGGGCGCCGATGGCGGCATCATCCGCCCGGCCGCAGGCGATGTCGTTCAGCGCCTGCTTCATGCCCTGCACCGCCAGCGGCGCATGGTCCGCCAGGCGTGCGGCCATGGCGGCGGCGCGCGCGGACAGTTCGGCGGCGGGCACGGCCTCGTCCAGATAGCCGCAGGCCAGCAGGGCGGCGGTGTCGAGTGGCTCGGCCAGCAGGAACAGCCGCTTCGCGGTGGCCAGGCCCAGCCGGCTGACGAAGCGGTGCATGCCGCTGGGATAGTAATGCAGCCCGAGCCGCGCCGCCGGCATCACCAGCCGCATGCCTTCCACCCCCAGGCGGAAGTCGCAGGCCAGGGCAAGGTCAGTGGCGCCGCCATAGACGCTGCCGTTCAGGGCGCAGATGGTCGGCACCCGCAGCCGCTCCAGCGCCTCCACCACCGCTTCCAGCGTGGCGGCGCCGGCACCCTCGCCAAAGGCGCCGATATGGAAGCCGGCGCTGAAGGAGGCGCCGGTGCCGGTCAGCACCAGTACGCGCAGCCCCGGCGCTTCCTCCACGGTGCGGAACAGCCGCAGCAGCTCCGTGAGGTCCGGCGGCTCCAGCCGGTTGTGGTGGCGCGGGCGGCGCAGGGTGATGGTCGCACGCTCGCCTTCCAGCACGAGGCTGGGAAGCTGCCCCTGTTCCGCCGTCATCCGGCGGCGGCGGCCGAAGCGGCGGCGGAGGCGCGCAGCGTCGTCATCAGGAAGTCGATGAAGACCCGCACCTTCTGCACGTTCTTCAGCGCCGGCGAATACAGCGCGCAGACATGCAGGTCGAAGCTGTTCATGGTGGTGACTTCGTAATCGGGCAGCACCCGCACCACCTGCCCCTGGCGCACATGTTCCTCCGCCACCCATTCATGCGCCACGCTGATGCCGAGGCCGCCGGCCACGGCGGTAGCCAGGGTGCTGACATCGTTGCTGCGCAGGCTGCCGCGCAGTTGCAACGTGCGGTCGTAGTCGCCGCGCCGGAAGCGCCAGCTCACCGGGCTGTCGCCCAGGCTGAAGACCAGGCAGTTATGCTCGTGCAATTCGTCGGGCGAATTCGGCTCGCCATGCCGTTGCAGATAGCGTGGGGAAGCGTAGAGCCCCTGCCGGGTGGTGACGATCTTGCGTGTCACCAGCGAGGAAGGCTTGGCCAGCCCGTAGCGGATGCCGACATCGGTGCCGGGCGAAAGCGTCTCCAGCGTGCCGTTGGTCAGCTTCAGGTCCACCTGGATGGTGGGATATTGTTCCAGGAACTGCGGCAGCACCGGCGCCAGCAGCCAGGCCGATAGCCCGGGGCGGCTCTCGATCCGCAGCATCCCTTCCGGCATGCGGGAGAAGCGGGAAACGGCGAGATCCGCTTCCTGCAGGTCCGCCAGGATGCGCGTGATGGACTTGCTGTAGGCGCTGCCGGCATCCGTCAGTGTCACGTCCCGCGTCGTGCGCTTGAACAGCGCGACGCCCAGCCGTTTCTCGATTGCGCCGATGCGGCGCGAGACGGAGGATGGTGGCAGCCCAAGTTGACGCGCCGCCGCGGAGAAATTCTCCGCGCTCGCGACGCTCATGAAGAGCTGCAGGTCGGCAAGCGAATTCAAGTCCGGTTTCCTCATCCGACGTGTGCCCGTCGTGGTGCCTGATCTCGCCGCATTGGCACCGCGATGTCCAGCCCCGATCGTGCTGGCCAGACACCGCCGCGGCCCCTGTCCGGGTGCTTGTGCCGATATTGCACAAATGCTGTGCACCTCTATGCCGGCGCGCCGAGGCCCTGGGCTGGTAGCATGCGCGCGACGGCCGCCTCGCGGCCCAAGAACCCTGGTGTTGAGGAAAGGTCCGCGCGTGGCAGGTCCGCTTTCGCATATCCGCGTGCTCGATCTCAGCCGCATCCTGGCGGGCCCCTGGGCCGGGCAGGTGCTGGCCGACCTGGGCGCCGATGTCATCAAGGTCGAGCGGCCCGAGGTGGGCGATGACTCCCGCGCCTGGGGCCCGCCCTTCCTGAAGGGCCAGGATGGCCAGGACACGCGGGAGAGCGGCTATTTCCTCAGCGTCAATCGCGGCAAGCGCTCGGTCGCGATCGACCTCGCGACGCCGGAGGGCCAGGCGGTGATCCGCGCCCTGGCGGTGAAGTCCGACATCCTCCTGGAGAACTACAAGGTCGGCAACCTGGCCCGCTTCGGCCTGGGCTATGACGACCTGAAGGAGATCGCGCCGCAGCTCGTCTATTGCTCGGTCACCGGCTTCGGGCAGGACGGGCCGCGGGCGCAGGACGCCGCCTATGACTTCGCCATCCAGGCCATGGGCGGGCTGATGAGCGTGACCGGCGAGCGCGACGACCTGCCCGGCGGCGGGCCGCAAAAGGTGGGCGTGCCGATCATCGACCTGACAACCGGGCTCTATACCGCCATCGCGGCCCTGGCCGGCCTGGCCCGGCGCAATGCCACCGGGCGCGGCGACCATGCCGATATCGCCATGCTGGATGTCGCCACCGCGCTGCTGGCCAACCAGGGCATGAACCACCTGCTGACCGGCAATACCCCGAAGCGCAGCGGCAACAAGCACCCGAATATCCAGCCGCAGGATGTCTTCGCCTGCGCCGATGGCAAAATCGCGCTTGGCGTCGGCAATGACGCACAGTACCGACGGCTCTGCCATGTCATCGGCATCCCGGAATTCGCCACCGATCCGCGCTTCCTGGACAATCCCAGCCGGCTGCAGCACCTGCCGGAACTGCTGGAAGGCGTGCGCGCCGCCCTGGGGCGGATGCGCGTGCAGGATGTGGTGGAAGGCCTGACCAGGGCCGGCGTACCCTGCGGCCCGATCAACACCGTGCCGCAGGTGCTGGCGGATCCGCAGGTGCGGCACCGCCAGATGGTGCGCGAACTGCCGCACCCGGCCAGCGGCACCGTGCCGCAGATCGTGAGCCCATTGCGCTTCAGGGAGGCGCCGCTCTCCTTCGACCGCCCGCCGCCGATGCTGGGCCAGCATTCGGACGAGATCCTGCGCGAGCTGGGATTGGAACCCGCCGCCTAAATCCACTGCCGCCTGCATAAACAACAAGGGAGGAAAGAAGATGATCCATCTGGAAGTGTCCGACTACATCGCCGTCGTGACCCTGGATCGGCCGCCGGTGAATGCCATGAACCGCGAGATGCGGCACCGGCTGATCGAGGTCTTCGACGAGATCAGCGATCGCGACGACGCCCGCGTCGCCATCCTGCGGTCCGCGCACAAGGTCTTCTGCGCCGGCGCCGACCTGAAGGACCGGCCGGACCCTTCCAAGCCCGGCGTCTTTGGCGCGCATAACCGCGTGACGCGCGAGACCGGCAATTCCATCATGGAATGCAAGAAGCCGGTGATCGCGGCGGTGAATGGCGCGGCGCTGGGCCTCGGCTTCGCGCTGATGGCGCATTGCGACATCATGCTGGCCGCCGAGGAAGCCGTCTTCGGCATGCCCGAGATCGATGTCGGCCTGGCCGGCGGCGCCGCGATGCTGAAGAGCCTGCTGGGGCGCTCCCACATGCGGCATCTGTTTTTCACCGGCAAGCGCGTCCCGGCCAGCGAGCTCTACCGCATGAATGTCATCGAGGCCGTGCTGCCGCAGGAGAAGCTAATGCCGGAGGCCATGGCCATAGCCGCCACCATCGCCTCCAAGAGCCCGCTGGCCATCGGCTATGCCAAGCGCTCCTGCGACATCGCCGACCTGATGCCGCCGCGCGACGCCTATCGGATGGAGCAGGATTTCACCGTCGCCCTCTCCCGTACCGAGGACGCGCAGGAAGCCCGCCGCGCTACTTTGGAAAAGCGCGCGCCGGTCTTTGTCGGCCGCTGAGGGAAGCAGGACCATGTTGCGAAGACGCGGTCTGGCCCTGCTGCTGGGTGCGGCCGGGCTGGCCGCCGCGCGCCCTGTGCGGGCGCAGGCGGATTTCCCCAGCCGCCCCGTGCAGCTCATCGTGCCCTATGCGGCCGGTGGGCCCACGGATATCTATGCCCGTGCCATCAGCCAGCCGCTTTCGGCGGTGTGGAAGCATGGCGTGGTGGTGGACAACCGCCCCGGCGGCGGAACCATGATCGGCACCGCCGCTGCATCGCAGGCGGCGCCGGACGGCTATGCGTTGCTGCTGACGGCCTTCGGCTTCGTCATGAACCCGCTGATGATGCGGGACCTGACCTTCGACCCCAGTGCCATGGTGCCCATCGCGCAGATCGGCATTTCCGTCGGCGTGCTCTATATCCGCAAGGATCTGCCGGCGAATGATCTGCAGGAGTTCATCGCCTATGCCAAGCGCACGCGCGGCGGGGTCAGCTTCGGCTCCTCCGGCGTCGGCAGCAGCACGCATACGGCGGCGGAGATGCTGGCGAGCCAGGCCGGCTTCCAGATGACGCATGTGCCCTATCGCGGCTCCGCCCCCGCCATCACGGACCTGATGGCCGGCAATGTCGATGCGGTCTTCGACACCGCCGGCACCATGAGCTTCGTGCGGGAAGGCAAGCTGAAGGCACTGGCCAGCGGCCGCGCCACGCGGGGCGCGGACATGCCGGAGGTGCCCACCATCCGCGAATCCGGCGTGCCGATGGATTCCGAGACCTGGTACGGCTTCATCGGCCCCAAGGGCCTGCCGGAGGCACTGCGGGACCGCATCGCCCGGGATGTGCGCGCCGCGGTGGAAGACCCCGCGACGCAGGAGAAGCTGATCCGCGGCGGGCTGGAGCCGCGCTACCTCGGCCCCGCCGAGTTCACGGCGAAGCTGGCCTCGGAGCGCGCCTCCTGGGGCAAGCTGGTGAAGGAGCGGAACCTGCGGCTCGATTGAGCCGCAGGCGGTCAGCCTGGCGCGGCGAGAACCCGCACCGGGCTGCCGCGCAGCCAGCCATCGATATTCTCGACGACGCCGGTGAAATACTGGCCGTAGTTGCGCGCGCTGACATAGCCGAGATGCGGCGTGGTCACGAGGTTCGGCAGGCTGCGCCAGGGGCTGCCGGCCGGCAGCGGCTCTTCCTCGAAGACATCCAGCGCGGCGCCGCCGATGCGGCCTTCCCGCAGCGCCGCCTGCAAGGCCGCCGCATCCACCAGCGGCCCGCGCGAGGTATTCACCAGCAGCGCATCCGGCTTCATCAGCCCGATCTCCCGCGCGCCGATCATGCCGCGTGTGCTAGGCGCCAGCACCATGTGCAGCGTCACCACATCGGACTCCGACATCAGCGCGTCCAGGGAGGGCGCGAGGCGCGCGCCGGCGGCCTCGCAACGCTCCGCCGTCAGGTTGGGGCTCCAGGCCAGGACGGACATGTCGAAGGCGCGGGCATAGCGGGCGACCACCTGCCCGATATTGCCAAGCCCGATGATGCCGATGGTCTTGCGCGCCAGGTCAAAGCCCAGGCTGGTCTGCCACTGGGCGCCGCCGGCACGCAGATTGGCGTGCTCCTGCGGGATCTGCCGGGCCAGGGCCAGCAGCAGGCCCCAGGTCAGTTCCGGTGTCGGGTTGGGCACGCTGGGGGTGCCGCAGACGGTGATGCCGCGCGCCGCCGCCGCCGCCATGTCGATGGAGGCGTTGCGCATGGCGGTGGTGATCAGCAGTTTCAGTGCCGGCAGTTGGGCCAGGGTAGCAGCATCAAAGCGCGTGCGCTCCCGCATCGCCACCACGATCTGGGCATCGCCGATGGCGGCGGGCAGTTCCTCGGGGGAGAGATGCTCGCGCAGGGGCTCGACCCGCACGCGGCCTTCCAGGCTGGACCAATCGGCCGAGCGCAGGGCGGCATCCTGGTAGTCGTCAAGAATCACGCAGCGTGGCGGCGTCATGTTTTCAGGCCTCCGCCGCGGCAGGCTGGCGCGCCGGGCCAGTGGTCCCTTCCTGGCGCAACCGGGTGATCTCCTCCGGCTCCAGCCCCAGGACATCCCGTAGCACCCCGTCCGTATGTTGGTCCAGCACGGGCGCCGGGGCCGGGGCGCGTAGAGGCGTGCCGGAAAGATGGATCGCGTTGCCCACCGTGCGCATCGTGCCGGCTGCCGGGTGCTCCACCTCATGCAACATGCCGCTGGCCTCGGTTTCCACGGCGGACAGAGCCTGCAGCGGCGTCCGCACGGCGCCGATCGGCACGCCCACCTGCCGCAGCTTCACCACCCATTCCTCGCGCGGCTTCTGGCCGAGGCGAGCGGAAAGCATGGCGTTCATCGCTTCCAGGTTGGTCAGGCGCGCGGCGTTGCTGTTGAAGCGCGGGTCGCAGGGCATTTCCGGCAGGCCCAGCCCCTCGCAGAGCCGGGCGAAGAGGCGGTTGTTGCCGGCGCTGATCATCACATCGCCATCGGCGCAGGAATAGACACCGTTGGGTGCCATGAAGAAGGAGGTATTGCCCAGCCGCTGCGGATCGCGCCCCGTCAGCAGCGGCCCCTGCGTGATGAAGCCAAGGGAGGATAGCGCCGTGTCGTAGAGCGAGAGATCAACAAACTGCCCCTGCCCCGTCTGTGCCCGCGCATGCAGCGCCGCCAGGATGCCCATGCCGGCATGCATGCCCGTCAGCACATCGATGACGGAGCCGCCGGAGCGGATCGGCGGCATGCTGGCATCGCCAGTCATGTACATCAGTCCGGTTTCGGCCTGGGCGATGGGGTCATAGCCCGGGATGTCGCGGAAGCGGCTGTGGTGGCCATAGCCGGAGATGGAGCAATAGATCAGCTCCGGATGCGCCTCCCGCAGCGCCGCGTCATCCAGGCCGAGGCGCTGCATGGCGCCGGGGCGGAAGTTCTCCACCAGCACGTCGCATTCCAGCGCCAGGCGGCGGGCCAAGTCGCGGCCCTCCGGGCGGGCAAGGTCCAGCACCACGCTGCGCTTGTGGCGGTTGAGGCCCATGAAGATCGCGGATTCACCGCCCCTGCCCGGCGGCTGGCTCAGGCGGGTATCGTCGCCATAGGCCGGACTTTCCACCTTGATGACCTCGCAGCCCAGATCGGCCAGCATCATGGTGAGGTAAGGCCCGGCGATGACGCGGGTGAAGTCCAGTACGCGCAACCCCGTCAGAGGCGGCATTCCCGCAGCGGCGCCCATGGCAAATCTCCTCCCGAAGGCTTGCCGCAGTGTTATGGGCAACCGCGCGGGGCGGGCACGGGCAGGGGCAGCACAACATCTGTGCTGCCCGCGCATGGATCAGAAGGCGGCTTCCTCCAGCGCCATCAGGGGCGCGGCGCCGGCCTTCAGGGCCAGCTCCAGCGCCACGGTCTGCGGCAGCACGCGCGCCATGAAGAAGCGCGCCACCGCCTGCTTGGCCGGGGGCGCGGAGGGCAGCAGCGCCATGCGTGCCCACATCCAGCCCAGCGCCACCAGCGCGAAGAAGCGCAGGTAATCGGTGGCCGCCGCGCCAGTCTCGGCGGGGTCGGCGGCGGCGCGGGCGGCCAGGGCCTCCGTGGCGGCTTCCAGCCGGCTCAGCGCTTCCAGCACGGGGGTGGCGAATTCCGAGGCGGCATGGGCGGCGAGGCTGTCGCGGATCTCGGCGAAGAAGGCGCGCGGCAGGGCGCCGCCATCCATCGTCAGCTTGCGGCCCACCAGGTCCATGGCCTGCACGCCATTGGTGCCTTCATAGATCTGCGCGATGCGGGCATCGCGCACCAGTTGCTCCATCCCCCATTCACGCACATAGCCATGGCCGCCGAAGACCTGCTGCCCCTGCACCGCCGCCTCGAAGCCGAGGTCGGTGAAGGCGGCCTTGATGACCGGTGTCAGCAGCGCCACCATGCCATCGGCGCGGGCACGGGCGGCAGGGTCCGGGTGGCGCGCGGCTTTCTCCATCTCCAGCGCCGTCCAGGCTGCCAGCGCGCGGCCGGCTTCGGCGAAGGCCCTGATGCTGAGCAGCATCTTCCGGACATCCGGGTGTACCAGGATGGGCTGCGCGCCACCTGCGGCGGCTCCCGGCGCACGGCCCTGCAGCCGCTCCCGCGCATAGGCGCTGGCACCCTGGTAGGCGGCTTCCGCGATGCCGAGGCCCTGGATGCCCACAAAGAGCCGCTCCGCATTCATCATGGTGAACATGGCGCGCAGGCCCTGGTGCGGCGCGCCGACCAGCCAGCCGGTGGCCTCGTCATAGTTCATGACGCAGGTGGCGGAGGCCTTGATGCCCATCTTGTGCTCGATCGAACCCACCGAGACGCCGTTGCGCTGCCCGGGGCGCCCTTCGGCATCCGGCAGGAACTTCGGCACCAGGAAGAGGCTGATGCCCTTCACCCCCGGCGGCGCATCCGGCAACCGCGCCAGCACCAGGTGGATGATGTTCTCAGCCAGGTCATGATCACCGGCACTGATGAAGATCTTGCTGCCGGTGACGTGGTAGCTGCCATCCACCTGCGGCTCCGCCTTCGCGCGCAGCAGGCCGAGGTCGGTGCCGGCCTGGGCCTCGGTCAGCGCCATGGCGCCCATCCAGCGGCCTTCCACCATGGGCGGCAGGTAGGCTTCCTTCAGGCCGGCATCGGCATGGCGCCCGATGGCCTCCACAGCGCCGCGCGTCAGGCCCGGATAAAGCCCGAAGGAGAAATTGGCTGAGGACAGCATCTCGTCGAAGAGCACCTGCAGCACGCGCGGCAGCCCCTGCCCGCCATGTTCCGGCGCGTGGGACAGGCCCGGCCAGCCGCCCTCCACGAAGGCCGCATAGGCTTCGGGAAAGCCCTTCGGCGTGCGGACGGCGCCATTCTCCAGCACGCAGCCTTCCTCGTCGCCGCTGCGGTTGATGGGCTGGGCCACCTTCTCGCAGAAGCGCCCGGCCTCACTCAGCACCTCGGCCATCAGGGAGAGCGGCACCTCTTCCCCGCCCAGGGGCGCCAGCACGGCGGGCGCGTCCAGCAACTCTCCCAGCACGAAGATCATGTCGTCGACCGGCGCGGTATAGGCGGGCATCGGGCGGTTCCCCTGGTTCAGATCACGCCGCTGGCGCGCAGCCGGGCAGCATCCTGCGCCGACATATCGAGAATCTCGCGCGGGATGTCATCAGTATCGGCGCTTTTGGCGCGGCAACGGCGGCGCCTCCGACGTGCGGGCGCAGGACGTGAAATTCGGCCTGGGGTCCGAATCCGCCGGACCTGCTGCCCAGCCGCCCGCGCGCCGGGTTGCGCCTGATGACACGCCACCCGCTGGTGATGATGGCCAGGTCGCGGGAAGTGGTGGAGGATCTTGCCAACAGCCAGGGCCTCACCCTCCCCCATGCGTTATCAGGCGCGGCAGACCCTGACCGTGGCGGGGCTGGCAGAAGCGCGGCAGGGCATCGGCATCCTGCCCCGCGTGGCGGCGCCATGCTTCTTGCCACCAAACCCGAGATGTGACGGGTGCTCTTCTACGCGTCAACCGGCAGATCGAGCAGCCGAACTCACGAGTGCGGCCGCCCCGCGCCCGTGGCAGGATGCGGCGCATGAGCACCGAAGGCCCCTCCATCACCCCGCGTGCCGAGCGCCTGCCCGAGCCAGGCGCCGGCGACCACCCCGCCCTGGCCCGTGCCCTGCTGCGGGAGGCGCTGACCGCCTCCCTGGCCACGCTGGACCCGGCGGGCGGGCATCCTTTCGTCTCGCTGGTCACGATGGCCACGGATTTCGATGGATCGCCGCTGCTTCTGGCGTCGCGTCTCGCGCTGCACAGCCGCAACATGGCGGCGGATGGCCGTGTGTCGCTGCTGCTGGCGCGTGGCGGCAAGGGCGACCCGTTGGCGCATCCGCGCCTGACCCTCTCCGGCACCGTGGAGCGGGCGGCGGCGCCGCACCTGCGGGGCCGCTTCCTGGCCCGGCACCCGAAGGCGGCGCTTTATGTCGATTTTCCGGATTTCGGCTTCTGGCGGGTGCGGCCGCGGGCAGCGCATCTGGTGGCGGGCTTCGGCCGTGCCCCGGAACTGCCGCCCGAGGCGCTGCTGACCGACCTGACGGACGCCGGGCCCCTGCTGGCCGCCGAGCCGGAGGCCGTGGCGCATATGAACGCCGACCATGCCGAGGCGGTCGGCCTCTACGCCACCCGGATGGCCGGCGCCATCCCCGGCCCCTGGCGGCTGACGGGCCTGGATCCGGATGGGATGGACCTGCTGCTGGAAGGCCAACCGCCGCTGCGCATCCCCTTCCCCGAGCCGGTACGGGACCCGGGGGCGCTGCGTGCCCTCCTGGCAAGGATGGCCCGGCAGGCACGGGAGGCGGCCGGCTGACCGGCGGCGGGTTTCCCCGCCTATTCCCAGCGCTGGTGGTAGGAGAAGACCGGCAGCCTCCAGCCGCCCCAGATCGCCAGGAGGCGGAGCGTCAGGCCAGCGGTGAAGCTGATCGCGGTGTTGAGGTCGGTATCGATGCCCAGCGCGCGCAGGCTGAGGAACAGCGCGCAGACCGCGAGCGAGACGCTGGCATAGAGTTCCCGCCGGAACACCACCGGCACCTGGTTGCACAGCACGTCGCGCAGGATGCCGCCGCAGATGCCGGTGATCATGCCGGACATGATGACGACGATGGTCGGGTAGTCCATCTTCAGCGCGACGCTGCAGCCGATCAGCGAGAAAGCCACCAGCCCCATGGCGTCCAGCACCAGGAAGACGCGCTTCAGGTTGCCCATGAAGGACGCAACCACCGTGGTCAGCAGCCCGGCGGAGATCACCAGGTAGACGTATTCCGGATGCTGGGTCCAGCCGATGGGAAAGCGGCCAAGGGTCAGGTCGCGGATGGTGCCGCCGCCCAGCGCGGTCACGAAGGCGATGACGGCGACGCCGAAGATGTCCATGTTGCGCCGCCCGGCGGCGAGCGCACCGGACATGGCCTCGGCGGTGATGGCCACCAGGTAGATGGCGGCCAGGAGGGATGCTGAAGGCACGGGCGAATCCATGGGAGAGCGGCTCCGGATAGAGCCAGGGCACGCCGAGCCGCGCGTCCTGGTGTGCCTCTCCCGCTGTCCTTTTACCTGAGAGTTTCAGCCCCACGGATGGAGCCTGCCCCTTCGGTGGGCCTGAACGCGCTATGGGCGGCGTTCCGGCCTCTCTCCAGACGGCACACGATATCCCTGCGGTACTCTATGCCTGAGCGATTATGGGAGTTTGCGCCTTCGGCGGAGGCAGATGCCTCTCTCTCCCGCAAGGGAGGGCGCGCTTATCGGCCGGGAGCCACGCATCTGTCAATCTTCGGCGGGGCGGGATGCCCGGGTGGCGTTTCGCAACCGGAAGACGGATGGCGGCCGGGGGCCGTACCGCCTAGTTTCCGCCGCCATGTTCCACCTGCCGCGCCCCTTCTTCTTGCTGCTGACCTGCCTCAGCCTGGCCGCAGCGCCGGCCCGGGCGCAGTTGCCGCCCCCCGCCGTGCCCGCGGCTTCCTGGCTCGTCTATGACCGCGCCGCGGGCGAGATCCTGGCCGCCTCCAACCCCGGCCAGCGCTGGGAGCCAGCCTCGCTGACCAAGCTGATGACCGCCTATGTGGTATTTGAGGCAGTGCGCGACGGGCGGCTGCGCTGGCAGCAGCTGATGACGGCGCCGGAGGCGGTGCGCCGCGTGAAGGCGGACGAAACCCGCATGTACCTGCGGCCGGGCAACCGCCTCCCCCTGCTGGCGCTGGTCGAGGGGCTGCTGATCGTCTCGGCCAATGATGCCGCCATCACCCTGGCCAGCGCGGTGGAAGGCAGCGAGGAGGCCTTCGTCGCGCGGATGAATGCCACGGCGGCCCGCCTCGGCATGGCGGGGACGCATTTCAACAACCCCTCGGGCGTGTCCGGCCCCAGCCACTACACCACCGCCGAGGACCTGCTGCGCCTGACGCTGGCCTTCGACCGGGACTTCCCGCAGGTCTATGCCATCACCAACGCGCCGCGCTTCACCTTCCAGCAGTTCCAGAAGGAAGCCACCAATCCGCTGCTCACCCGCGACGCCTCGGTGGATGGGCTGAAGACCGGCCACACCAGGGCCGCCGGCTACAACATCATCATCTCCGCCCGCCGCCGCGTGCTGGGCGCCACGGGGCAGGAGCGCGACCTGATCGCCATCCTGCTCGGCACGCCTTCCAAGGCCGAGCGGGCCCGCGGCGCCGAACTGCTGCTGGATTACGCCGGCAGCGCCTTCCACATCGCCGAGGTTCTGACCGCCGGGCGGGAATTGCAGCGCCTGCGCGTGCATGGCTCCGCCGAGGGCGAGGTGGCGCTGGGCGTGGAGCGGACGCAGCGGGTGGTGCTACCAGCCGGCGTGGAGGCCGAGCTTCGCGTCACCCTGGATGAGCCCGCGCCCTTCGCGCCGCTGCCACGCGGCGCCGTGCTCGGCAAGGCCGAGGCGATCCGGGACGGGCAGGTCCTCGCGACCGCGCCTTTGGTGGCGCTGGAGGAAGCCTCCCCCGCCGCCTGGCCGCTGCGGCTCTTGGACTGGGTGGCGCTGCAGGTGGTGCGCTTCATTGGCTGAACCCTGGCGCAACGTCCTGGAGGCGGGACTCGCCGAGGCGGCTTGCGCCTGAGCCACTGCAAATGCCTCCACCCTTTTGCTGACGTGTGGTGGCGAGCGGCGAAGCCCTGGCATCGGGCTCTTTCGGCACCGCCCCAGGCCTTTCTCGCCGCCCTGGGCTTTCCATTTCCGGCCACAGGCCGAGAATGGCCGGCAAGATGTCCTGGATTGCCCCCCTTGCCGCCGTGCTGGTCATCCAGACCACGGCCACCATCCTCTCCCGCATCGCCGCCACCCTCGCACCGCCCATGCTGGCCGCCCATGGCTGGTCCACGGACATGATCGGCTGGCTTGCCTCGCTCAACACGGCGGGGTCGGTGGTCTTCCTGATGGCTGGCACGCCGCTGATCTACCGCCTGGGCTCCATTCGCAGCCTGCAGGCAGGCATGGCCGTCGGCGTCATCGGCGCGCTGATGCTCACGCTGCCGCTGAACCTCGCCGCTCTGGCCGGCAGCTTCCTGATGGGCCTCTGCTACGGCCCATCGGTTTCCGGCGGGGGCGACATCCTGCAACGCCTTTCCCCGCCTCAGCACCGCAACCTGCTTTTCTCCGTCAAGCAGGCCGGCGTGCCGCTAGGCGGCGTGCTCGCGGGGCTCATCCTGCCGCTGGCTGCCGCCAGCCTGGGTTGGCAGGGCGCCATCCTGGCCATCGCCCTGCTGCCTGTGCTCACCATCCTCGCCGTGCAGCCCATGCGCGACCAGTTGGATGCGAACCGGGACCGCAGCCGCCGCCTGAGCCTGGCCACCTTCCTCTCGCCCAGCAACCTCACCCGTCCCCTCACCGTGCTGGGCAAGGCGCCGGGCCTCGTTCCTGTCGGCCTCGCCGGCTGCTTCATGGCCATCGGCCAGGGGGCTTGGTTCGCCTTCCTCGTCACCTACGCGGCCATCGAGCTGGATTTCTCGCTGTCCCTCGCCGGCGCCCTCTTCGCCACCATGCAGACGGTCTCCATCGGCGGCCGCATGCTGCTGGGCTGGGTGTCGGACCGGCTGATGCCCGGCCTCACCGTGCTCCGCCTCTGCTGCCTCGCCTCGGCGGCGACCACCGGCGTCCTGGCCCTCAGCGGCCCGCACTGGCCGGTCTGGAGCCTCTTCCTGCTCGCGGCCGTCGCAGGCATCGCCGTTTCCAGCTGGAACGGCGTGCAGAATGCCGAGATGGCGCGCCGCGCGCCCCCCGGCATGATCGCCGAGACCATGGCGGGCGGCACCATCCTGATCTTCGTGGGCTATATCATCGGCCCACCGCTCTTCGGCGCGGTGTCGCTGATGTCCGGCAGCATGGGCACCGCCTTCAAGCTCAATGCCGCCGCCACGCTGCTGGCGCAGATCCCCTTGGCCTGGCTGAGCTTCCGCCGGTCCGCGTAAGGCGCGCGGCCATTCCCGCCACCAGCGGGTGGCCAGGGCATCTCAGTCTTGCCCGCCGGGCGCGGCCGCGCCCGGCGGCATATGGACAGCGAGCCAGAGGGTCTCCCTGGCCGGGTCCGTCCAGGCGACCCGATGGCGGCAGAAGGCGGGCAGAATGGCGTAGTCCCCGGCTTCCAGCCGGTGCTCACGGCCATCCTGGAAAGCCAGCACGGCGGCACCGGACAGCACCAGCACGAATTCGTCCCAATCCTGCTCGTACCAGAAGCCTGGCGGGCTGGCGGCGCCAAGCGAGAGGATGCGCTCGACCCGGGCGCCGCCAGCGGCGGTCAGCAGATCGTGGAAGCATTCCTCGCCCGGGGCGGGACGAGGGCCATTGCTGGCCAGATGGCCAAAGATGGGGGACTTGGCCGGCTCCATGCTCATGGCCCTCTTCTACCAGCCGGCAGCCTGAGCGCGCGTGAGGCCGCCATCAACCCGCTCCTGCCCAGGACAAGCCGGCTCTGAACCCGCCGGCGCCACTGCCGAAGCTCAAAGCGGCAGACGACGCCCCAGGCCAAGTGCCTGCGCGGCGCGATAAACAGCGATGGCCGCCGCCGCATCCGCCAGCCCCGTTCCGGAGAAGATGAGGGCCAGCCTTTGCGATGCATGGCCGCGGCCGGACGCGCCGCTCACGGCCTGGGCCAGGCTGCCCTGATAGGTCGTCACGGCGTCGCCCTTCTCGGCATGGCCCTCCGATTGCTCGACGTCATCCGAGAAGCGGATATCGAAGGCGCCCATCGTCGCGCCATCCCAGGCCACGCCTGAATCGACCATGGAAGCAAAGCCGCCCGGCGCCATCCAGTCCGCATCCAGGAAATGCGTGCGCTTCGCCAGGCGCGGCACGGTGCTGACGACGATATCGGCCTCGCGCAGCGCGTCGCGGGGGTCGGGGATGACCTCGGCCTGCAATCCCCTGGCGCGGACGAAGTCGGCAAAGGCGGCGGTGGTTTCGGGGCGGTTGCCGCAGAGAAGGGCGCGGCGCAGCGGCCGCACGGCCCGCAGGGCCTCCAGGTTCGATCGCGCCTGCGTGCCGCAGCCGATGAAGGCAACCGTGTCGCTGCCCGGGCGCGAAAGGTACTTGGCTCCCACGGCGCTGATCGCCGCCGTGCGCGTGGCGGTGATCCATTCGCCATTGATGACGGCCACGGGGAAGCCGGTCTCGGTTTCGTTGAGCAGGATCAGGGGCCGGTACTCGGCCTGACCAGCCGCGGCGTTCCGGGGGAAGTAGCCATACCACTTCACCGCGCCGAAGCCCTCGGCATTGATCACGCCACCTTTCGCGCGAAAGCTGGAAGGGCCGCCGACGGGGATGGAGAGTGCCGGCCGCGTGCGGGCCTCGCCAGCCGCAACCGCCTTGAATGCGGCCTCGACAGCATCGTTCATGGCGGCTGGCGACAGGCCGCAGGCGGCAACGTCATCGGCCGATAGCCATAGAAGGTCATGTCTCACGGCGGCGCGTCCTCTGCTGCATCACGGGTGCCGGGCCAAAGAAAGAGACGGGATGAAGAATCCGCCGCCCGGGCCGCGTGGCGCCCATGATGCGCGGGCATCGCTTGCCCGATGGCGTTCGGGGAGAAGGCGGAGCCTTCCCCCGTCTGACGAAAGGCGAGGTCAGTCCACCGTCGCGCCGGACTGCTTCACCACGGCGGCCCAGCTGGCGATGTCCTGCTCATGGATCTTGCGGAAGGCCGCGGGCGACGGATCGACCGGCGGGGTGATGCCCTGCGAGGTGACCAGCCAATCCCGGAAGGCCGGCTGGCTGATGATGCGGGTGACTTCCCGGCTCAGCCGCGCCTGGATCTCGGCCGGCAGGCCGGGAGGCGCGATGAGCCCGTACCAGGTGCTGGTGACGAAGCCCGGCAGGCCGCAGGCTTCCGCCGCCGTCGGCACATCCGGCAGCGGCGGCAGCCGGCGCTCGGTGGAAACCGCCAGCGCCCGGGCCTGGCCCTGCTGCACGGCGGCGATGGAGGGGCCGCTCTGATTGAAGAAGAAGGTGACATCGCCGGAGAGCAGCGCCGTCATCGCCGGCCCCTGCCCGCGATAGGGGACATGCAGCACGTCGATGCCCGCGGCACTGGAGAGCTGCACGGCAGACAGGTGCGAGGAAGCGCCATTGCCGGTGGAGCTGTAGTTCAACTGCCCGGGCCGCGCCCGCGCTGCCGCCAGCAGGTCCTGGCAGGTGCGGATATCAGGGTTCTTCTGCGGATTCACCAGCAGCACATTGGGCACATCGCCCAGCAGTGCGATATGGGTGACGTCGTTGAAGGCGTCGAAGGGCAGCTTGCTGTAGAGCGCCGCATTGATGGCATGCGTGCCGGCGGTAGCCAGCAGCAGCGTATAGCCATCCGGCCGCGCCTTGGCGACGATGTCGGAGGCGATATTGCCGCCGGCGCCGGTGCGCGGCTCCACCACCACAGGCACGTTCAGCACTTGGCTCAGCGGCTCGGCCAGCTTGCGGGCATAGATGTCGGTGCCGGCGCCGCTGGGAAAGCCGCCCAGGATGGTGATGGGACGCGAGGGCCAGGAAGCCTCCTGCGCCTGGGCGCCGGGAATCGCCGGCATCAGCAACGCCAGCAGCGGTAAGGTGAAGCGGAGCATTCGGTACCGTTCCTTTTACGAGACAGTAGAAGCCGTGCGGTGTTCTGGCGTCGTTGCGCCTGTGGTCTTGGTGGGCGGGGCATATCGCGCGCCGCCAAAGGTCAGGGCTTCCCAGGCACGCGCGGGCGCAGCCCGGCATGGAAGTAGCTGACCATGCGCGGCTGCGCCCGAGTGGTGTTGAAGGACAGGATGTCGATCCCGCCCTTCCGCAGCGCCGTCAGCCGGTTGGCCGAGGTGGTGGTGACGAAGCGCGCCTTGTTCACACCGCCCGGCAGCGCTGCCGCGATGGCACGGCGGATATCCGAGCAGAGCCCGGTATATTCACCGCGCCGGTTCAGCACGGCGAAACCCGACGGGCCGGCCGAGGTGCCACAGGCCAGGGCGCCACGCGCCTTGTGGCATCGCCCTGTGCCGAGGCAGGCAAGGGCATCATCGCGGAAGGCGCCGATCTCGCGCAGCCAGCGAGAAGAGAAAGAAAGCGCTGCTTCATGAACGGTCATCCCTGGCAAGGTGGAGAGGCCGTGCGCCGTGTTGCCGCCCCTGCCGCTTGACACGGTCTGTTCGGGACGGGGCCGGTCATCGGAAGCGCCGTGCCGAGAAGGCTTCCAGCGCAACTTCGGGGACCTGGCCGGAGAGCAGTTGCGCCACCACACGCCCGGTGCGCGCCCCCGCCACGAGGCCGACATGGCCATGGCCGAAGGCATGCACCACGTCCGGCGTGGCGCTGGCGGGGCCAAGGCAAGGCAAGCCATCCGGCGTGCTGGGCCGGTGGCCCATCCAGACACTGACCCGGTCCAGCGGCAGGTCGGCCGGCAAGGCGGGAAAGCTTTTCCGCAGATGGTCGCGCAGGATTTCGGCACGCTTCCAGTTGGGGGCGGCCTCAAGGCCCGCGATCTCCACCTGCCCCGCCGCCCGAAGCCCGTCCCGCATCGGGTTCACCACCATCTTGGCGCGCGAGAGGCTCATCGAGTGGTTGGGGCCGATATTGGTGCCGCGGATCATGACATGGTAGCCGCGCTCGCTTTCCAGCGGCACGCGGTCCCCGGCCTGAGCGGCCAGGGGCGTGGAGCGGGCGCCGCAGCAGATCACCGCCGCGTCGCAGTCCAGCGCCGAGCCATCGGCCAGTGCCACCCCGCGCAACCGCCCGCCCTCGATACGAAGGCCCCGCGCGGCGACCGGGCGCAGCACCGCGCCCTGTTGCACGGCATGGGCGGCCAGCGCCGCCACATAGGCGCCGGGCGAGAGGCAGCGCCCCGCCTCCTCCACCAGCACCGCGAAGGTATAGGCGGGGTCCAGTTCCGGCTCCGCCGCGCGCAGCGCCGGGCCTTCCAGCTCGGTCCAGCCGATGCCGACCTGCCGGCGGATGCGCCAGCCCATCGCCTCCGCCTCGAATTCGGCGCGGGAGGTGAAGACATGCATCACGCCGCGCTGCTCGATCAGTTCCGGCACGCCGGCCTCGCGCGCCAGCGCCGTATGAAGCAGCGCGGAATCCTTGAGCAGCGGCCGCAGGGACTGCGCGATGCGCAGCAGCTTGGCCTCGCTGGAACCGGCGGCGATGTAGCGCAGCAACCAGGGCAGCGCGGCCGGCAGGCGGCTCCAGCGCACGGCCAATGGCCCCAGCGGGTCGCTCAGCCAGCCCGGCAGCTTGCGCCAGAGACCCGGCCCGCTCGGCGGCAGCACGGAATGGGAGGAAAGCCAGCCCGCGTTGCCGAAGCTCGCCGCCTGCTCTCCCCCGGGCTTGCCGGGGTCGAGCAGGGTGACGCGGTGGCCGGCGCGCAGCAGCTCCACCGCGCTCGCGGTGCCTTCGATGCCGGCGCCGATCACCGCGACATGGCGTGTCACAGCGGCTGGCCTTCCGGCATGTCCCGGCCCACCGAGCGGGCGCGCGGGTCGAGGAAGCAGTGCAGGATGGCGGGCTTGCCGGAGGCCAGCGCCCGCTCGAAGGCGGGAGCGAATTCCTCCGTGCGCCGCACCGTCTCGCCATGCCCGCCGAAGGCGCGGGCATAGGCCGCGAAATCGGGGTTGGTCAGGCGCGTGGCGGAGATGCGGCCAGGGTAATCACGCTCCTGGTGCATCCGGATGGTGCCGTACATGCCATTGTCGATGACGACGATGATGGCGGGAATGCCATGCTGCACGGCGGTCGCGAATTCCTGCCCGTTCATCAGGAAGTCACCGTCGCCGGCAATGGCGATGGCGGTGCTGCCCGGCCTGTGCCCCGCGGCCATCACCGCCGCCGGCACGCCATAGCCCATGGAGCCGGAGGTGGGCGCGAGCTGCGTGCCGAGCTGCTTGAAGCGCCAGTGGCGGTGCATCCAGCCCGCGAAGTTGCCCGCGCCGTTGCAAAGCATGGTATCCGCCGGCAGGCGCTCGTTCAGCCAGCGCAGCACCTCGCCGTACTGAAAATCGCCCGGCAGGCTGCGGGCCTTGCCGGAGAATTCCAGATAGGAGGCATGCGCCGCCGCCGTCGCATCGGCCCAGGCAGGCGTGGCATCGGGGGAGAGCGCGGCCAGGGCTGGCGCGAAGCTGCGCGGCGCCGCCTGGATGGCCAGCACCGGCGCGTAGACACGGCCCAGTTCCTCGGCGCCAGGATGCACGTGGATGAGCTTCTGCCGGGGGACCGGGATGTCCAGAAGCTCATAGGAGTTGGAGGGCATCTCGGACATGCGGCCGCCGACCAGCAGCAGCAGGTCCGCCTCCCGCACCATGGCGGACAGATGCGGATTGGGGCCGATGCCGAGGTCGCCGGCGTAGCAGGGATGGTCCCAGCGGAAGCGGTCGGCGCGGCGGAAGGAGGTGCAGACGGGCAGCGACCAGCGCTCGGCGAAGCCCGCCATCGCGTCCACCGCCGCCTCGTCCCAGCCCGAGCCGCCGAGGATGACCAACGGCTTGCGCGCGCCGCGCAGATGCTCGCCCAGCGCCTCGATATCCGCGGCGGCCGGCGCGGCGACGGCAGGCTCGACGCGCGGCGCATCGGCCACCGCCGCCATCTCCGTCAGCATATCCTCCGGCAGGGCGATGACAACGGGGCCGGGGCGGCCCTGCATGGCCATGCGGAAGGCGCGGGAGACCATCTCGGGGATGCGGTCCGCCGTGTCGATCTCGGTCGCCCACTTGGCCATGGTGCCGAAGACGGCGCGGTAATCCAGCTCCTGGAAGGCCTCGCGCTCGCGCATCTCGCGCGCCACCTGGCCGACGAAGAGGACCATCGGCGTCGAATCCTGCATCGCCACATGCACGCCGCAGGAGGCGTTGGTGGCGCCGGGCCCGCGCGTGACGAAGCAGATCCCGGGGCGGCCGGTCAGCTTGCCATAGGCCTCGGCCATCATCGCCGCGCCGCCTTCCTGGCGGCAGGTGATGACGTCGATCGCGGCGTCATGCAGCGCGTCGAGCACGGCCAGGTAGCTCTCGCCCGGCACGCAGGTCACGCGCTCCACGCCCTGCGCCAGGAGTTGCGCGACGAGGATCTGCCCGCCCGTGCGGGGTGCCGCCGCGCCGCTCACCGCAGCGCCTCCACGGCGGCGGAAATTCGCGCCATGGCTGTCCGCAGCTCGGCTTCCGCCGTGGCGTAGGAGATGCGGAAATACGGCGCCAGGCCGAAGATGGAACCGGGAACGACGGCCACGTCGTGTTCCTCCAGCAGGTAGCGGCAGAAATCGGCATCGGTGCGCAGCACGGTGCCGGCGGGGGTGCTGCGGCCGATCACGCCGGCGCAGCTCGCGAAAGTGTAGAAGGCGCCCTCCGGCGGGCGGCAATGCAGGCCGGGAATGGCGTTCAGCGCCGCCACGACCAGGTCCCGGCGGCGCGCGAAGGAGGCACGGCGCTCGGCCAGCACCTCCTGCGGCCCGTTCAGCGCCTCCACGGCGGCGGCCTGGGAAACGGAGCTGGGGTTGGAGGTGCTCTGGCTCTGCACCACCGCCATGGCACGGATCAGCGGTGCCGGGCCGGCCCCGTAGCCGATGCGCCAGCCGGTCATGGCGAAGCTCTTGGAGACACCGTTGACCAGCAGCGCCCGCTCCCGCAGCGCCGGTTCAAGGCGCATGGGGGAGACGGCGACGAAATTCCCGTAGCACAGGTGCTCGTAAATCTCGTCCGACATCAGCCAGACCTGCGGGTGACGCAGAAGCACATCCAGCAGGGGCCGGTAGTCGGCTGCCGAATAGGCCGCGCCGGTCGGGTTGGAGGGCGAGTTCAGCATCAGCCAGCGGGTGCGCGGCGTGATGGCACGCTCCAGATCCCCGGCATCCAGGCGGAAGCCGTTCTCCTCCCGCCCCGCGACGGCGACCGGCACGCCGCCGGCGATCCGCACCATATCGGCATAGGAGGTCCAGTAAGGCGCGGCGATGATGACCTCGTCGCCCTCGTCCAGCGTCGCCATCAGGGCGTTGTGGATCACCTGCTTGGCGCCGGCGCCCACCGTGATCTCGGCGGGCTCGTATCGCAGCCCGTTCTCGCGCTCGAGCTTCGCGATGATCGCGGCCTTCAGCTCCGCCGTGCCGTCCAGCGCCGTGTACTTGGTGGCACCGGCGCGGATGGCGGCCACGGCTGCATCCTTGACATTCTCCGGCGTATCAAAATCGGGCTCGCCAGCGCCGAGCACGATGACCGGCCGGCCCTCGCGCCGCAGTTGCGCGGCGCGGGCCCCGATGGCCAGGATCTCGGAGACGCCGATGCCGTCCAGCCGGCGTGCCGGGCGGAAGGAAGAGAGGGGGTCCGCGTTCACGCCAGCCTCACCGCGCCGCCACGGCCATGATCTCGACCTTGATGTCCGGCAACGCCAGCGTCACCGCGCCGCAGCAGCGTGCGGGCGTATGGCCGGGCACCACCCAGGCGTCATAGACCTCGTTCATCGCGGCGAAGTCGGCCATGTCGGCCAGCCAGATCGTCACGTTCAGCAGCTTGGAACGTTCGCTGCCGGCGGCGGCCAGCATCTCGTCGATCTTGGCCAGCACCTGCCGCGTCTGCCCGGCGGCATCAGCCGAGCGGTCGTCGGCGGTGTGGCCGGCCAGGTAGACGGTGTCGCCATGCACCACCGCGCGGGCGCGGCGGTGGTTCTGGTCCAGGCGGGTGATCTCGCTCATGTCGCGGCCTCTCAGACGATCTGGTTGCGCAGCGCGGTCTCGCCCCTGCGCAGACGATCAAGATTCTCCATCAGGATATCGAGGACATTGTCCTCGTAGCGCTGCGTCTCGCCGGCGCTGTGCGGGGTGATGAAGACATTGGGCAGGTCCCAGAGCGGCGAGGATTCCGGCAGCGGCTCCTCCACCACCACGTCCAGCGCGGCGCCGGCGATGCGGCCCTCGCGCAGCGCGGCGATCAGCGCCGCCTCGTCCACCACCTTGCCGCGCGCCACGTTCACCAGCCGCGCGGTGGGCTTCATGGCCGCCAGGGCCTGGGCGCCGATCAGGCCGGTGGTCTCCGGCGTCAGCGGGCAGGTGAGCGCCACGATATCGGCGCGCGGCAGCCAGTCATGCAGGGCCGAGATCGCATGCACCTCGTCCGCGCCATCGGCGCCCGCCGCCGGGTCCCGGCGCAGGCCCACCACATGCATGCCGAAAGCCTTCGCCAGCCGCGCCAGCCGGCCGCCGATGCGGCCGAGGCCCACCACCAGCAGGGTCTTGCCGCCCAGCTCGTCCTCGCGCCGCGCGATCTCGCTGATCATGCCGCGCCAGTGGTGCCTGGCCTGATTGTCGCGCGCCTGCGGCAGCAGCCGTGCCGTGGCCAGGATCAGCGACATGGCGTGCTCGGACACCGCATTGGCATTGACGCCCTGGGCACTGGCCAGCCGCACGCCGCGGGCGCGGAAGGCCGCCTGGTCATATTGGTCCACGCCGGCGCTGATGGATTGCACGAAGCGCAGGCGCGGCGCCTGATCCAAGAGGGCGTTGTTCCAGAGGCCGGAGACGACCACGACATCAGCCTCGCCCACCCGCGCCGCGAGGTCCTCCCGCGATTCCACCTGGAAGGCGTGGATGCCGGTGCCCCGCGCCGCGAAGCGGTCATGCATCCGGTAGGCAGGATGGGCGAAGAGGATGGTCAGGTCTTCAGGCTTGTCAAACACGCGGTACACTCCGGTTACCGTGAAGCAGCTTCACTCTGCGGCTTCGCCCAGGACATGGGCGGCCAAGGCGTTGCTGGTGTAGATTTCGCCATAGCCGACACGGATCACCTCGGTGATCTGGTCCAGGCGGCGGCTGATGTGGCGGCGCATCAGGGCGCCGGCGGCAGCGCCATCACGCGCGATCAGGTGCCGGATGATCGCCAGGTGCTCGCCCTGCGTGCCGGCACGCCGGTTCTGCATGTCGATCCAGCGCACGAAGCGCACGCGCTCGTTGATGCCGCGGATGGCGCGGATGAATTCGTCGTTACGCGAGAGCATGGCGAGGCGTTCATGGAACTGCTCGTCCAGGCTCAGCAGGCGCAGCGCCTGCGCGTCCTCGTCCGGCGCATCGCTGCTTTCCAGGGCGAAGGCTTCGAGTTCCCGCAACTCCGCATCCGAGGCCCGCTCACAGGCGAGGGAGAGAGAGCCGACCTCAATGGTGGCGCGGAACTCATAGAGATGCAGCACATCCGCCGGCGCCAAAGGCTTCAGGTGGTAGCCCTTGTTCTGGGTAGCGACCAGGAAGCCTTCCGACGCCAGGCGGTTCAGCGCCTCTCTCAGCGGCGTACGACTGACGCCAAGTTGGCGCGCGACCTCCACCTCGTTGATCCGCTCTCCGGGGGACAGCCGATAGGTGCAGGCCATGGCCTTCACCTGTTCGTACACGCGGTCCGCCGAGCGGGGGATGAGGTCTGGCGCCATGCGAAGCTTCTGACCACAAACTTAGACAGAAGTGAATACACTTTTGAACGTCGGTCTGCATTCGGCAGCCCTTGGCGGGTTCCAGGCTAGGTCGAATAACAGCCAAGTGACTGATAATGGGGAAAAGCCGGCGCCCGCATACCCGCGGCTTGGCAGTCAAGGGGATGCGTCACCTTGGGAAGAGTTCTGGCAGGTCCGACCGAAGATACTTGAGGCGGGCCGGAGCAGCGGGGCTGTAGGCTCCGCCTCGCTAGCCCCCACGCACGCAAGGCATCCCTGGCCGCACCCCGGGAAGGGCAGCCCCCTTCCCTCACGCAGCCACCGGCGAGACACCGTTGTGGAGCCGGCATTTTGACGCCCGCTGCCATGGTGCGATGATGTGCCGGTTGATCACCTGACACAGGACCCTCCCGATGGCCGAAGCCCTTGCCGAGCAACTGATCGAGCGGTTCTTCCGCTACCTGGCGGTGGAGAGCCAGAGCGACGCGAAGGCAACGGTGGTCCCGAGCACCCCGGGGCAGCGCCGGCTGGCGGAGATGCTGAAGGCGGAGCTGGAGGCCATCGGGCTGGCCGATATCCATCTCGACGAACACAGCGTACTGACCGCCAGGCTGCCGGGCACGATGCCCCAGGCCCCCTGCATCGGCTTCGTGGCGCATCTGGACACGGTGGATGTGGGCCTTTCCCCGGAAGTCCGGCCGCAGCGGCTGATGTTCGATGGCAATGACCTGCTGCTGAACACGAAGGAAGACATCTGGCTCCGCGTCAGCGAGCACCCGGAGATCCTGCCCTACCATGGGCAAGAAGTATTGGTGAGCGACGGCACCAGCGTGCTGGGCGCGGACAACAAGGCCGCCATTGCCATCCTGATGACCTTGATGGCCCGCCTGAAGAACAGCACCACGCCGCGTGGCGACATCATCGTCGCTTTCGTCCCGGACGAGGAGATCGGCCTGCGCGGCGCGAAGGTGATGGACCTGTCACGCTTCCCGGTTGCCTACGCCTATACGATCGACTGCTGCGAAAGGGGCGAGGTGGTTTATGAGACTTTCAATGCAGCGAGCGTGACGGTGGACATCACTGGCGTGACCGCCCACCCGATGACGGCGAAGGGCGTGCTGGTGAACCCCATCCTGGTCGCGACCGAGCTGGTGCAGATGTTCGACCCGATGCAGACCCCGGAGCAGACCGAAGGGCGCGAGGGCTACTGGTGGTGCAACGGCATCTCCGGCAACCAGAGCAGCGCCCGGCTGCAGATGTCCATCCGCGACCACGACGGGGTGCGGTTCGAGGAGCGGAAGGCGTTTGTCGCGCAGGCCGTCGAAGCCATCCGGGCGCGCCATCCACGGGCGCGGATCGAGTGCCGGATCGAGGACAGCTACCAGAACATCGACGCCGCCATGGGGAATGACCGGCATTGCGTCGACCTGATCTTCCAGGCTCTGCGGCAGATGAACATCACGCCCAAGGTCATCGCGATGCGGGGCGGCACCGATGGTTCCGCCCTGTCCGCGCGAGGAGTGCCGACCCCGAATTATTTCACCGGCGCGCATAATTTCCACTCGCGCTTCGAATTCCTGCCGGTGAACTCCTTCGTCGATTCCTGCAAGCTCACGGAGGAGCTTTGCAGTCTGGCCACAAAGCCGCGCCGCGACAGCGAGGTTCTGGCCAGCAGCCAGGCCTAGTTCCAGGCCGCCGCGCGCTCCAGCAGCCGCCGCGCCCGGTTGACGATCGGGAGGTCGATCATGCTGCCCTCGAAGGCAACGGCACCCAGGCCCTCGGCCGCCGCAGCCTCGAAGGCAGCCAGGAGGCGCCTGGCGCGGTCGACCTCTTCGGCGGAAGCGCCGTATTCCTCATTGATGATCGGAACATGCGAGGGATGGATGCAGGAGGCTGTGGCGAAGCCCAGGCCCCTGCCCCGCTTCAGGCCCGCGCGGTAGCTTTCCGGGTCGCCAATCTGCGCGAAGTTGCCCATGGACCCCATCGGCAGGATGCCGGCTGCCCGCGAGGCAGCGATGCCCTGCATGGCCCAGACATACATCGAATCGGGCGATGGGTTGGCGCCCAGCTCCGTTGCCATGTCTTCCCCGCCCACCGACATGGCGGCCATGCGGGGATCGGCCGCCGCGATGGCGAAGAGGCGCGGCAATGCGTCGGGTGTTTCGATCAGGGCAATGAAGCGGGTATGGCCGACCTCCATGCCGATCGCTTCCTCACGCGCAGCGACAAGTTCGGACAGCAGCCGGATATGCTCGGGGCCCATGACCTTGGGCAGCATCAGCGCCAATACCCCAGGCATCACGGCGGCCTCGATGTCAGGCACCGCCAGCTCAAGGGGACGGTTGATCCGCACAACAACATCGGCGCCGCGCTGGGAGACACGCGGCACGGCCGCGGCAACCGCGGCACGCGCCTCCACCTTGTGCGCGGGCAGGATGGCATCCTCCAGATCCAGGATGATGCCGTCCGCGCCGCGGGTATGAGCCTTGGCGATGAAGCGCTCGGCAGTGACTGGAACAAAGAGCAATGACCGCCAAGCAGGCTGTGGGCGCTTCATACGGTGGCTCCGGCCGCAACGGCGGGCTTGGGTGCGGCTATGGCACCCCGGGAGGCGAGAAGGTCCAGTTCAGCTTCCGTGTAGCCGAGGCCGCGCAGAACCTCGCGCGTGTTTTCGCCCAGGCGCGGCGCCGGGAGTTCGTCCTCGCGCATGCCGCCGCTGAAGTGGTTGGGCGTCTTGGTCCGGCGGATACGGCCCTCTGTCGGATGCTCCTCGGATGTGAAGAAGCCGGCATCCTGCAGATGCGGGTCGGCCATCAGATCCTCCAGCGTGTTGTAGCGCGCGGCGGGAACGTCGAGCCGGCCAAGGATCTCCAGCCATTCGTCGGTCGTGCGCTGCGCCAGGCCCTCAGCCCGGACCACGAAATACTCGGCGGCATGAGCCGTCCTCGCGGCCGCGGAGCTGAAGCGCGGGTCCTGGCAAAGCTCGGGGCGGCCAATGGCCTCGAAGAAGGCGAAGGCCTGGGCATTGGTGTTCGGACCCACGGTGATGTAGCCGTCCTTTGTCGCCAGCGGCCGGTAGTCGGGGCTCAGCAGGCGGTTGTCCCCGGTCGGCCCCACGGGTGGGTCGAAGGTCGCGGGACCCATGTGCTCGCTCATGACGAAGCTCGCCATGTTCTCGAACATCGGAACTTCGATGGCCTCCCCCACCCCTGTCCGGCTACGGCGGAACAGCGCGAAGCCGATGCTTTGCGCCGCGATCAGGCCGGTGACGTGGTCGGTCATCACCATCGGCACGAAGCGCGGCTCGCCCGTGGCCCGCTGGAAGGTTGCGGCGACCCCCGACAGGCTTTGGATGATCGGGTCATAGGCCGGGCGGTTGGCGTAGCGGCCGGCGCTGCCGAAGGCGAGGATGCCGCAATAGATCAATCGCGGATTGGCTTGCAGCAGGCTGGCATGGTCCAGGCCAAGGCGCTGAAGCGCCACGGGGCGCACGTTGCTGACGAAGACATCGGCATCCGCCAGCAGCTTCCGCATCGCCGCCATGCCTTCGGGCTGCTTCAGGTCGAGGCAGACGGAGCGCTTGTTGCGGTTGAAGTTGATGAACTTGCCGGACATGCCGGGATTGCGGCTGCCACGGGCCATGGTGCGCAGCAGGTCGCCGCCTGGCGGCTCCACCTTGATCACCTCGGCCCCCTGATCAGCGAGGGTCCGTGTGCAGATCGGCCCCACAACCACCGAGGTCAGGTCAATGACACGCACGCCTTCCAGGGGCCCGCCGGTCATGCCTCGAACTCCAGCGTCATCTCGGCGGCCAGGAGCCCATCCTTGTCGGCTGCCCAGACTTGCATCCTCCCGCCCTCCGGGGCCGCGCCATGGAAGGTCACGCTGTCGCCGACGAAGAGGGGCCTGGCGAGGCGGGCGGCGTAGCCCAGCAACCGGCCGGGCGCGCGTCTGATGGCGGCATCCAGCAGCAGGTGCATGGTAAGGCCACCATTCTGCACCACGGCGGGATAGCCTTCCTCGCCACGGGCATAATCGGCATCGTAGTGGATGCGGTGCGCGTTCCAGGTGATGGCGCCGTAGCGGAAGACCAGCACCGGGTCGAGAAAGACCGTGTCCGACCAAGTGGAGCCGCCGGGCGCGGCAACTGGCGGCGAAGTCTTGCTGGAGGCGCCTGGCGTCACGGCTTCGCGGTAGATCGCGTCGAACTCGTCCACCGCCAGTGTCTGGCCGCGCGCCATGATGGTGTGGCGCATCGTCAGCACCACGATCTGCCCGGTACGTCCTGTCTTGGGCGTGATGCCTGCGACTTCCACCTTCTTGGTCGCATCATCGCCGACACGCAGGTTACCCATGAAGCTTACCCGCCGGCCGGCGCCCATCCTGCGGGGCAGCGGGATGGGCGGCAGAAAGGCGCCTTTCTTCGGGTGCCCGTCGTGGCCGATCACCGACTGCCGCGGCATGTCGGCGAAGAACAGGCTGTACCAGTGCGGCGGCAGCTCGTCTCCCGCCTTAAAGCTGTCAGGGTCCAGGTCGAAGGTCGCGGCGGCACGGCGTACGCTGGGAAGCGTGATCTCCTCCGGCACCAGGCGGGAGCGCCCGATCCAGCTTTCCAGCTCGGGCAGGGCGGCGGCGATGTCGTTTGCGGCGCTCATTCAGCAGACAATCCCAGGCGTTGGATCAGGCCGGTCCACACCGCACTGCGCTGGCGCAGATAGGTGCTGAAGCTCTCCGGTGAATTGGGTTGCGCGGGCACGGCGCCCACGCGCAGGAAATCCGCCTGGAGAGAGGGGCTTTGGAGCGCGTCGTTCAGCGCCTCGCTGATGCGGAGGATGATCTCCGGCGGCGTCTTCGCCGGTGCCGCCAACCCGAATTCATTCACGCCGATGAAGCCGGGAATAGTTTCCGCTATGGCTGGCACCTCTGGCCAGTTGGGACTCCTCTCGGCGCTGGTCACCGCCAGCGCGCGGACACGCGGGTCGTGCTTCACCGGCTCGGCTTCCGGCAGGCCCAGGCAGCGCGCCTGCACCCGGCCCGCGAGCAGGTCCGTCATGCCCTGAGTGCTTTGGCGGTAAGGCACATGCACCATGTTGAGGCCGGCGCGCTCCAGCAGCAGCTCCATCGAGAGATGCGTCGTCGCACCGATGCCGGATGAGGCGAAGTTCAGTTCGTTGGGGCGGGCTTTCACGAATTCGATGAACTCCGGCAATGTCTTCACCGGAATGGCGCTGGTGTTGATCAGCAGCACATTCGGCGTGGTGCAGAAGAGCCCGATCAGGGAAAAGTCCTTCTGCCAGTCATAGCCGAGGTTCTTGTAGAGGGCGGCGTTCACGCCACCGAAGGGGCCGGTCGATCCGACCATGATGGTATAGCCATCCGCCGGCGCGCGGGCGGTCATCTCCGCCGCGAGATTTCCGGCCGCGCCGGGCCGGTTATCGACCAGCAACTGCTGCCCGAGGCGCTGGCCAATGGCCTCGGCGACAAGGCGCGAGACGATGTCCGTCTGCCCGCCGCCGCCGTAAGGCACGATCAGCCGGATCGGTTTATCCGGATAATCCGCCCTTGCCGGCTTCGATGCGGCCAATCCGAACAAAGCAACTCCGGCGCCCAGCAAGCTGCGGCGACAGAGGGCTGACCCTGGCTGGTTCATGCAGCGCTTCCCCTCTTCGGCGCCGTTTCCCGGACGCCATTGCCCCATTCTAGGCACGGGTTTAGGCTGACAGCCCCTTCACATATGTGAAGTTTGGAGGGCACGCATGGAGCACGCCGAGGGCATCGCGGTGAAGTCCGCCCGGCGGACGATCGAGGTGCTGGAGTATTTCGCAGAGACACATCGCGCCGCCGGCGTGAGCGAACTCGCGGGGCGGCTGGGCGCGCCCTTGTCGAGCACCTCGGTGCTGCTCGCCGGCCTGGCACGGCTGGGCTACCTTGAGCAGGACCCGGGCGACCGGCGCTACCGCCCGACCTTGCGCGTCATGTTGCTCGGCGGGTGGATACAGGACCGGCTCCTGGGCGACAGCAGCCTGCTGCGGGTGATGGAGCAGTTGCGTGCCCGCACGGGCATGAGTGTGCTGATCGGGCTTCAGCGCCAGGCGCATGTGCAATACATCCTGACGCTGCGGCGGCCGGACCTGCCGGGAGATGAGAACATGCGCGCCGGCATGCTGCGCCCAATCACCCGGGCCGCGGTCGGGAAGGCTCTGCTGATGCTGAAGGCGGATGATGAAATCACCCGCATCCTGCGGCGTGCCAATGCGGAAGAGCCCGATCCTGCCTTGCGCTTCAGGCAAGGAGCCTTTCTTGCGGATCTCCGCAGAAGCCGGGCGCGGGGATGGACGGAGAGCGCCGGGTCGATGGTCCCTGGCCAGAGTGTGCTGGCCATGCCGCTGCCGCCTCTGCAGGACCAGCCGCCACTGGCCATTGGCCTGGGCGGGCCTCTGGAGGACGTGGAAAGCCACCGGGAGGACCTGGTGCGGAGCCTCAGGGAGGTCTGTCACTTCATGGCCGCTGCCGAGAGAAGAGGGGAGCAAGGCTAGGCCATCAGCTCCCCGTGGCAGCTTCCGTCACCGGTTGCGGATCACGTTCCCGCTGAGGCGGCCGCAATCGCCACGCCCGCCGCCGCTGTCATGGCAACAACCAGCCACGCCGGCACCCGCCACCAGACCAGCGCCGCGAAGGCCAGCAAGGTCACGGCGAAGTCTGCGGAGGTGCGGATGGTGGAGATCCAGATCGGGTCGAACAAAGCTGCCGCGAGCACGCCTACAACAGCGGCATTGACGCCTTGCAGCGCCGCCCGCACCCGTGGCTGGTGCCGCAGCGCGTTCCAGAAGGGCAGCATGCCGTAGATCAGCAGGATGCCCGGCAGGAACACCGCCAGCAGCGCGAGAGCCGCCCCGGCGGCGCCATTCGGAGGCAGGTTCTGGGTGGCGCCGAGAAAGGCCGCGAAGGTGAAGAGCGGTCCTGGAACCGCCTGGGCCACGCCATAGCCTGCGATGAACTGGTCGGCGGTGACCCAGCCGGAGGGCACATAGGCGCGTTCCAGCAGCGGCAGCACCACATGGCCACCGCCAAAGACGAGGGAGCCGGCCCTGTAGAAGGCCTCCGCCATGGCGGCCGCGTGCGAGCCGGTCGCGGTCGCCAGCAATGGCAAACCGATCAGCAAGGCAGGGAACAAGGCAAGGGCGGCAGCCGCGACAGCCCGGCGGGCAGGAAAGGGCAAGGCGGCGGCCGGCCGCTCCACGTCAGTGCCCCGATAGATGACGAGCCCCGCCACTGCCCCAGCCAGGATCACGCCGACCTGCGTGAGGGCAAAGGGCAGGAGCAGTATCGCGACCGTCACCAGCACCGCGATCGTCTGCCGCGGCCGGTCCGGGCAAAGGCTCCCCGCCATGCCCCAGACCGCCTGTGCCACCACGGCGGCGGCAACGAGCTTGAGGCCGTGCACGATGCCCGCGCCGGCGTCGCCGGCGGTCCACCCTACCCCATAGGCTGCCAGCAGCATGACCAGGGCGGAGGGCATGGTGAAGCCAAGCCAGGCCGCAGCTCCCCCCGGCAGACCACCCCGCAGCACGCCGAGCGAGAAGCCCACCTGGCTGCTCGTCGGGCCGGGAAGGAACTGGGCCAGCGCCACGAGGTCAGCATAGCTCTTCTCGTCCAGCCAGCGGCGGCGCGTGACGAATTCATCCCGGAAGTAGCCGAGATGCGCGACCGGCCCGCCGAAGGATGTCAGGCCCAGCCGGAGGAAGACCAGCAGGATGGCCAGGAAGGCCCCCTGGCGGCGCTCGGCGGTCGCGGATGAGCCGGGATGATGGGCGGGAGCGTCCATACGTGAATTCCTTGGGTGGAAAGGCTTTGGATGACACTCCAGGCCTTGTCCAATGAAGAACTCACGCAGACGGCGCCTGGCCATCGCAAGAGGCGGGCCAGGCGCGGGGGGTCGCCCTACTGCCTGAAGGGCGGAGCGATGTTCTCGTAGTCGAACTGCATCAGCACGCTGACCTCACCGTGGCGGCCCTCGTAGCGGCGCGGCCGGCCATCCGCTTCCGCGATCCAGATGCGGCCCAGCGCGATGCTCTCGCCGGCCTCCTTCGGCAGCGTCTGCTGGTAGCCGAACAGCCGGACCGCCGTACCGTCGAGGTTCTGGCGGCCTTCCTCTCGGCAGTTCTGGAGCGGATGGGCCAGGAAGCCCGCTTCCAGGGCATTGCGGTCCGACTTCGTCAGGGGCAGCTTGACCCAGCGCCCTGCCCCGGGCGAATTGGCATAGACCACGTCGCCTATCACGAAGCGTTCTTCCTCCACCGGGCGCCGCCGGCCTGGCGTCTGCGCGACCATGCGAGAGTGGAACTGCGGCGCGGCGCCGATCTCGTGCACGGCGCGGGCGATAGCGCCGCAGGCAGCCTCGCCCGTTGCCGCCTCATCCCCCACGGCCAGTGCCGCGGGGGAAAGCATGGCAAGGCCCGCGAGCAGTGCCGCCCCGGCCATCCATCCTGGCTGTCTCATCCCTCGCTCCCCCTCACGCGCGTAGCTGGTTGCCGATCGGCAGCTGGCGGATGCGCTGGCCGGTGGCGGCGAAGATGGCGTTGCACAACGCGGGGGCGAAAGGCGGCAGCCCCGGCTCCCCCACCCCGCCAGGAGGCACGTCCAGGCCCGCTGGCACGATATGCACGCGCACCTCGCGCGGCGCATCGTCGATGCGCGAGACCTCGTAGTCATGGAAGTTGGACTGCTGCACACGGCCTTCGGCATAGGTGATGGCGCTCTTGGTCGCGAGGCTCATGCCCATGACGCAGGCGCCTTCCATCTGCGCGCGCACGCGTTCCGGATTGACGGTGAAGCCGCAATCCACGGCCATGTCCACCCGTGGCACGGACAGGTTGCCGCGCTCGTCCACCGCTGCCTCCACCACGGTGGCGACATAGGTGACGAAGCTGCGGTGCACCGCGATGCCGAGCCCGTGCCGCGGCGGCAGCTGACGGCCCCAGCCGGCTTCCCTGGCCGCGAGTTCCACCACGCGCCGGATGCGGCCCGCGTCCACGGGATAGCGGCGCGGGTCCTCGTTGTAGTTCCAGTACTGCGTCTGGCCGCTGAACTCGACGATGCGGGGTGGCCCGATCAGCTCCAGCAGATAATCCTTCGGGTCGCGGCCAACGGCATGCGCCACCTCGGAGACGAAGGACTGCATGGCGAAGACATGCGGGATGTTCAGCACAGAGCGAAACCACCCGATGCGCGTATGCGCCGCCGCCTCGCCATTCTCCAGCCGGAGGTTGGGGATATCGAAGGGGGTATCGACCAGGCCCATGCCGAGTTCGAAGGCTGCGCCCTGCTTCGGGTCTGGCGTGAAGATCGAGAGGATGGTGGGGAAGACGCTGCGATGCATCCAGGCCGTGGTCTTGCCATTCGCATCCAGCCCCGCTTCCATGCGGTCGGCCTGGACCGTGTGGTAATAGCCGTTCTGGATGTCATCCTCGCGGGTCCAGACCACCTTCACCGGCGCGCCACCCATGTCCTTCGACAGCAGCGCGGCCTCGATGGCGAAGTCGCATTTAGACTTGCGCCCGAAGCCACCGCCAAGCAGCGTCACATTGACGGTGACATCCTCCTCCTTGACTTCGAGCCGCTTCGCCACCTCCCCTTTCACTGAATAGGGGCTCTGCGCCGGTGCCCAGACTTCCACCTTGCCATTGACGATGCGGGCCACCGCCGCTGGCGGCTCCATCGGGGCATGGGCCAGATGCGGTGAGAAATACTCGGCCTCGACCTTGCGGGCGGCCTTCTCCATGGCATCGCCCAGTTCACCCTGGTCGCGCACCCGGCGGGCCGGCTGACGCGCGGCCTGGCGCAGGCTCTCGCCGTAGGCGGTGCTGTCGTAGGAGCGGTTCGGCCCGTCATCCCAGGTGATCTTCAGCGCATCGCGCCCACGCATCGCCGCCCAGGTGTTACGCGCGATCACCGCGACGCCACCGAGAGGCTGGAACTTCGCCGGGGGCGGCGTACCCTCCACCCGGACGATCCGCACCACGCCAGGCACCTTCAGTGCCTCGCTGTCGTCCAGCGAGGCGAGCTTGCCGCCGAAGACCGGCGGCCGCGCGATGACGGCGAAGAGCATCTCCGGCAGGACGATGTCCTGGCCATACTGGGCGCGGCCCGTGGTGATCTCGAAGCCATCCACCAGTTGCAGCTCGCCCTTGCCGATGTAGCGGAAGGCCGAGGCCTCCTTCAGCCGCAGATCCTCCCGCCTCGGCACCGGCAGGGACGCGGCCTGCTGCGCCAGGTCGCCATAGCCGAAGCTGCGGCCTGTCGGGCGGTGCAGCACCTGGTGGTTACTCGCTTCCACCTCCCCTGGCGGCACACCCCAGCGGGCCGCCGCCGCGCTTTCCAGCATCATGCGGGCCGCGGCGCCGCATTCCCGCATCGGCTGCAGGAAATGCCGTGTGCTGCGCGAGCCATCGGTATCCTGGTTGCCGAAGCGCGGCTCGTCGCCCGGGGCCTGGGCGACCTTCACCCTTGCCCAGTCTGCCTCCAGCTCGTCCGCGACGATCATGGGCATGCCGGTGCGGACGCCCTGCCCCATCTCCGACCGATGGCAAAGGATGGTGACGATGCCATCGGAGGCGATGGAAACGAAAGCCAGCGGATCGTTGGCCACGCCATGCGGCATGGCATCGGCGCCGTATTTCGGCTCCGGCGCCTCGACGGCCCGGGCGGGGCCGACGCGGAGGGCGAGCACAAGCCCGCCCGTGGCCAGGGCCCCTTTGAGGATGTCGCGGCGGCTGGCCTTGCGGATCACGGAGATGGTCATGTCACACCTGCCCCTGGGCAGCCGCCTTGATGGCTGCCCGGATGCGCTGATAGGTGCCACAACGGCAGATGTTGCCGGACATCGCGCTGTCGATGTCCTCGTCCGTCGGGCTGGGCGTGGTCTTCAGCAATGCGGCGGCCTGCATGATCTGCCCTGTCTGGCAGTAGCCGCATTGCGGCACCCCCATGACACGCCAGGCGCGCTGCAAGGGATGGCTCCCATCGGGGCTGAGACCCTCGATGGTGAGCACCGATCCCCCTTCCAGGTCGCCCATCGCGGTCTGACAGGATCGCGTGGCCTCGCCATTCACATGCACGGTGCAGGCGCCACAGACCGCCTGGCCGCAGCCGAACTTGGTTCCCGTCAGGGCCAGGATATCGCGCAGATACCACAAGAGAGGCATGGCGGGATCGCCGTCATAAGATCGGCTCTCGCCATTAATGTGAAGCGTGACCATGGTTGCGAATTCCTTCTGGTCTGCTTGCCGTTGACGGGAAGGCCGGCCCTACTGCTGGGCTCGCTGCTTCAGGGCGAAAACCCAGACGACACCGCCCTGCGGCACATCCCGGCGGAAGCGCACGGGGTCGATCTCGAAGAGCTTCTCCTGCATGCGCTGCGCGTCGACGCCCCAGCCGGACTGAACGGCGATGTACTGGGTTCCATCCACCTCGAAGGAGGTCGGCACGCCCGTGACGCCCGAATTGGTGCGGATCTGCCAGAGCTGCTGCCCCGTCTTCGCATCGAAGGCGCGGAACATCCGGTCATTGGTGCCACCCGTGAAGACCAGGCCACCGCCTGTCGCGAGGACCGGCCCCCAGAGCTGCGAATCTGGGAAAGGATGCGACCAGACCTTGCGGTTCGTCGACAGGTCCCAGGCCTGAAGCTCGCCGATATGGGGCGCATTGGGGCGCAAGGACATGCCGATGTCCTCGATGCCTGCTCCCAGGAAGAGCTGCCCCGGCACATAGTCCATGCGGTGACCGCTGAGGGAGCCGCAGAGATTTTCATTGGCGGGGATGTAGACGAGGCGCGTCTGCGGGCTATAGGCCGCCGGCGGCCAGTCCTTGCCGCCCCAAAGCGAGGGACAGAATTCCACGCGCTGCTCCAGGCGCGGCTTGCGCGCCTGATTATAGACCGGCCGCCCCGTCTGAGGGTCCAGCCCCGCGAAGACATCCTGCTGCACGAAGGGTACGCCGGACAGGAAGCCGATGCGGTCCGCGCCCCGCTCCAGGGTCCAGAGGTAGCCGTTGCGCGCGGGGTGCACGAGCGCGGGAACGGTGCGCCCTCCACGTTCCACATCCATCAGGATCGGGGCGCTGACCTCATCCCAGTCCCAGCTGTCGTTCCAATGATACTGGTGGTGCGCACGGATCTTGCCGTCATCGGGGTTCAGGGCGACGACGGAGCTGGTGTGGAGATTGTCCCCGGGTCTCGCATCGCCCATCCAGGGCGCCGCATTGCCGGTGCCCCAGTAGGCGAGGTTCAGCTGCGGGTCGTAGTGCCCCGTGAGCCAGACGGAGGCCCCGCCGGTCTCCCAGCCGCTCTGCCAGGTGTCATGGCCGGCCTCGCCCGGGCCGGGCACGGTATAGGTGCGCCATGCCTCCTCCCCGCTTCCGGCATCATAGGCGGCAATGAAGCCGCGCACGCCGAACTCACCGCCGGAGCCACCGACCATGATCTTGCCCCGCGCGACGAGCGGCGCCAGCGTCATGTAGTGGCCCTTCTGGTAGTCCTCTACCTTCTTGGCCCAGATCTCCGTGCCGGTCTTCGCGTCCAGGGCCACGAGATAGGCATCCACCGTCGCGACATAGACACGGTCGCCATAGAGCGCGACACCGCGGTTGGTCGGATGAAGCTGCGTCAGGTCTTCCGGCAGTTGCCGCTTGTAGTTCCAGATCTGGTCGCCGGTCTTGGCATCCAGGGCCACCACCTGCGCCTGCGGCGTGGTGATGAACATGATGCCGTCATTGACGATCGGCGGCGACTGGTGCCCTTCCAGCACCCCGGTCGAGTAAGTCCAGACCGGCACCAGGTCCTGCACGTTGCCTGCGTTGATCTGGTCCAGCGGGCTGAAGCCCTGGCCATCATAGGTCCGGCGGTACATCAGCCAGTTGCGCGGCTCGGGCGACTGCAGGCGCTGGTCGGTCACGGAGGTATACTGCCGCGCCGGCCGTGCCTGCTGCGCGCCGACACGCTCCGAAGGCGCGGGCACCGGCGTGACCGGCGTGGCGCCGCCCTGAGACTGTTGTGCCCATGCACCCGCGGAGAGCGTGATGCTGGTAACCGCGCTGAGCAACGCCGTCCTGAACTGCTTTCCAGTCATTTCTCTTCCTCCCAATCCACGCCTGTTAAGCTTCTTGTTGAGGAATCCGGCGGATTTCAGCTTTGTGACGAGCCGACCCGGCCCGTGAACCGGCCGGCAACAACCAGAAGCCCGCCCTCCAGGCTGAGCGGCAAGGTCGGCAGAGGCCGCAGCGCCGGACCGCCGACCACCTTGCCGGCTGCGAAGGGATCAAACTCCGAGGCATGGCAAGGGCAGTGCAGTACGCCCTTCTCCTGCCGCCACTCCGTCACCGCGCATTGCGCATGGGTGCAGATGGCCGAATAGGCCATCACGCCATCTGCCGAGCGTTCCCGGGTTTCTTCCTGGAGTTCCGAAGGCTGGAGCCGCAACAGGAGAACCTGGTTGAGGCGTGACGCATTTCGGATGACACCACTCTTAGGCTCCATCGCCCAGGCCAGCACCTGCGGATTGCCTTGCTTGATGTCGTCGGCCTGAACCGGCTGCCCCGCCTTCGGCCCGGCGACGAAGACCAGCCTGTCGCCCTTTTCGGGCCGGGCCCGGGCGGCGGGCGACTGCTCCTGCGCAACCGCCCTTCCGTGCAGCCCGGCGATGATCAGCCCGGCAGATCCAGAGAGAAGACCCCGCCTTTTACTGGAGTAACTTGCCGCGGCCGGCTCCTCCTCGGCCAGCGGCGTGGTTCCTCCACACGTGCAGCATCGGCCCGGGTCCCGAGATGAATGCACTTCACTTCCTCCCAGATGCTTATTGGAAGAGGCTCGTGGGACGTTTCGTTTTTCCTTCTGCCGTGAAGCTAAGACGGGCAGTTGACTGACCGTTTATCATCTTCTGGTGAAGCCAGAAATTCGCCAGAGAGGACATCTTCGCGAAGGCTCTACTACAAGAAGGAGTCTTCAATTCTAGCCTTCTCATTTTTGTTTCTTATCTATAACGATATGTCTCATTTTCTGCCCGAACAGCTCGCGGCATCCATGAGCGATCGGGCCAGGCTGTAGCCCCTGTTCGTAGCCGTCTCTGCGTCGCTCGCCGGAGATGGCAGCATCCATCAGAGTCGCCTCCGGCCCGGCCGCCTTGTTTAAAAGCAAATGGCCGCTCAGTCTTAGATTCGATTGCGAAATCGAACTAAAAGGTTGAAGTCAGAGCCTTGTTGCTGCCCTGGAGAGTGGGCGCCGCATCCCTGATGCCTCTTCACCTGTGGATCCACATGATACAGTTCTAGGACGCCTGCCCGACGCACAAGGGCTGACCAACTGGCGTACCGGCTTGGACACCGGCACACAGAGCCAAGCCAACATGATGGACGGATTTATGGCGAGTGACGAGTTCAAGGCTCGTTATGGAGCCGACACCTCAACAACCGACTTCGTCGAGCTGCTGTATAACAACGCACTTCATCGCGCGTCTGACCGTTCCGGTAAGGCTACCTGGGTGGGCTGGCTCGATAGTGGCACGATGACACGAGCCAGTACCGTTCTGGGCTTCTCGGAAAGTGCGGAACACGTTGCTCTCACTGTAGCGAACGTCATGAACGAAGATCCCAGCCACTACGGGATCGCCTTCGCCTGAGACAAGGCAGTATCGCCCGCAAGAGCATGGCTTGGGGCTGGCACATTCTGTCGGCCCCAGGCGTGCGTTACAGGGGTAGTGGCTGCGGTGGCCGCATCATCGCCTTGCGGCTCTATCGCTGGTGACTTTGCGACATCGGCGTGTTTTCGAGTTGCGGCGCAGGTACTCCATCCCGGCTTTTGGGTCCTTCACAGCGCAGGTAGGGCGGCTGGCGCCATGCCCCACATGAGCGCGGTCAACTGACGACGAGCAGACACCTTCTAGTCTGGAACAGGTTAGAGGTTCGATGGCTTAAATTCACAACATCCACCACCCGTGATAATCAATAAATGACGTCAATTATTACAGAATTGGAATTTTCCTACAGCGAATAGCGCAACGTAATATTATATGAATCTTTAAATATTATTATACCTAAATTGAATTTACTGATCGCACCTTTCTAGACCAGACGCCAGAGCGCAGCTCGTCACCTTCCGATGATGCAGGCGAGCGGCTATGCCTCAGCCGACGAGCAGCGAGACGGCCAGGATGACCTCACCCGATCTTTCCTCCGCACTGTCGCGCCTGCGGGCAGCGGCGCCGCTGGTGCATAACATCACCAATCAGGTGGTGGCGAATATCACCGCAAACGCGCTGCTAGCCATCGGCGCCTCCCCTGCCATGGTTCTGGCGGAGGAAGAGGTGGGGGAGTTCACCCCAAAGGCCGCAGCGCTGGTGGTGAACCTGGGCACGCTGACGGCTCCGCAGCGCGCCTCCATGCATGTGGCCACGGAAGCTGCCATCGAGGCTGGCATCCCCTGGATTCTCGATCCCGTGGCGGTAGGCGCCACGGCCTTCCGGCTGGGCACCGCGCATAGTCTTCTGGAGCGGGGCCCGAGCGTGATACGGGGCAATGCCTCGGAGATCCTGGCATTGGCCGGAGAGGTGGCGGGCGGCAAGGGCGTGGACAGCGCGCACCGTGCCGAAGCGGCCAGGGAAGCGGCGCGGCGCCTCGCCCGCCGGTCCGGCAGCGTGGTCGCGGTGACGGGCGCCACCGATTACGTGACGGATGGGACGGGCATGCTGGCCATCGCCAACGGCCATCCGCTGCTGACGCGCATCACCGGCACTGGCTGCACCGCCACGGCTTTGATCGGCGCCTTTCTGGGTGCGGGGCTGGATGGCATGGCGGCGGCCACGGCCGGGCTGGCGGTGCTGGGGGTGGCGGCGGAGGAAGCGGCCCAACGGGCGACCGCCCCCGGCAGCTTCCAGGTGGCGCTGCTGGATAGTCTCTATACCCTGGGGGATGCCGCTCTGGCCCGGCAGGCCCGCGTCTCGGCCGCCTGAAGGCCGCGCGAAATCTTGGAGCGGGCGATGGGAATTGAACCCACGACATTCAGCTTGGGAAGCTGACGTTCTACCTCTGAACTACGCCCGCGTTGGAACACTCTTAGCCTGCCCTTGTGCGGGGGGCAAGCCGGGCGTAAGGTCGCCTCGCCCCTGAGAAGGGGTGCTCGCGATTTGTCCGGCCAGCTTGCGGCGAGCTAAAAGAACCGCGCTAAACGGCCGTGGCGGGGACACCTGCGCGTTCCTGCCCGACCGGGCCGGGTTGCATAGCCCGAGAGTTGCCGCCAGATGGCCAAGCCCACTCCAGACCGTCCGCTTCGCCCCGCCACCCTGCTTGTCCGCGGCGGGCTCATGCGCAGCAACCAGGACGAGACCTCGGAGGCGCTCTACCTCACCTCCGGCTTCGTCTATGACAGCGCGAAGCAGGCCGAGCAGACCTTCACCGGAGAGGTCGAGCACTGGCAGTATTCCCGCTTCGGCAATCCCACCATCGCGATGCTGGAGCAGCGCCTTGCCGCCCTCGAAGGGGCTGAGGCCTGCCGCGTCACGGCCACGGGCATGGCCGCCGTCTCCGCCGCCATGCTGGCGCATTTGAAGGCGGGGGACCGGGTGGTGGCCTCCCGCGCGCTCTTCGGCTCCTGCCACTGGATCGTTTCGACCCTGCTGCCGCGCTACGGCATCCAGACCGAGTTCGTGGATGGCGCGGACCTGGCGCAATGGCGCACCGCCTTCAAGCGCCCCTGCCAGCTGGTGCTGCTGGAGACCCCCTCCAACCCGATGCTGGAGATGGTGGATCTGCGCGCCGTCAGCGACATGGCGCATGAGGCCGGCGCCATTGTGGTGGTGGACAATGTCTTCGCCACGCCGCTGCTGCAGCGCCCGCTGAAGTTCGGCGCCGATGTGGTGGTCTACTCCCTCACCAAGCATTTCGACGGCCAGGGCCGCGTGCTGGGCGGCGCCGTACTGGGGAACAAGAAGTGGATCGAGGAGGTGTTGCAGCCCTTTACCCGCAATACCGGCCCGGCGATGTCGGCCTTCAATGCCTGGACCATCCTGAAGGGCATGGAGACGCTGCACCTGCGCGTGCCGGCCATGTGCCGCTCCGCCGCCGCCATCGCCCAGATGCTGGAGGAGCGGGCCGAGGTTTCCCGCGTCTGCTACCCCTTCCTGGCCAGCCACCCGCAATACGACCTGGCGAAGCAGCAGATGGCGGCCGGCGGCACGCTGGTGACCTTCGATATCGAGGGCGGCAAGGAAGCGGCCTTCCGCTTCCTGGATGCGCTGCGGATCATCGACATCTCCAACAACCTGGGCGATGCCAAGAGCCTGATCACCCACCCCGCCACCACCACCCATAGCAAGGTGGCGCCGGAAGAACGGGCGCGACTCGGCATCACCGAGGGCTCGGTCCGGCTTTCCGTGGGCCTGGAGGATGTGGCGGACCTGATCGAGGATATCTCGACGGCGCTGGATGCCGCTTTCGGCCATGCGGCGCCGCGCCCGCAGTCGGCCGCAAAGATGGTGGTGGAGCAGGCCAGCGCGCCGCCGTCGCAGCCCGAGCCTGCCGGCGAAACCAAGCCGCGCGGCAAGCGTAAGGCCGCCGCCACAACGCCGGAGCCTGCCGCCCGCGTCGCCAAGCCGGAAGAGCCCGATCTTTTCGCCGAGGCTGTCGAAGGGCTGTTCCACGAGCCTCGCGCCGCGGAGCCGGCTACCGAGGCCGCGCCCGCCACCAAGCGCCGCCGCAAGGCCTGACCAGGGCGGGAGGGGAACTGCCCCTCCCCTTTTTTCAAGCAAAGGTGAAGCCGCTGCTCCGGCGGCTGAAGCGAAAAGGCCCGCCCCTTCCAGGGCGGGCCTTTGCTGTCAGTGGTCCCGCATCTCGAGCGTGCGGCCGCGCCGCAGTGCCACCACGGTGCAGATGGCGCCGGAGAGCAGATAGCCGCCCACCGAGAAGAGGCCGATGTAGCTGGAGAGGCCAAGCGCCACCAGCGGCGCAAAGCCGGCGCCGATCAGCCAGGCGATATCCGCCGTCAGGGCCGAGCCCGTGTAGCGGAACTGCCGGGAGAAGCTGGAGGCCAGCGCGCCGCTTGTCTGGCCAAAGGACAGGCCCAGCAGGCCGAAGCCCAGGATGATATAGACCGTCTCCCCCACGGACCCCGCGCCGAGGATGAAGGGCGCGCCGAAGGAGAAGAGGCCGATCAGCACCGCGCCGATCCGCAGCACCCGGGCACGGCCGATGGCATCGGCGATGCGGCCGGAGAGGATCACCATGACGAAGAGCACCACGGCGCCCACCATCTGGGTCCGCAGCATGCCGGCGCCAATGCGCTCGGAATTCAGCACCACCCAGGCCAGTGGGAAGACAGTGACAAGGTGGAACAGCGCGAAGCTGGCCAGCGGCACGAAGGCGCCGACCACCACGTTCTGACCCTCGGACCGCACCAGGTCCGTGATATAGGCGGGGCGCAGCTCCAGCCGTTCCAGCAGCGTCGCGAATTCGCTGGTGGCCACCAGGCGGAGGCGGGCGAAGAGCGCGACCACGTTCACCGCGAAGGCCACGAAGAAGGGATAGCGCCAGCCCCACTCATGGAAGTCCTGCTGCGGCAGCGTGGTGAGCAGGAAGAGGAACAGGCCGGCCGCCAGCAGGAAGCCCAAAGGCGCGCCGAGCTGCGGCATCATCGCATACCAGCCACGGCGGTTGTGCGGAGCGTTCAGCGCCAGCAGCGAGGCGAGACCCTCGGAAGCGCCGCCCAGGGCCACGCCCTGCAGGAAGCGGAAGGTGGCGAGCAGCAGCACCGCCCAATAGCCGATCCTCTCGGTGCCCGGCAGGAAGCTGATGGCCGCCGTGGCGCCGCCCAGCAGGAACAGCGCCATGGTCATCTTGGTGCCGCGGCCGTGCTCACGGTCGATGGCAGTGAAGATCAGCGTGCCCAGCGGCCGGCCGATGAAGGCCAGCGGGAAGATGGCGAAGGACAGAACCGTCGCCTGCAGCGGGCTGAAATCCGGGAAGAACAGCTTCGGGAAGACCAGCACCGAGGCCAGCGCATAAACAAAGAAGTCGAAGAATTCCGACATGCGCCCGATGATGACGCCCAGGGCGATATCGCCCGGCGAGACGTGATGGCTATCGGCACTCTCGTTGGCGCGCCGGGCGTCGTTTTCCAGCCCTGTCGAACTCGGCTTGCCACGCGCGGAACTTGCGCTCATCCACTCGATCCTCATCTCGGTCCGGCGGGGTTCCGCCGGCCGTCACCCGGCCATGATTGCCACGCATGTGCCCTGCGGCAGCGCGCATGCCGATAGGACAAAACGTCCACTCCCGGCCAGGCTGCCAGGAGCCTAAGTGGCCCGCGAGCATCATGGTTTCCTGAGTGATGGGTATGGCTTCCAAGATCCTGCGTCTCCTGGCCCTGGGGCCGCTGGCACTCCTGCTGTCGGGGTGCAACCTGGTCATCATGAATCCGTCCGGTGATGTGGCGGCGCAGCAGCGTGACCTGATTGTCTGGTCCACGGTGTTGATGCTGATCATTATCGTTCCGGTGATCCTGCTGACCTTGTTCTTCGCCTGGCGCTACCGCCAGTCCAATACCAGCGCGACCTACGACCCCGAATGGAATCATTCCACCCGGCTGGAGGTCATCATCTGGTCCGCGCCGCTCTGCATCATCGTGGCGCTGGGCGGGCTGACCTGGGTGGGCACCCACCTGCTGGACCCTTATCGCCCCATCGCGCGCCTGGATGCCGAGCGCCCGCTGCCCGCGGACGTGAAGCCGCTGCAGGTCGATGTCGTGGCGCTGGATTGGAAGTGGCTCTTCCTCTATCCCGAGCAGGGCGTCGCCTCGATCAACGAGCTGGCGCTGCCTGTGGATGTGCCGGTGAAGTTCAACATCACCGCCTCCACCGTCATGAATGCCTTCTCGGTGCCGGCCATGGCGGGCATGATCTACGCCATGCCGGGCATGCAGACCCAGCTGCACGCCGTCATCAACAAGCCCGGCGTCTATCATGGGCTTTCCGCCAACTACAGCGGCGGCGGCTTCTCCGACATGCACTTCAAGGTGCATGGCCTGAGCACGGATGACTTCAACCGCTGGGTGGCCGATGCCAAGGCGAACAACACCGCGCAGCTCGGCCGCGCCGAGTACCTTGAGCTGGAGAAGCCCAGCCATAAGGAGCCGGTGCGCCACTTCGCCAGCTTCGCGCCGGACCTGTTCAACGCCGTCGTCAACCGCTGCGTCGACGCCTCCCGCATGTGCATGGACCAGATGATGGGCATCGACATGCGCGGCGGCCTCGGCATGGCCGGCACCGTGAACGTGCTGACCAGCCCCGAGCCCACGCCTTCCGGCAGGCCGCAGCGCTACGTCGCCGCCTTCTGTACCTTCGCCGATGCCCGTGGCACCGGCCAGCCGGCGCAGTCCAGCGCCATCAACTGAACCTGTCGCCCCTGCCTGCCACGGCAGGGGCGCCTGTGCTGCCCGTGGCCATGACCAACGGAATGACTGATTAGACCCATGCCACCTTCCCCGGACTCAACGTCGTTCTTGTTCGGCCGCCTGTCGCTGAACTCCCTGCCGCTGCACGAGCCGATCCTGGTCGTCACCTTCGCCGTGGTCGCCCTGGGCGGCCTCGCGCTGGTTGCGGCGATCACGAAATACCGGCTCTGGGCCTATCTCTGGCGTGAATGGTTCACCACCGTGGACCACAAGCGCATCGGCATCATGTATGTCATCCTGTCGCTGGTGATGCTGCTGCGCGGCTTCTCCGACGCCATCATGATGCGCGCCCAGCAGGCCATCGCCTTTGGCGGGTCGGAGGGCTACCTGCCCCCGCACCATTACGATCAGATCTTCACCGCCCATGGCGTGATCATGATCTTCTTCTTCGCCATGCCGCTGGTGACAGGGCTGATGAACTTCGTGGTGCCGCTGCAGATCGGCGCGCGCGACGTGGCCTTCCCCTTCCTGAACAACTTCTCCTTCTGGATGACGACCGCGGGCGCCGTCATCGTCATGATGTCGTTGTTCGTGGGTGAGTTCGCGCAGACCGGCTGGCTGGCCTATCCGCCGCTCTCCGGCATAGAGGCCAGTCCGGGCGTGGGCGTGGACTACTACATCTGGGCCTTGCAGGTCGCGGGCGTGGGCACGTTGCTATCAGGCATCAACCTGATCGCGACCATCGTGAAGATGCGCGCGCCGGGCATGAGCATGATGAAGATGCCGGTCTTCACCTGGACCTCGCTCTGCACCAACGTGCTGATCGTGGCTGCCTTCCCGGTGCTGACGGCCGTGCTCGTGCTGCTCTCGCTGGACCGCTACGTGGGGACGAACTTCTTCACCAGCGACTTCGGCGGCAACCCGATGATGTATGTCAACCTCATCTGGATCTGGGGCCACCCGGAAGTCTACATCCTGATCCTGCCCGCCTTCGGCATCTTCTCCGAGGTCGTGTCCACCTACTGCTCCAAGCGCCTCTTCGGCTATACCTCGATGGTCTATGCGACCGTCGTGATCACCATCCTGTCCTACCTGGTCTGGCTGCACCACTTCTTCACCATGGGCTCCGGCGCCAGCGTCAATTCCTTCTTCGGCATCACCACCATGGTGATCTCGATCCCGACCGGCGCGAAGATCTTCAACTGGCTCTTCACCATGTATCGCGGCCGCATCCGCTTCGAGCTGCCGATGATGTGGACCGTTGGCTTCATGGTCACCTTCGTGATCGGTGGCATGACGGGCGTGCTGCTGGCGGTGCCGCCGGCGGACTTCCAGCTGCACAACTCGCTGTTCCTGATCGCGCACTTCCACAACGTGATCATCGGCGGCGTGGTCTTCGGCCTGCTGGCCGGCATCACCTACTGGTACCCGAAGGCCTTCGGCTACAAGCTCGATCCCTTCTGGGGCAAGATGTCCTTCTGGTTCTGGCTGATCGGCTTCTGGGTCGCCTTCATGCCGCTCTACGTGCTAGGGCTGATGGGCGTGACGCGCCGCGTCAACCACTTCGACGACCCATCGCTGCAGATCTGGTTCATCATCGCCGCTATTGGCGCGGTGCTGATCGCCATCGGCATTGCTTCCTTCCTGATCCAGCTGGTGGTCAGCTACTTCAAGCGTGACCAGCTGCGGGACTGGACCGGCGACCCCTGGGGCGGCCGTACCCTGGAATGGGCCACCTCCTCCCCACCGCCGGACTACAACTTCGCCTTCACGCCGGTGGTGCATGACCTCGACGCCTGGTGGGACATGAAGAAGCGCGGTTCCGAGCGCCCGGTGAGCGGCTTCCGGCCGATCCACATGCCGAAGAACACCGGCACGGGTGTCATCCTTTCGGCGCTCTCGGTGGCCTTCGCCGTCGGCATGATCTGGTACATGTGGTGGCTCGCCGCCTTGGCCTTCCTGGCGATCCTGGTTGTGTCCATCGTGCATACCTTCAACTACGACCGCGAGTTCTACATCCCGGCCGAGGATGTGGCGCGCGCGGAGGGTGCCCGCACCCGGATGCTGGCGGGGGAGTAAGGACATGGCGAACGCGCATGCCCATAGCCCCGCCCCGGCCGGGGCGGTGACCTTCTACAACACGGAGGAACACGAGCACGTGCATTCGGGGGCCGGCACCATGCTCGGCTTCTGGATCTACCTGATGAGCGATTGCCTCATCTTCGCCGTGCTCTTCGCGACCTACGGCGTGCTCGGCCGCAACTACGCGGCCGGGCCCGGTCCGGCGCATCTGTTCGACCTGTCGCTGGTGGCGCTGAACACCTCGATGCTGCTCTTCTCCTCCATCACCTATGGCTTCGCCATGTTGCTGATGGAGCGGAACCGCAAGGCCGCCACGCTCTTCTGGCTGGGCGTCACGGGCCTCTTCGGCCTCGCCTTCCTGGGTATCGAGCTCTACGAATTCTCCCACCTGATCCACGAGGGCGCGGTGCCGCAGCGCAGCGCCTTCCTGTCCTCCTTCTTCACGCTGGTGGGCACGCACGGGCTGCACGTCACCTTTGGCATCATCTGGCTGGTGGTGCTGATGGTGCAGGTGGCGCAGCGAGGCCTGGTGGCGGAGAACAAGCGGCGCCTGATGTGCCTCAGCCTCTTCTGGCACTTCCTGGACGTCATCTGGATCGGCGTCTTCTCCTTCGTCTATCTGATCGGGGTGCTTCAATGAGCGCGCAACCGGCACCGCACAGCGGCGACGTGCATGGCCACGGCGCTGTCCACGGCCATGGCGAGGAAGCCGGCCACGGCTCCTTCAAGGGCTATGTCGCGGGCTTCCTGCTCTCCGTCATTCTCACCGCCATTCCCTTCTGGCTGGTGATGGGCGATGTCATCGCGGATACGCGCGTGACGGCCTTCGTTGTCATGGGCTTCGCCGTGGTGCAGATCGTGGTGCACATGGTGTACTTCCTGCACATGAACAGCCGCTCGGAAGGCGGATGGACCATGCTGGCGCTGATCTTCACCCTGGTGATCGTGGTGATCACCCTGGCTGGCTCTCTCTGGGTCATGTACCACATGAACACCAACATGATGCCCATGCCGCACGACATGCGGAGCATGCCGTGACCCCCCGCCGTGCCAGCCTCTGATACCAGCGGCGCGGCACGGCGCCGCTCCCCGGTGGCGCTCGCGCTGCTGGGGCTCCTGGCGCTGCTGGGCATCATCGGCCTGGTGGCGCTGGGCACCTGGCAGGTCGAGCGCCGCGCCTGGAAGCTCGACCTGATCGCGCGCGTGGATGCCCGCATCCACGCCCCACCGGCCCCCCTTCCCCCGCGCGCCGACTGGCCCCGGGTCACCGCCGCGGCCGATGAATACCGCCGCGTCCAGGCCACAGGCACCTTCCTCTACGACCAGGAAACGCTGACTCAGGCGGCGACCGCCCTCGGTGCCGGCTTCTGGGTGATGACGCCGCTGCGGATGCGGGACGGTACCCTGCTGGTCAACCGTGGCTTCGTGCCGGCGGGCCGGCGGGATCGTGCCAGCCGCGCGGCGGCCGAGCGGCCGGGCGAGGTCACCGTCACCGGCCTGCTGCGCGTGACGGAGCCAAAGGGCGGCTTCCTGCGCAGCAATGACCCAGCGGCTGACCGGTGGCATTCGCGGGATGTCGAGGCCATCGCCGTCGCCCGGGAGCTGACGGACGTCGCGCCCTTCTTTGTCGACGCCGATGCCACGCCCAATCCCGGCGGGCTGCCGGTGGGGGGCCTGACCGTGGTCTCCTTCCCCAACAGCCATTTGGTCTATGCGCTGACATGGTATGCTCTGGCCCTGATGCTCGCTGGCGCTGCCGCCTATGTGGCGCGGGAGGAATGGCGGGCGAGGCGGCACCCAGGCTGAGCCCCCGGCATCCGTGCCGGTCCGGTCCGCCCACGGAGAAAGCACGATGAGTTCTGTCACCCTTCGCCCGACGGCCTCCTCCCTGGAGGGTCCAGCCGCCGGGGCGGGCGACGCGGCCGGCCGCAAGAACATGCTGCAACTGATCCAGCTCCGCTGGCTGGCCGTCTTCGGGCAGTTGCTGACCATCAGCATCGTGCATCTCGGCTTCGGCATCACCCTGCCGCTCGGCACCATGGCGCTGGTGCTGGTTGTGCTGGTGCTGCTGAACCTCGTCAGCCACCTGTGGCTGCGGGGGCGGGCGGAGGTCAGCAGCTCCGCGCTCTTCCTGGCGTTGACCTTCGATGTGGCGGCGCTGACGGTGCAGCTCTACCTCAGCGGCGGGCCCACCAATCCCTTCATCTCGCTCTACCTGTTGCAGGTGACGCTGGCGGCGGTGCTGCTGGATGTGCGCCGCGCCTGGGCGCTGGTGGGCATCACCAGCGCCTGCGTGCTGGGCCTGACCCTGCATTACCGGCCGCTGGAACTGCCCTCCCACCTCGCGGACGACCTGTTCCGGCTGCACCTGCAAGGCCTGCTGGTCTGCTTCATCCTGGATGCCGCGCTGCTGGTGGTCTTTGTCACGCGGATCAACGGCAATCTGCGGGCGCGGGACGCCAATCTCGCCCATATGCGCCAGCAGGCGGCGGAGGCCGACCATATCGTCCGGATGGGCCTGCTAGCCTCCGGCGCCGCGCATGAGCTGGGTACGCCGCTCTCCACCGTCTCCGTGATCCTGGGCGACTGGCGCCGTATGGAAGCACTCCGCTCCATGCCCGACCTGCTGCAGGAGATCGACGAGATGCAGGTGGCGGTGGAACGCTGCAAGGCGATCGTGAGCGGCATCCTGCTCTCGGCCGGCGAGGCACGCGGGGAAGCGCCGACGCTCACCCTGGCCAATACCTTCCTGCGGGAGCTGGTGGAGGACTGGCGCATCACCCGCCCCGCCGCCACCTTGACCTGGGACAGCAGCCTGGATCGGAACCTGGAGATCATCGCGGACCGGGCGCTGAAGCAGGTGCTCTTCAACGTGCTGGACAATGCCTATGAAAGCAGCGGGCTCCCCATCCGCCTCTCGGCCTACAGGCAGGAGGCCAATATGGTTCTGGAGGTCAGCGACAACGGCCCCGGCTTCGCGCCGGACATGCTGGATGAGTTCGGCAAGCCCTACCGCTCCAGCAAGGGCCGCACGGGCGGCGGGCTGGGGCTGTTCCTGGTCGTGAACGTGGTGCGGAAACTGGGCGGCACCGTCACCGCCTCCAACCGGGCGGGGGGCGGGGCGACGGTGACGCTGACCCTGCCCCTCGCTGCCCTGGCGATCGAAGGAAGCGCCGACCATGCCGCCTGAGCGCCTGCTGCTGATCGTCGAGGACGATGCCAGCTTCTCCCGCACCCTCAAGCGCTCCTTCGAGCGGCGGGGTTACCGCGTCCTGGCCGCGCCAGGGCTGGAGGAAATGCTGGAGCTGCTGAAGCACGACACGCCGCAATATGCCGTGGTGGACCTGAAGCTGGCGGGGGCTTCGGGCCTCGCCTGCGTGCAGGCGCTGCATGCGCATGACCCGGCCATGCTGATCGTGGTGCTCACCGGCTTCGCCAGCATCGCCACGGCGGTGGAGGCCATCAAGCTGGGCGCCTGCCACTACCTGGCCAAGCCTTCCAATACCGACGACATCGAGGCCGCCTTCCATGCCGAGGCCGATGCCGAAGTGCCGGTGACGGAGCGCCCGACCTCCATCAAGACCCTGGAATGGGAGCATATCCACCAGACCCTGGCGGATACCGGCTTCAATATCTCCGAGGCCGCACGCCGCCTGGGCATGCACCGCCGCACGCTGGCGCGAAAGCTGAGCAAGCGGCAGGTGACCTGACGCCGCGGGCGGCGCGCTTCACGCAGCAGTGACATCGGTGGCGGGCAGCCCTCCATGGCGCCGCTGGCTCTTGACCGAGCCTGGAGCTTCTGCCCGGATCAGGGGATGACCACGAGCAACCCCCTCCTCGCCCCCTGGACCGGCCCCTTCGGGATGCCGCCCTTCGACAGCATCCGGCCAGAGCACTTCCCGCCGGCCTTCGCGGCGGCCATGGAGGAGCATCTGGCCGAGATCGCCGCCATCGGCACCGACCCGGCGGCCCCCACCTTCGCCAATACGATTGAGGCCCTGCAACGCAGCGGCCGGGCGCTGGAGCGGATCGGCAATGTCTTCGGCAACCTCACCGCCAGCCTGGGTGGCGAGGCGCTGGAGGAACTGGACCGGGAGCTTTCGCCGCAGCTCGCCCAGCACGGCATGAAGGTGGCGCTGGACCCGTCGCTCTTCGCCCGTGTCGCCGCGCTGCACGCGCAGCGGGATAGGCTGGGGCTGGAGGAGGACCAGTTGCGGCTGCTGGACCGCACGCATCTCGGCTTCATCCGCAGCGGCGCGGCCCTGGCGCCGGCCGAGAAGGCGCGGATGAGCGAGATCTCGGAGCGCCTGGCCGTGCTGCACACCGCCTTCGGCCAGAATGTGCTGCATGACGAAAAGGCCTGGCACCTGCCGCTGACCGAGGCCGACCTCGACGGGCTGCCGGATTTCCTGCGCGCCGGCGCGGCCCAGGCGGCGGTGGAACGTGGCATCACCGGCTACGCCATCACCCTCTCCCGCTCCCTGATCGAGCCCTTCCTGACCTTCTCGGCCCGCCGGGACCTTCGCCGGGTCGCCTATGAGGCCTGGGTCGCGCGCGGTACCCATCCCGGCGCCCATGACAACCGCCCGCTGATCCCGGAGATCCTGGCATTGCGTGACGAGCGCGCGCGGCTGCTGGGCTACCCCGACTTCGCCACCTTCCGGCTGGCCGACAGCATGGCCGGCTCGGTGGAAGCCGCCCAGGGCCTGCTGGCGGAAGTCTGGGAGCCTGCCAAGCGCCGCGCCGCCGCCGAGCGCGGGCGGCGGCTGGAGCTGGCGCGCACCGAGGGCTTCAACGATGCCCTGGCCCCGTGGGATTGGCGCTACTACAGCGAGAAAGTGCGCCTCGCCGATTACGCGCTGGACGAAGCAGAACTGAAATCCTTCTTCGAGTTCGAGAACATCCAGCGCGCGGCCTTCGACACTGCCGGCCGGCTCTTCGGCCTCGAATTCCTGCGGCGGGAGGATATCCCGACCTATCATCCCGATGTGCAGGCTTATGAGGTGCGGGACGAGAAGGGCACCGTCGGCGTCTTCCTGGCGGACCCCTATGCGCGCGCCGACAAGCGTTCCGGCGCCTGGATGAGCAGCTACCGCGACCAGGAGAACCTGGACGCTCCGGTCACGCCGATCATCGTCAACAACAACAACTTCGCCAAGGCAAAGCCGACGCTGCTGAGCTTCGACGATGCCGAGACGCTGTTCCATGAATTCGGCCACGCCCTGCACGGGCTGCTGAGCCAGGTCCGCTACCCCGCGCAATCCGGCACCTCGGTGCGGCGGGACTTCGTGGAACTGCCTTCGCAAATCTACGAGCATTGGGTGGCATTGCCAGAGACCCTGCGCCAATACGCCCTGCACCACGAGACGGGCGCCCCACTGCCGGATGCGCTGATCGAGCGGCTACGGGCGGCACAGACCTTCAACCAGGGCTTCGCCACGGTGGAATACGTGTCCTCAGCGCTGATCGACATGGCGCTGCATAGCCATCCGGCGCCGGAAAGCATCGAGATCGACACCTTCGAGCGCGAGTTCCTGGCCAGCATCGGCATGCCGGCCGAAATCGGCATCCGCCACCGTCCCGCGCATTTCCAGCATCTTTTCGCCGGCGGCGGCTATGCGGCGGGCTACTACTCCTACCTCTGGTCGGAAGTGCTGGATGCCGATGGCTTCGAGGCCTTCGAGGAAACCGGCAATGCCTTCGATCCCGCCACGGCCGCGCGGCTGCGGCGGCTGCTCAGCGCCGGCGACACCAGGGACCCGATGCAGCTTTACGTCGAGTTCCGCGGCCGGGAGCCGAGCACCAAGGCCCTTCTCCGCAACCGCGGCCTGCAAGCGGCAGCCTAGCTGGTCGGCGAGCCTGCCGCGGGGGATTGCACGCCGGCACGAACGCGGATGCGTTCCTCCGGCAGCGGGATGAACTCCTTGTCGTCCCCCGGCACAGTGGCGAAACGGCCGGCCTTCCAGTCGGCCTTCGCCTGCTCGATCCGCTCGCGGGAAGAGGAGACGAAGTTCCAGAAGAGGTAGCGCGGCCCATCCATGGCCGCGCCGCCCAGCAGCAGGACCCGCGCCCCTTTGACGCCGGCCTTGATGGCGAGCCGGTCCCCGGCCCGGAAGACCAGCATCCGGCCGGGCTCGAAAGGCTGCCCCGCGATCTCCACGGTGCCATCCAGCACATAGACGGCACGTTCCTCGTGGTGGTCCGGCAATGGCAGCTGCGCACCGGGCGCCAGGGCGGCATCCGCATAGAACAGCACCGATGATGTCGCGACAGGCGAATGAATGCCCCACCCCTCGCCCGCGATCAGCCGCAGCCTGACGCCGCCATCCTCCAGCACCGGCAAGGCGGCGGCGGCGTGGTGGGCGAAGCCCGGCGCGGTGTCCTCCGCATGCTTCGGCAGCGCCACCCAGGATTGTATGCCGAAGAGCTTGCTGCCGCTGGCGCGCAGCGCCGCACCCGTGCGCTCGGAATGGGTGATGCCGCGCCCGGCGGTCATCCAGTTCACGTCCCCCGGCACGATGGGCTGGTCGGAGCCCAGGCTGTCCCGGTGCTGGATGGCGCCATCAAAGAGATAGGTGACGGTGGAAAGGCCGATATGCGGATGCGGCCGCACGTCAAGGCCCTTGCCGGAAAGGAACTCGCCCGGCCCCATCTGGTCAAAGAAGATAAAGGGCCCGACCATCTGCCGCTCCTTGGCCGGCAGGGCACGCCGCACCTCGAAGCCACCGATGTCATGCGCCCGGGGGATGATCACCTGCCCCAGGCATTCCGGCATGCCGGACAAGGCATCGCCAGGGTCCTGTTCCACGCTCATGCCGCCACTCCTCGCCACAGGTGGCGGGCATCATGCCCCCAAACCCGTGACGAAGACGAGGCCGATGTTACGGCGTGGCGCTGGCCTTGCGCGCCGCCGCCACATCGGCGGCGGTGATGGCGGATTGCTTGCCGCCGAAATGACCGATGACGTAGTTGGCCAGGGCGGCGATCTCGGTATCCAGATAGGCGTGGCTGAAGGAGGGCATGAAGACATCGCCTTCGTTGGTCTTCATGTGGCTGCCATGCAGGATGACCTGCAACACATTCGTGCCCTTCGGGTCATTGACGGACTGGCTGCCGACCAATGCCGCATGCGGATGCTGCAAACCCTCGCCATTCCAGGCATGGCAGCTCGCGCAGGCGCCCTGAAAGAGTGTCAGGCCCAGCGACGCTTCCTTCACCTGCTCCGGCAAGGGGGTGAAGGCATTGGGCGCGCGCACCGCCGGCGGGTCCAGGTTCACCGAAGCGTCACCTTCGCTGCGCTGAGGCGGAATGCCGCGCAGGTAGGTGACCATGGCGCGGATGTCTTCCGGCGTCAGGTAGCGCAGGCTGTATTCCACGGCCTCCGCCATGCTGCCGGAAGCGGCGCCACGTCCCTCGGCATGGCCCTTGGACAGGTAGTCGGCAATCTGCTGGTCCGACCAGCCGCCGATGCCGAATTCCTTGTTCGAGGTCAGGTTATAGGCCTTCCAGCCGGCCGTGACGGCGCCAGCGAACTTCTTGCCGCCATCCAACGCGTAGAGCGGGTTGCGCGGCGTGTGGCATTCACCGCAATGGCCCAGCCCTTCAACCAGATAGGCGCCGCGGTTCCATTCCTCCGATTGTTGCGGGTCCGTCCTGAAGCCAGGGGTCGGCTTGAACAGCAGGTTCCAGGCGCGCATCGCGTAACGCTGGTTGAAGGGGAAGCTGAGGTCCGCGGCGGGCGTCACCGACTTCGCTGGCGGCAGGCTGAAGAGATAATCCTTCAGCGCCAAGGCATCCTCGGTGCTCATCATGGCATAAGCGGTATAGGGGAAGGCCGGATAAAGATTCCGTCCATCGCGGCTGACGCCGTGGTGCAGGGCGCGCACGAATTCCGCGTCGCTCCACTCGCCGATGCCGGTCTCCTTGTCCGGCGTGATGTTGGTGGCATAGATGGTGCCGAAGGGCAGGTGGAACGGCAGGCCACCCGCGTAGCGCGTGCCATTGCCCAGCGTGTGGCAGGCCTCGCAATCCGCCGCGCGGGCAATGTATTCGCCCCGGCGGATCGTGGCCTCACCCGGCGGCATGCGGGACCGTGCCTCACTGACATCCTCCAGCCGCGCCGGCCAGAAGAAGAAAGCCGCGGCACCGACAGCCACGACAACGACCACAGCCAGGATGGCCAAACCTAAGCGGCGCATCGGCGCTCTACCGCCCGGCCGGCGCGAGCGCGGCGACGTCGCGGCCCTGCCCCGGCGAGAGGGACGAGGTACGCGTGCTGGTTTCGGTGCGGATCAGTTCCCGCCGGTCGATCGGGTAACGGCGCAGGCGCTTGCCGGTGGCCGCGAAGACCGCGTTGGCCAGGGCCGGCGCGGCCGAGACGGTGCCGTTCTCGCCGATGCCACCAGGGTTCTCGCTGTTGCGGATCTGGTGGACCTCGAGAGGCGGCGTCTCGTTCATGCGCATCATGCGGTAGTCGTTGAAGTTGCTTTGCTGCACACGGCCGCCCTCGAAGGTGATGTCGCTGTAGAGCGCGGCGGAGAGGCCGAAGACGAGCCCGCCCTCGATCTGCGCCGCGACGGTATCGGGGTTGATGGTCTGGCCGCAGTCCACCGCCGCCACCACGCGCCTCAGCTTGACCTCGCCCAGGTCGGAGACAGCGACTTCCACCACCACCGCCAGGTAGCTGCCGAAGCTGTCATGCAGCGACACCCCACGCCCGCATCCGGCCGGAAGCGGCGTGCCCCAGCCGGATTTCTCGGCGGCGAGGTCCAGCACCGCGCGGGCGCGCGGCAGCTTCCCCAGCAGCGCGCGGCGGTAATCGACGGGGTCGCGGCCGGCGGCATGGGCCAGCTCGTCCATGAAGGACTCGACCACATAGACATTGTGGGTCGGCCCGACGCCGCGCCACCAGGTGATGGGCACCGGCGGGTCCTCCCGCGTCCAGTCCACATGCACGGCGGGAAGGTCGTAGGGCGGCTGCTGGGCACCTTCCACGGCATCCGCGTCCAGCTTGCCTTCCGGCAATCCACCCGGGAAGTAATGCCCCATCACCGAGCCGCCGGTGACATGGTCCACCCAGGCGACCGGCAGCCCGTCCGGCCCCAGGCCGGCGGAGATGCGGTCGTAATAGGCAGGCCGGTAGAAGTCGTGCTGGATGTCCTCCTCGCGGCTCCAGACGATCTTCAGCGGGTAGCTGACCTGCTTGGCGATGGCGGCGGCCTGCCCGATGGAATCCGCCACCAGCCGCCGCCCGAAGCCACCGCCGATCAGCTGGTTATGGATCGCCACCTTCTCCGGCGGCAGGCCCAGCACCTTCGCCGCGATGCTCTGCGCCACGGTGGGGACCTGCGTGCCCACCCAGATGTCGCAGCCATCGGGGCGGACATGGATGGTGGTGTTGATCGGCTCCATCGTGGCATGCGCCAGGAAGGGCAGTTCGTAGGCCGCTTCCACGCGCTTGGCGGCGCGGGCCATGGCACCATCGACATCGCCATCGTGCCGCGCTTGCACGGCGGGCCGCTTGCCATAGGCCTCCCGCAGCCTGCCGATCACCTCGCTGCTGGAAACCTTGGCATTCGGGCCATTGTCCCAATCGATCCGCAGGGCGCGCAGGCCCTGTGCCGCGGCCCAGTAATGGTCACCCACCACCGCCACGGCATCCTCGATGCGGATGATGTCGCGCACGCCCGGCGTGGCGCGGGCCGCGGCCTCGTCGAGCCCGCGCAGCTTGCCGCCGAAGACCGGGCAGGCGGAGACCGCCGCCACCTTCATGTCGGGCAGGCGGATATCGATGCCGAATACGGCGCTGCCATCCGTCTTGCCGGGCGTGTCCAGGCGCTTGACCGGCTTGCCGATGATCTGCCACTGCGCCGGGTCCTTCAGCGGCACGTCCTGCGGCACCGGCTGGCGCCCGGCGTCTTCCACCAATTCGCCATAGCTCAGGCTGCGGCCGCTGGGGCCATGCGTGACCGCGCCACGCTGGGCCGTGCATTCGGCGGCCGGCACACCCCAGCGGGCGGCGGCGGCGCCGACCAGCATGGTGCGGGCGGCGGCGCCGGCCTGCCGCAGCGGCACCCAGGCGCCGCGCACCGAGGTGGAACCGCCGGTGGATTGCGATTGCAGCAGCGGCTGCTTGTAAAGGTCCTCGTTGGGCGGCGCGGCCTCCAGCTTCACCTGGTCCAGCCCAACCTCCAGCTCCTCCGCCAGCAGCGTGGCCTCGGCGGTGTAGATGCCCTGCCCCATCTCGGCATTCGGCATGATCAGCGTCACGCCGCCATCGGGCGCGATGCGGATGAAGCCACCGGGCGCGAAGCCCTGGAAGGCATCGCCGGTCTTGCCGCCGCCCGCCTCGTTCTGCAGGGATCGCAGCCCGGGCTGCTCGCCCGCCGCATGCGCCTTCCTGCGGCCGAGCGCCGCGAAGGCCAGCACGAGGCCGGTGCCCAGCAGGCCACGCCGTGGCATCGTGCCGGCTTCCACCCGGCCATAGGACGGGCCCGTCAGCACCGGCGCCATCTCCTTGCCGGCGGCGGTCATGCCTGCGATGCCTGCTTGATGGCGGCGCGGATGCGCGGATAGGTGCCGCAGCGGCAGATATTGCCTGACATGGCGGAATCGATATCGGCGTCGCTGGGCTCCGGCACACGCTCCAGCAGGGCCGCCGCGGACATGATCTGCCCGGACTGGCAATAGCCGCATTGCGGCACATCGAGGTCGATCCAGGCTTCCTGGATCTTCTTGCCGGCCGGGTTCTGCCCCACGGCTTCCACCGTCGTCACCTGGCGGCTGCCCACGGAGCTCACCGGCAGGATGCAGGAGCGGACTGGCTTGCCATCCAGATGCACGGTGCAGGCGCCGCATTGAGCGATGCCGCAGCCGAACTTCGTGCCCATCAGGCCAATGACATCGCGCAGGACCCACAGCAGCGGCATGTCCGGTGGGACATCGACCTCGTGGTTGGAGCCGTTCACCGCGAGAGAGATCATGACCACCTCATATTCAGCCAGCGCGGCGCGGAGCGGCTGCCAGGCGGCAGCCGACACGGGCCCTGCCGCAGGCGGACCTTGTTTTAGTTCAATGAAAGAAAGAGAGCTTCGGCTGCCGCGGTGCGGCGCACAACTGAGTGTAGGAGCGCAACCGCCGCTTCTGCCGCCGCTGAGCAGCGGTGCCTTAGTAGAGGGTCATGCCCACAGGGACACGGCCGGGCGCCTCCCCAGCCTTCACGCGGGTCGCAAGGCGAATAGCCTCCTCCACCGTGCCAGGGCGGAAGGGCTTCAGGACGCAGCCGATGGCGATGCCTTGCCCAGCTTCCGGACCAGGGCAATTGCCGCTGACGAAGACACAGGGGATACCCAGCGGGCGCAAGGCCGCCGCGACGTCCAGGCCGCTGTCGCCCCCCAGCAGCTTGATGTCGCAGAGCGCGAGGTCCGGATGCTCGCTGCCGGCCAGCCAGATGGCCTCCGGCGCCGTGTCCGCGACGCCGGCCACGGCATGCCCCATGCCTTCGATGATGTCACCGATCAGCATGGCCACGATCGCCTCATCCTCCACCACGAGGATGCGCAGGGCCCGTTCCGAGCCCGTGGTCACGCAGTATCCAGCCGCTCGCCGACGGAAAGCTCCAGGAGGCAGCGGGCGTCCCGGGCCGGATGCCCCGTCAGCCTCGCCCGCAGCTGGTGGATCAGCGCCCGCAGCACCCGCCCCGCGGCCTGGGCGGGGGGCCCGGCGGTGCCGGCCGGCGCACTGCCTTCCAGCCAGAGGCGCAGACGGTTGCTCGGCACTTGCTCCAGCGCGCAGCGGACCGGCGACAGGTCGCCCTCGGGCTGGGCGGCCAGCCGGGCGCGCAGCAGGTCATCGAAGATCAGGGCCAGCGCCACGGCGCGTTCCACCGGCAGCACGCAGGTGCCCTCGATCTCGCATTCCACCGGAACCGGGCCATTGCCGGCGCTGGATGCAAGGTCCCGCAACAGGCCGCCGATCTCGATGCCGTTCAGCCGTGACTTTCCATAAAGGCGCTGATGCACCGAGGCGATGACCAGGATCCTCTGCCGCGTCCCCGCGATGGCCGCGCGGCATTCGGGCGGCACATCGCTCTCCTCCATCGCCAGCACGCCGATCACGAGCTGCAGCGAGTTGCGGACGCGGTGGTTGAGTTCCTGCAACAGCCCTTCCTGAACCGCCAGGGCATGGCGAAGCTCCTGCTCCGTCCGCAGCCGGTGCTTGGCCAGGGCCACGTAGTGGCAGATGGTGTGCAGGAAGTTGAGTTCATCTTCTTCGAAGCGTTCCGCCCAGCGGCGGCCGAAGCTCAGCGTCCCCAGCAGCTGGTCGCCCTGCACCAGCGGCGCGCAGGCATAGGCATTCAGTCCGACCTGCCGCACGAAGGTCGCGGTGGGATCGTTCGAGCTTTGCACCGCCACGGCGTGGCAGGGCTTCAGGTTCTGCGCCACCCGGCCGCAGATGGCCTGCCCCAGCTCCAGTGTGGCCACGGCCTCTACCTCGGCGGGGGTCAGGCCGCCATGGGCCTCCAGCTTCAGCAGGCCAGCTTCGGTGAGGCGGTAGTTGACGAAGACATCCAGCCGCAACTCGGTCTGGATCAGGCGGAAAAGGTCGTCCACCATGCCCGAAGGATCATCCGCCGCGAGAAGCTGGGCAGCGGCCTCGGCGATCAGGGCCAGGAAGCGCAGCGGCCGGCCCTGCGCCACGACAGCGGCCTGGCTGGCCACGGGGTCCAGGCTGGCTGCGGCCGCCGGGGGGGCTTCCATGGTCATCTCGAGCCGATTCATCCGGCGCTTATCGCAAGAAATAAGCTTTGGGTCTACCTTGGTATTGTTCCTTAAGTTTCTGTTTCTAAAACGAAAAGAACATCGCTTTTACCATCTGGAAAGCGGTTTTCCTGGCCGTGGGCGGCATCCGTGCTAAGGTAAGCCATGGCTTCCAAAGCACGGCTCACCCCTGGTCCATCGGTTATCACCGCAGCCGATCTGGCATCCTGTGACCGAGAGCCCATTCATGTTCCAGGAGCCATCCAGCCCCATGGCCTGCTCCTGGTCGCCGACGCCGCATCCCTGATGGTCGTGGCCGGAGCCGGCGAACTGGAGGCCCGCCTGCGGCAGGAATGGCTGGGCCACCCGCTCAGCGAGGTGCTCGGCCATGACCTGGCCATGGTGCTGGACGAGGTGCAGCCCGGCCCTGGCGGCGTGCTGCGCCTGGCCGGCCTGCATGGCACCACGGAAACATTCGACGCGGCACTGCATCGCAGCGGCCCCTTTATCCTGGTCGAACTGGAACCAGCCTCGGCCGAGACCATGTCGGCCACCGAAACGCTGCTGGCGCTGGACCGTGCCGCCACGGCCTTCGAGCGTGCCAGCGGCCTCACCACGCTCTGCGACCATGCCGCCGTGACCTTCCGCCAGGTCACCGGCTTCGACCGGGTGATGATCTACCGCTTCCTCGACGACGGCACTGGCGCGGTGATCGCCGAGGCGCGGGACCCCGCGCTGCCGAGCTTCCTGAACCACCGCTTCCCGGCCTCGGACGTGCCGCAGCAGGCGCGGCGCCTCTATATCCGCAATCGGGTGCGGGTCATTCCGGATGTCCATTACACGCCGGCGCCGCTGCGCTCGGCCTCGCCCGCCATGGCCGAGCTGGACATGAGCGACCTGACGCTGCGCAGCGTCTCGCCCATTCACCTGCAATACATGAGGAACATGGGGCTGGATGCCAGCGCCTCCATCTCCATTGTGCAGGATGGCGTGCTCTGGGGGCTGATCGCCTGCCATAACCGCACGCCGCGCGGCATGAGCTACGAGGCGCGTGCCGCCTGCCGTGCCCTGGCCGGCGGGCTGGCGCGGCAGATCCGGGCCCGTGAGGAGGCCGAGACCTACCGTGAGCGGCTGCGCCTGCGCTCCGCGGAGGATGCGGTGCTGGCCCGGCTTGGCCGCCAGGGCGTCACGGCCGAGGTGATGCAGGACCTTTCCGGCGACCTGATGCAGATGCTCGGCGCCAGCGGCTTCCTGGCCCTGATGGCGGATGGCCATGCCACCGCCGGCCATGTGCCGGACCGGCAATATTGGCCGGGGCTGGCGGAACGGGTGCGGCAGCATGGGGCCCAGGCCCCCTTCCGTAGCCATGAACTTGCCCGGCAGCATGGCCCGGCACAGCACTTCACGGCCATCGGCAGCGGGCTGCTGGCCACGCCGCTGCCCGGCACCGGCGCCCCGGATGGCATGCTGCTGTGGTTCCGGGCGGAGAAGGTGGAACTGGTGAACTGGGCGGGCAACCCGCACAAGGGCGTCGGCCTGGTGCCTGGCGCCGTGCTGACCCCCCGCGCCTCCTTCGAGGACTGGCACGAGACGGTGCGCGGCCGCTCCGAGCCCTGGAGCCTGGAGGATGTCGCCGCCGCCGCCCGGCTGCGCGACGGGATCGCCGATGCCTATCGCCAGCGCGAGCTGGTGCGCCTGAACCAGGAGCTGGATGCCGCCCTGCGGGAGCGCGACCACCTGCTCCTGCAGAAGGATTACCTGATGCGGGAGGTGAACCACCGCGTCCAGAACAGCCTGCAGCTCGTCTCCTCCTATATGGCGCTGCAGGCGAATGAGAATGACGATGCGCGCCTGACGGCCTATCTCTCCGAGGCACGGCGGCGGCTCGCGGCCGTCTCCCTGGTGCATCGACGCCTGTACCGTGACGAGCAGATGGAGACCGTGGACCTGGGCCGCTACCTGGAGGAACTGTGCCACGACCTGGCGCAGTCCATGGGCGACGGCTGGGCGCGCCAGATGCAGGTGGACCTGGCGCCGGTGCTGATGTCAGCCGACCGCAGCATCCATGTCGGACTGATTCTGACGGAGCTGGTGATCAATGCCAGCAAATATGCCTATGACGGCACCGAAGGCCCGATCTCCATCGCCGTGGAGCAGCATGGCAGCCGCATCCGGCTGGTGGTGGCGGATAAGGGCACCGGCGCGGTGAAGCCGGGCAAGGGCTTCGGCAGCAGCATGATCGAGATGCTGACCTCGGGGCTGGATGGCGAGCTGGAATTCGCCTCCAACCACCCCGGCCTCCGCGCCATCGTGATGATCCCGATCGACGCCCTGGCCTGAGGGCGCCCGGAGCCCTGTCCCGGAGCCGCCGTAACCATATGCCCGGCCCGTCGTTAACCCCGCGGACCCGGGTCGTGGAGCCTCGCATCACACGGCCAGACGCAGGCCGTGAAGAGGTGACGACGCTATGGCGGATACGGAGCCCAGGGGCGCGCAGGTTCAGGTCGCGAATGCCCGGCCGGAGGACGTCGGCAAAGGCATTGCCCGCATCAGCCGGAAGGCGATGCAGAACCTGGGGATGCAGCAGGGCGACGTGCTGGAGATCGTCGGCCAGCGCCATACCGCCGCCATCGCCGTCGTGCCCTACGCTGAGGACGAGGACCTGGAGATCATCCGCCTGGATGGCCTGCAGCGCGCCAATGCGGGCGTCACGGCCGGGGAACGGATCGAGGTGCGGCGGGTGCAGGCGCGGCCGGCCGCGCGGGTGACGGTGGCGCCGGCGCAGAAGAACCTGCGGCTTTCCGGCTCCGGCGACGCGCTGCGGCGCACCTTCGTCGGCCGGCCGGTGGTGGCCGGGGATGTGGTCTCCACCTCGGTCTATCAGCGCGGGCCTGGTGGGCAGCCGGACGAATTCTTCCGGCAGTTCTACGAGCGCCAGCCCTATGCGCTGCAGGAAATCCGCCTGAACATCGTCGGCACCTCACCCAAGGGCATCGTGCGCATCGAGCCCGAGACCGAAATCGAGTTGCTGCCGCAATATGTGGAGCCAAAGGAGACGCGCCGCGCCGATGTCACCTACGACGACATCGGCGGCCTGGGCGATGCGGTGGACCAGGTGCGGGAGATGGTGGAGCTGCCGCTGCGGCATCCGGAACTCTTCCAGCGCCTTGGCATTGATCCGCCGAAGGGCGTGATTCTGCATGGCCCGCCAGGCACCGGCAAGACACTGCTGGCGAAGGCGGTGGCCAATGAATCCGAAGCCTCCTTCTTCAGCATCGCCGGCCCCGAGATCATGGGCAGCCACTACGGCGAGTCCGAGCAGCGGCTGCGCGATATCTTCCAGGATGCCGGCAAGCGCGCGCCTTCCATCATCTTCATTGACGAGATCGACAGCATCGCGCCCAAGCGCGAGGAAGCGCGCGGCGAGGTGGAGCGCCGCATCGTCGCGCAGCTACTGACGCTGATGGATGGGCTGGAGCCGCGCCAGAACGTCGTCGTCATCGCCGCGACCAACCGTGTCGATGCGCTGGACGAGGCCCTGCGCCGCCCTGGCCGCTTCGACCGCGAGATCATCATCGGCGTGCCGGACCAGGATGGCCGGCGGCAGGTGCTGGCCATCCACACGCGCGGCATGCCGCTGGGCGAGGATGTGGACCTCGATGCCCTGGCGCGGATGAGCTACGGCTTCGTCGGCGCCGACCTCTCCGCCCTGGCGCGGGAGGCCGCGATGGACGCGGTGCGCCGCGTGCTGCCGCAGATCAACCTGCGCGAGGGTATCCCACCGGAGGTTCTGGCCGGGATGCGCGTCTGCCGCGCGGATTTCGAGAATGCGCTGAAGCGCATCCAGCCTTCCGCGCTGCGCGAGATCATGATCCAGGTGCCGAATGTCCGCTGGGAGGATATTGGCGGCGTCGCGGCCGCGCGGGAGCAGTTGCGCGAAGGCGTGGAACTGCCCCTGCGGCACCCGGAGGCCTTCCGCAGGCTCGGCATCCGCCCGGCCAAGGGCTTTCTGCTCTTCGGCCCACCAGGCACGGGCAAGACCCTGATGGCCAAGGCGGTGGCACGGGAGGCGAATGCCAATTTCGTGGCGACCAAGTCCTCTGACCTGCTGTCCAAGTGGTTCGGCGAATCCGAGCAGCAGGTCAGCCGGCTCTTCGCCCGCGCCCGGCAGGTGGCGCCCACCGTCATCTTCATCGATGAGATCGATAGCCTTGTGCCGGCGCGCGGCGGCGGCCTTGGCGAGCCGCAGGTGACGGAGCGGGTGGTGAATACCATCCTGGCCGAGATGGACGGGCTGGAGGAGTTGCAGGGCGTGGTGGTGATCGGTGCCACCAACCGTCCCAACCTGCTGGACCCCGCGCTGCTGCGGCCCGGCCGCTTCGACGAGCTGGTCTATGTGCCGGTGCCGGATGAAGCCGGGCGGGAGCAGATCCTGCGCATCCAGACCCAGGGGATGCCGCTGGCGGGAGATGTGGACCTGGCGGAGATCGCCCGCCGCACCCAGGGCTATACCGGCGCCGACCTAGGAGACGTGGTGCGCCGCGCCGGCCTTTCCGCCCTGCGGCAGGATCTCGGCACGCCGGCCATCCGGCAGGCGGAGTTCGAGAAGGCCCTCTCCGAATCGCGCGCCTCCGTGACGCCGGAGATGGAACAGCAATACGAGGAGCTGCGCACCACCCTGAAGCGGCAGGCGCCGATGCAACGCCGCCGGATCGGCTTCGATATCGATGGCACGTGAGAAGCCGGGCTCTGCCTGCCTTCCGGCACGGCGATGGGCATGAGCGAACCGGTCGGGGCCATGGCCAAGCAGGGCCGCCTCCTGGCACGGCCAGGGCGGGAAGCGGGAAGCTGGGCGCCGGGCGTCAGCCCCCTGGGCCTCGGCGCCGGCCGGGATGGGCTGCTGATGCTGCCAGAAGCGGCGGCTGACCTCCCGCCGCTGCTGGTGCTGCTGCATGGCGCCGGTGGCCATGCGGAGGGCATGTTGCGCATGTTCGGGACGCAGGCCCGAAGGGCAGGTGTGGCGCTGCTGGTGCCGGAATCTCGCGGCTCCACCTGGGATGTCATCCTGGGCGGCTTTGGGCCGGACGTGGCTTTCCTGGACGCCGCGCTGCGCCGGACCTTCACGGCATGCGCGGTGGACCCGGGCAGAGTCGCCATTGGCGGCTTTTCCGATGGCGCCTCCTATGCGCTGTCGCTCGGGATGGGGAATGGGGATCTATTTCGCTACATCCTGGCCTTCTCGCCCGGCTTCGCCATGCCGCCTGGCAAGGCCGGCGCCCCATCGATCTATATCTCGCATGGCAAGGCAGATGATGTCCTGCCTATCGACCGCTGCAGCCGCCGTTTGGTGCCGCGCCTGCGCGACGCCGGCTATGACCTGCGCTACGAGGAATTTGAGGGCGGGCATTTCGTGCCCGATCATTGCATCGCCACGGCCCTCGCGCCGCTCGCGTCCGGTGGCAGAGCAGAGCATTGACAACCAGCGGTAGAACAGGAAGCCCTTTCGCGAGTGGCCATGGCTTCCAGGCGCTTCCTGTGCAGAAATGTGGAACGGATCATCACGGAAATTGCAGGTTTCGCGAACTGGCGGCACAGTGTGTCGGAAATCCTGCCAGCGTGACCTCCTGACATGATGTCTTCCGCTTCCGGCTTCGCGCCACCACGCGGGTTTGCAGAATACCAGAGGCCGGGCTGCTCTTCATGGCATGCCCGCCGCGCACCCACGCCGCACGGATGGGCGCGGTGAGCGGATTTGCCGCGCAGGCCGCGGCCGGGCATGCGGCGGGGGCGGCGCAGCACGAAGGGCGGCTCCGCTGCTGTGACGATTGCGGATTGGTGGTGCGGATGCCGCATGTCAGCGCCGGCGTGGATTCACGCTGCCCGCGCTGCGACGCCGTGCTCCGCCGGCACCGCGAAAGCCCTCTGCATACGCCGCTGGCCCTGGCGCTCACCAGCCTGGTGCTGTGCATCGTCACCCTCACCACGCCTTTCCTCACCGTGCGGCTGCTGGGGCTGGCGCGGGAGAGCCATGTGGAATCCGGCGCCTGGGCCTTCGCCGATGACGGGCTGTGGATTCTGTCGCTGATGCTGATGGCGACTGTCGCGCTGGTGCCGGTGCTGCGCCTTTCCCTGCGCCTGACGGTGTTGGGCGGGCTCCTGCTACGGCATCCGCCGCCCTGGCTCGCCGCGCCGCTGCGCTGGCACGAGCATCTCGGCGCCTGGAGCATGCTGGAAGTCTTCCTGTTCGGCGCGCTGGTGTCCTATACCCGGCTGGTGGACCTCGCCGATGTGCAGCTCGGCCCCGCAGTCTATGGGCTGGCGGCGGTGGTGGTCGCCATGGTCGCGGCGGATGCGACCTTCGAGCCGCAGGCGGTCTGGGACGCTCTGGAAAGCCGTGGCGTCATGGCCCCCCCTTCCCCATTGGAAGCGAAGCCGCACGCCGCCGCGGGGCCGCTGCGCCTCATTGGCTGCCATTGCTGCCGCCGCGTGGCCCAGGCCAGGGAAGGCGAGGCCTGCCGGCGCTGCGGCACGCCGCTGCATCACCGCAAGCCCAACAGCGTCGGGCGCAGCTGGGCACTGATCATCGCGGCCGCCATTCTCTATGTGCCGTCCAACCTGTACCCCGTGATGGACATCGTCACGCTCGGCCAGGGTGGGCCGCATACCATCATGGGCGGCGTGGTGGAGTTCATCGAGTCCGGCTTCTGGCCATTGGCCCTGATCGTCTTCACCGCGAGCATCGCGGTGCCTGTGCTCAAGCTGGTGGGGCTGGCCACGATGCTGATCTGCATCCGCCAGGGCTCCACACGCTGGCTGCGGCAGCGCACGCGGCTTTACCGGTTGATCGAGGTCCTGGGCCGCTGGTCCATGATTGATGTCTTCGTGGTGGCGGTGCTGATCGCGCTGGTGCGCTTCGGCATCCTTGCCTCCATCACCGCCGAGGTCGGCGCCGCCTGCTTCGGCAGCGTTGTCGTCCTCACCATGCTGGCCGCCGAGGCCTTCGATCCCCGCCTGATGTGGGATGCCGCCGCGCCGCAGCCCGCCCGCGCCGTGCCAGGAAGCGACCGAACCGAATGAGCCAGACCGAACCCGAAATCGTCGAGGCCAAGCCGCATCGCCGGCGCTTCTCCTGGATCTGGCTCATCCCGATCGGGGCCGCCATCGTGGCCGCCTATCTGGGCTATTCCACCTTCCGGACGCGCGGGCCGCTGATCACCATCGACTTCGCCACCGCCGACGGGCTTTCGGCCGGGCAGACGCAGGTGCGCTACAAATCGGTGCATATCGGCACGGTGGAATCCATCCAGCTCAATGAAGACCTCTCCCGCGTCGCGGCGCGGGTGCGGATGCAGCGAGACATGGCGGAACGGCTGACCGCCAATGCCCGCTTCTGGGTGGTGCGGCCACGGCTGACGGCCGGCAACGTCTCTGGCCTGGAGACCATCGTCTCCGGCGCCTATATCGAATTCGACCCCGGCGCCCCGGGCGCCGAGGGAAGGAGCGAGTTCCACGGCCTGGATGATCCGCCGGGCGTCCGCTCGGGCGAGCCGGGTCGCGTCTTCACCATCCATACCCGCCGCCTGGGGGCGCTGGACCGCGGCTCGGTGGTCTTCTTCCGCGATGTGGCGGTGGGCGAGGTGCTGAGCTACGACCCGCCCGCGCTGGACGGCAGGGTGTCGCTGCGGGTCTTCATCCGCTCCCCCTATGAGGGCTACCTGCGCCGGGGCTCCCGTTTCTGGAACACCTCCGGCATCGCCGTCGGCTTCGGGCCCCATGGCCTGAAGGTGGAAGTGGCCAGCCTGCGCGCCGCGCTGGCCGGCGGCATCGCCTTCGACACGCCGCCGGAGCTGCGGGACGCGGACCCGGCGCCGGACGACACCATCTACAACCTCTATGACAACCTGGAAGCGGCCATCTCCGCCACCTCGGCCGAGCGGCTGGAATTCCTGACCTATCTGGACGGCTCGGTCAGCGGCCTCGCGGCCGGCTCGCAGGTGGAGATGCGCGGCATCCGCATCGGCAGCGTGCTGAAGGTGGAGCTGGCCTATGACCAGAAGGCGGGCCGCTTCACCGTGCCGGTGCGCATCGCCATCGAGCCACGCAACATCGCCTTCCCCAATGGCCGGCCGCAGGAGGAGGTGATGACCGCCGCGAAGCGGATGGTGGAGCAGGGCTTCCGCCTGCAGCTGCGCAGCGGCAACCTGCTGACAGGGCAGAAGGTGCTCTCCTTCGACCAGCTGCAGGACGCGCCACCGGCGGAGGTGACGATGGAGGATGGCACCATCGTGCTGCCCAGCACCGGCGGTGACGGCGACGACATCATGGCCGCCGTGGGCGCCGTGGCTGGCAAGCTGGAGCGCTTCCCGCTGGATGAAATCGGCAGCAACCTGAATGCGGCCCTGGCCTCGGTCAGCGGCGTGGTCGGCGGGCCGGAGATGAAGGATGCGCTGGGCAGCCTCTCCGGTGCCCTGGGCCAGGTGCAGGAGCTGGTGCGCAAGGCCGATGACGGCGCCACCCCGCTGCTGCGCCGCCTGCCGGAGATCGCCAATAACCTCGACCAGGCCGTGCGGCGCGCCAATACCGCCGTGGGTTCCATCGAGCGTGGCTATGGCGGCGATTCCTCCTTCAACCGCCAGCTCGACCGCACGCTGCAACAGGTGAATGATGCGGCACGTTCCATCCGCCTGCTCGCCGATTTCCTCGACCGGCATCCGGAGGCGCTGATCCGTGGCCGGAGGGAATGACCGCGTGATGGATGGAGACCGCATGACCGCACCGACCCGCCGCCACCTGACCGGGTGGCTCGCCCTGCTGCCGGCCCTGGCCGCCTGTTCCTCACCGGAGCCGGATTTCTACCGGCTGGCGGCGGTGCCCGGCACGGTGCGCCCGGCGCCACGGCTGCGGGTGGAGCTGCGGCAGGTGGCGCTGGCGCGTTACCTCGACCGTTCCGAGATCGTGCGGGGTGGCTCCTCGCTGCACCTCGATATCCGGAGCGAGGAACGCTGGGCGGAGCCGATCGGGGACATGGTCACCCGCGTCCTGGCGGAGAATCTCAGCCAGCGCCTGCCCCAGGCCCTGGTGGTGCCGGAGCGCAGCGCCATGGGCGGCGACCCGGATACGCTGGCGGAGGCCGATATCTCCCGCTTCGAGACCAATGGCGCCGAGCAAGTGGTGCTGGAAGGCCGCTTCCAGATCCGCCGCCTGGGCGGCCGCGCCGCCGGGCGCAACCGGCAGGTCACCGAGACAGTGCCGCTCGACGGGTCCGGCACCGAGGCCCTGGCCCGCGCCATGAGTGCGGCGCTGGGCCTGTTCTCCGACCGGATGGCGGAGGCGATGGCGGAACTCGGCGCCCTGCGGCGCTCAGCCTAGAGCGCCGCCAGCCAGGACTTCACCAGCCCCAGGTCCATCTGCGTCAGGCCATGACCACCGGGCAGAACCCGGTGCGTGACATCCGCCCCTGCCTGTTCCAGCAGCCTGGACAGCCGCGCGCTATTCTCCGCCGGCACGATGGGGTCGGCGGCGCCGGAGAGCACCAGCACCGGCGTGCCTTCCAGCTTCGCGGGCGGCGGAGACTGGAAGGGCACCATGGGGCGCAGCAGCGCGGCGCCGCGCAGCACGCCCGGGCGCTGCAGCAGCACCGCCGCCGCGATATTGGCGCCATTGGAGAAGCCGAGCGCCACCGGGGCCGGCAGTTGGTAAGCCTCGCGCGCCGCCAGCACGAAATCGGCCAGGGCATCGGTTTGGCGGCGCAGGTCCTCCTCATCGAAGACGCCCTCGGCCAGGCGGCGGAAGAAGCGCGGCATGCCATGCTCCAGCACCTGCCCGCGTGGCGAGAGCAGCGCCGCCCCAGGCGCCACGGCCTGCCCCAGGGGCAGCAGGTCGTTCTCGTCGCCGCCCGTGCCATGCAGCAGCAGCAGGGGCGGCAGGGCGGCGTTGCTCCCCGGTTCGAAGCGGTGCCGGAAGCCCAGGGTCTCCGTGGTCATGATCTGCTCCTCCAGCTTTCAGCCCAGTGCGGGCAGCGCAGCTTCGATGGTGCCGCGGTGCCCCTCCAGGAAGCGCGGCAGCTTCAGCGCCTGCCCCAGGTTCTCCGCCGGCTCATCCACCGCGAAGCCGGGGGTATCGGTGGCGATCTCGAACAGGACATGACCCGGCTCGCGGAAGTAGACCGAACGGAAGTAGTCGCGGTTCTTCTGCTCCGTGGTCTGGATGCGGTGGTTCTCCGCCAGCTTGCGCACCATCTCCGCCTGCCCCGCGTCATCCGCCGCGCGGAAGGCCAGATGGTGCACCGAGCCACGCCCCAGCCGCGCCGGCAGGAAGCCGCCCACCGAACGCAGGTCCACGATGCCGCCCAGGCTGGTGCCCGGCACCTGAAAGCGCGTCACGCCATTCTCCTTCGCGGCCTCGGTGAAGCCGAAGACATCGGACAGGATCGCGCCGGTGGCGGCACCGTCCTCCAGCATCAGGCTGACGGAGTGGAAGCCGCGGATGGCGAATTCCGCCGGGACACCTTCGCTCTCCCAGGCCGGCTCGGCCTCGATGCCTGGCAGGCCCACCAGCGCCAGCCGCATGCCGTCAGGGTCGCGGAAGCTCAGCACCGTCTCGCCGAAGCGGGTGGAGCGTTCCGGCGCCTGGGCGATCAGCCGCTGCGTCCAGAAGCCCAGCGCGGCCTGCGGGATGCGGAAGACGGTTTCCTGCAGTTCACCAACACCTGCCCGGCCAGGGGCAGCATGCTCCCAGGGGAAGAAGGTCAGGATGGTGCCGGGGCTGCCGGCGGCATCGCCGTAGTAGAAGTGGTAGGCACCGGGATCGTCGAAATTCACCGTCTTCTTCACCAGCCGCAGGCCGAGGATGCGGGTGTAGAAGTCCAGGTTGCGGCGCGCATGGCCGGCAATGGCGGTGACGTGGTGGATGCCGTTCTGGATCATGAGATCTCTCCTGAGGGACGCATCGGGCGCCCTGTTGGAGACAGAAAATAGGCTGCGGCCCTCGCCAGACCAGCGGAAACCGATTGCGTCAGCGCAATGCCAATCCTGCAAAATCGCGGAGAGATTGCAGCATCGGTCTTGTGCAAGGCGTGTCGGCAGCGCCAAGCTATGGCTTTCCGCCTGGGGTGAAGACCGTGAAAGACGCTGCCAAGACACTGGCCTGGGATGACTTCCGGCTGATCAAGGCCGTTGCCGAAGCCCGCAGCCTGCCCGCCGCCGCTGCCAGCCTGGGCGTCAACCATTCCACCGTCTTCCGCCGGCTGCGGCAGATCGAGTCCATGCTGGGCTTCCCGCTCTTCGAGAAGCACCGCAGCGGCTATGCGCTGACCCAGGCTGGGGAGGAAGTGGCGGCGCTGGCCGCCAGGGTGGATGAGGATATCACAGCCGTCACCCGCCGCCTGGCCGGGCAGGCCCCTGCCCCGGCCGGCGAAGTGCGCATCGCCACCAGCGACAGCCTGCTGGCGGACCTGCTGATGCCGATGCTGGCGCGCTTCCGGCTGGCTTGCCCGGACATCCGGCTGGATGTCGTCATCGGCAATGCGGCGTTGAACCTGTCGCGGCGCGACGCCGACATCGCCATCCGCGCCACGGATACGCCACCGGAGACACTGGTGGGGCGGCGGCTGGCCCGCATCGCCTGGGCACTGTATGGCGCCGCCGAGGCCGTGCCAGTGCAGGCGGATCTGCTGGCGGAAGGCAATTGGCTGTCGCTGTCAGACAGCCTGGGCCAGTTGAAGGCTGTGCGCTTCCTGCGCAGGCAGGTGCCGCCGGAGCGGATCGTCTGCAAGTTCGATTCGGTTTGCGCGCTTGGCCAGGCGGCGGAAGCCGGGCTGGGGCTGGCGCACCTGCCATGCTTCCTGGGCGATACGCGCCTCGGCCTGCGGCGGCTGGCACCGCCAGAGCCGGATTTCGCCGCCGATCTCTGGCTGCTGACTCATCCGGACCTGCGCCACACGCCGCGCATCCGCACGCTGATGGATGCCCTGGCCGCCGAGATCACCCGGATGCAGCCGCTGATCGAAGGCCAGCGGCCGCTTGTGCCTGAAAGCTAGACCAGCCCCTTCAGCCGCAGCATCCCCAGGGCGGCGATGGACATGGCGTCCCTGACAGTGCCGTCACGCACCATCTCCTCCACCTCCGCCAGGTTGAAGCTGCGGCAGATCAGGTCCTGCTCGCTGGCCTCGCGCGCCGTGGCGCCCTGGGTCAATTCCGTGGCCAGGAAGACATGGCCGCGCTGGTTGCAATAGCCAGCGCCCTGGAACATCTCGCCGGCATAAATCATCTTGCCGGCGACCAGCCCGGTTTCCTCCCGCAACTCCGCCGCGGCCAGCACGGCGGGGTCGGTGCCGGGGGTATGTTCCCACATGCCCATCGGCAGTTCCCAGAGGCGGGTGCGGACAGGGTAGCGATACTGCTCCACCAGCGTCACGCGGCCGTCCTGCAGCGGCAGCACCACCACGAAATCCGACCGCTCGACCACGCCATAAAGACCCTGCGAGCCATCGCGGCGGCGGATGATATCCTCCCGCACCCGCGTCCAGGGGTTCTCGTAAACAACACGGCTCGTGAGGGTAACGATATCCTCGCTCAACCCCGGCTCCTGTTCTGGTGGCGATGCCCTATTTGATCAGGCATCGCCCCAACTGTCGAACAGGGCCGGGGTTGCCCGCTCAGCGGCGACCCTGGCGGGAGCCCACCAGTTCATCCCAGCGCCGGAAGGCCAGCACCATCTGTTCCGGCTTCAAGGGCAGCTCGATGGGATTGTCGGCGATCAGGGAGGCATATTCGGGCCGGCCGAATTCCTCGATCACCTTGCGGCTTTCCGGCGGCGCCAGGTCGAGCCCAACATTCTTCACCGCAGGGCCGGGATAGAGGTACCCCTCGTCATAGGCATAGGCTTGCATCTTCGGCTGCAGCACGAAGGCCATCATGTCCAGCACCACGGCCAGCCGGTCCTCCGGCAGTCCCTTGGGCACCACCATGTAATTGGCGTCGGAAACCCAGTGGAAGCCCTTCAGCGTGGCGATCTTGGCTTCCTTCGGGACGATGCCGAGGGCGCGCGGATTGATGTCCCAGCCGGTGGTCGAGACGATGATGTCGCGCGAGCCATCGCCCAACTCCTTCATCGTGATGCCGGTGCCGGAAGGATAGGCATCGATGTACTGGCCGAGTTCCTGCAAATAGGCCCAGGTCTTGTCCCAGCCATTGATCGGGTCCTTCGGGTCCTTGTCTCCCAGCAGATAGGGCAGGCCCATCATGAAGGTGCGGCCGGGGCCGGAATTCGTCGGGCGGGCATACATGAAGCGGCCAGGATTGGCCTTGGCCCAGGCCAGCAGTTCCTCGGCGGTGGTGGGCACCTGCTTCACGCGGTCCGGCATATATTCCAGCAGCGGGCCGGAGGGATAATAGGAACACACCACGCCATAGCCGGCGCCCTGGGCGCGGTGCAGGTTCAGCGCGGCAGGCTCGTAGTTCTCCTCCAGCCCGGGGAACTTCTCGTTGTAATCGGGCAGGATCTTCTGCCACAGGTTCATCGCCATGCCGGCGGAAAGCCCGTCGCTGGCCGTCAGGATCAGGTCGAGGTCCGAGCGCCCGGCATCCTGCTGCGCCTTGATCTTGCCCGCCAGCTCCGGGGCCGGCGCCTTCACGAAGGTGATGCGCGAGACAAGATTGCGGTTCGCGGCGCGGTAGTCCTCGAAGGCGCGCTGGTGCAGCGCCAGCGCACCGGCGACATCCATGATGCTGATGGCAACAGGGGATTTCGGCATCTGCGGCAGGGCCGCGCGCGCCGGCAAGGCGCCCGCCAGGGCCGTGGCAGCGAAACCGCCGACAATGGCCCGGCGCGGCAGGGGAAGGTCACGCATCTTGGCAAGTCTCCCGTTGTTCGTTGGGTCAGTCGGAAAATCGCCGCTCGGCGGGGCCGATGCGGATACGCGTCAGGCGCAGCGCGGGCGACCATTCGGCCTCGCTGTCCGGCAATGCGATGCCATGCGCGGCCAGGGCGGGCGCCAGAAGGCCCGCCGGCACGGAGGCAGCCATGGCCACGGCTTCCTCCGGCGTGGCGATGCCCCATTCCACCAGGTTCCGCACCGCCGCGTCCAGGCAAAGCGAGGAACCGGCCAGATAGTGGCCGCCCGGCATGCGGACGGTGCCATCGGCACTCCGCTCCACGCGCATGCCCGCGAAAGGGTAGATGCCGGCCGGCACGGCGGCGGCAGCCGTGGCATCGGTGACCAGAAAGGCGCGGCCCGGCCCCTTGGCGCGGATCATCGCCTTCAGCGCGGGTGGCGGCAGGTGGATGCCGTCCGCGATGAAGCCGGCACTCAGCCGGTCCTCCGCCAGTTGCGCGAAGATCGGGTTGGCGAGTTTCGGCAGTACCTGCGGCAGGCCATTGCCCAGATGGGTCGACAGGCTGGCCCCTGCCACCGCAGCCCGCGCGACATGCTCGAACGTCGCGTTGCTATGGCCGATCGCCACCAGCTTGCCGGCCGCATGCGCCGCGCGGATGCAGCCTTCCGCGCCCGGCAGTTCAGCGGCAAGCGTCAGCAGCAGGATGGGGCGGCTCAGCTCCGCCTCCAGGCTCTCCAGCAGCGCGTAATCCGGCGGGACCATGGCTTCCGGCGGGTGGCAGCCGGCGAAGCCGTCCGCGGCGTTCAGGAAAGGGCCTTCCAGATGGTAGCCGGGACACATCAGTGGCCCTAGCCGGCTGCCAGCCACGGCGGCATCCAGCGCCCGCAGGCGGGCTCGCAGTATCTCCGGCGTGGCGGTGATCACCGTGGGCAGGCAGCAGGTGACGCCGGTGGCCAGCATCGCCTCCAGCGCCACATCCAGCGCCGCCGCCGACAAGGGCTCGGCATCGGCGGCGGCGTTGAAGTCCACGCCGCCGAAGCCGTTCACTTGCAGGTCGACCAGCCCGCCGGAGATCATGCCTGTCACCGCGACAGCAGCGAGGCGGCCGGAGGGTCGATGAAGAGCAGCGTATTCGGATGCCGCTGCAGGATGGAGCCGGGATGCATCGGCGTGACCGGGCCTTCCACCGCATCCTTCACCGCCTGCGCCTTGCGGGCATCCGGCACGGAGAGGATGATCAGCTCGCTACGCATGATCTGCGGCACCGTCATGGTGATGGCGCGCTGCGGCACGGCCTCCAGCGTGGGAAACCACCCCTCACCCATCTGCTGGCGACGGCAAGCTTCGTCCAGCATCACGACCAAATAGGACTGCTCGGTTTGGAAATCGGCGGGGGGGTCGTTGAAAGCCAGGTGGCAGTTCTCCCCGAAGCCCGCGAAGCAGACATCCACCCGCCGCCCCGCGATCAGCGCGCCGAGCCGCGTGGCCTCGATCTCCGGGTCCGGCGCCTCGCCATCAACCTCGATCAGCGTGGGGCGGTTCCGCAGCGGCGCCAGGAAGCGCTGGCGGAGATAGCCACGGAAGCTGGCGGGATGGCTGACGGGCAGGCCGACATATTCGTCCAGATGGAAGGCGGTGACACGCTCCCACTCGATGTCCGCAGCGCTGGTCAGGGCTCCCAGCATCTCGAACTGGCTGGCGCCGGTGGCCACGATGATGGTCGCCTCGCCATGCTTGGCGATGGCGGCGCGGATGGCGGCGGCCCCGGCTTCGGCGGCGGCACGCCCCAGTGCGGCCTTGTCGGGACAGATCCGGGGATCGAGCATTCGCGCCATGCATCCTGTTCGTTTATGGGCGGCCGGAAGCGGCCCCGCCCACAGGAGACCTGAACCGCCTTGCCCTGGCAACTTTATTTTGAAAGAGTTGGTTCAGAAAAAGACGGAGCCTCGCCGCCATGCTGATCCGGCTGGAGGAATCGCGCTTCCCCGACCCTGTGGAGCGTGACCGGGCACGGGTGCTGGCGGCGGTGCTGGATGGCGCTGCCGCCTCCCGCCCGCAACTGGTGGAGCAACTGGGGCTGCGCTCCACCACCGTCTCCCATCTGGTGGGGGAATTGGTGTCGCGGCGCCTGCTGCTGGAAGCCTCGGGCGAGAAGCTGGGGCGCGGGCGTCCCGCCGCCACGCTGCTCCCCAATGCACGCGGCCTGGGCGTTTCCGTGCTGCATGTAGCCAGCCGCAGCGTGGTGGGTGTTCTGGTGGATACGGCCGGGCGGGTACTGGAGCGCCATGTCATGCCGGTGGGGCCGGAGGCGGACAATGCCGCCATGGCCGCCGTGCTGGCGGACCTCGCCGGGCGCCTGCGGGGCGCGGTGCCGCGTGGCATGGCGCATGCGGGCACCAGCGTCGCTGTTTCCGGCATCGCGGATCTGCGCGGCGGGCGCTGGCTGGTCTCCTCCCGCTGGCCTGCGGTGGCCGGGCTGGACATCACCGCGGCGCTGGAGCCCGTGGCGCCGCCGGTGCTGGTGGTGCGCCACCTGGAAGCTGAGTTGCGGGCGCGCCTGCTGGCGGAGCCCGAGCGGCAGCCTGGTGGCTCCCTGCTGCTGCACTGGGGCTGGGGCATCGGGCTCGCCTATGCCCTGGATGGCCAGACCTTCAACGCGGCCGGCGGACCTTTCGGCGAGATCGGCCATTGGCGCTTCAATGCCCTGGCGGGCCGTCGCTGCGGCTGTGGCAATACCGGCTGCCTGGAAACCGGCGCCGCATTGTGGTCGCTGCTGCCGGAGCTGCGCAGACAATGGCCAGACCTCATGGAAGACGAGGCCGGCCTGGCCGCGCAGTTGCGGGACCGGGACCTGCTGGCCCTGCCTGCCATGACAGTGGCCGCGGAGCTGGTGGCCCGAACCCTGGCCAATCTGTGCCGCCTGCTCTTCCCGCAGCGGGTCATGGTATCCGGGCCGCTGGCCACCAACGCCGCCTACTGGGCGCATTTCGATGCGCTGTTCCGGCAGGAGGGCTTGCTGGGCGGGCTCGCCCTGCCGCCGCTGCTGCACGAGCCGGCCAGCGAGGCCCTGGGCATCCAGGGCGCCGCCGAACCGCTGCTGACCCAGGCGGTGGAGGGGTTGCTGCGCGGCGGGTGAGGTCGCGCCCCCCCCCAAACTGCGCCTGGGCCTCAGACCACCTGCGCCGCCCGCAGCGCCGCGATTTCCTCGGCCGAGAAGCCAAATTCGCTCAGCACGGCATCGGTATGCTGGCCACGGTCGGGCGTCGGCACGCGCGGCGGGGCGACGCCATCGAGTTGCATGGGCGGCCGCACCAGCGCGATCTCACCCAGCTTCGGGTGCCGCACCGGCCAGGCGAGGCCAAGATGCTTCACCTGCTCATCCGCGAAGACCTGGTCCATGGAATAGACCGGACCGCAGGGCACGCCGGCCTCGTTGAACTTGCCGACCCAGTGGGCGGAAGTATCCGTCTCCAGCTTCGCCTGCAGCACCGCGTTGGTCTTGGCGCGGTTCTTGGAGCGCAGGGCATCGGTGGCGAGGTCCGGGTCCTTGGCTTCCTCCTCGATGCCCAGCACGGCCACGATGCGGCGCCACATCTCCCCGCCACCGCCGGCGATGTTGATGACGCCGTCGCTGGTGCGGAACAGGCCGGTCGGGATCGTGGTGGGGTGGTCGTTGCCGGCCTGCTGCGGCACCTCCCCCTTCATGGTCCAGCGCGTGGCCTGGAAGTCCATCATGGCCACCATGGCTTCCAGCAGGCTGGTATGAACCCAGCGGCCCTTGCCAGTCTGCTCCCGCTCCAGCAGCGCCACCAGGATGCCGATGGCGCAGTAGAGCCCCGCCGTCAGGTCCGCCACCGGGATGCCGGCGCGCACCGGGCCCTGGCCCGGCAGGCCGGTCACGCTCATCAGCCCGCCCATGCCCTGGGCGATCTGGTCGAAGCCCGGGCGGCGGGCATAGGGGCCATCCTGCCCGAAGCCGGAGATGCTGCCCAGCACGATGCGCGGGTTGATGGCGGCAAGGGATTCGTAGTCGATGCCCAGTCGCGCCTTCACGTCGGGGCGGTAGTTCTCCACCACCACATCGGCCTTCTCCACCATGCGGCGGAAGGCGGCGATGCCTTCCGGCGTCTTGAGGTTCAGCGTGATGCCCCGCTTGTTGCGGTGGACGTTCTGATAATCCGGCCCCAGCGTATCGCCGCCCAGGCCCTTGCCGGTATCCACTGCCTCCGGCGCCTCGATCTTGATGACATTGGCGCCCCAGTCTGCCAGTTGCCGTACGGCCGTGGGGCCGGAGCGGACGCGGGTGAGGTCGAGCACGGTGAAGCGGGACAGCGGCAGCATGGTTCCTCCCTTTCCCCTCCGCCGGTGCCCCTCCTGGGGCCGGCGCGGGCTGGCGCACCAGAGTAGCGCGCATCGCCCGGGTGGGAAGCCCAGCGGTGCTCAGCCGCGCGGCGTATCTGACAGCCGGGCGAAGGGGCCGTAGAGGTCGTTCAGCTCGGTGCCCTGGGCCAGCTTGCTGTATCGCAGCGCCGAGGTGGGCTCCTGCGGCTGCACGGCCAGGATGTGGCGCCCCTGCCGGTCCAGGAACAACAGGTGGCGGTGGCTGTCCCCGCGGTGGATCACGTAGACCTGCCGCATCTCGGTCACACGTTCATCCAGGTCGGCCAGGGCGCGCTGGCGCCAGGCCAGGGACCACTGCTCCAGGCTCTGCGCCATGCTGGCGGCGGAGGCCTCGTCCTGCGCCCCGGCCCGCCGCGTGGCGGCGGGGCCTTCGGGCACCTCGTCCAGCAGGCGGTCCAGGTCCTCCCGCAGCCGGGCGATGATGGGGTTCAGCGCCGGCGAGAGGGATTGCTGCGCCTCCGACATCTGCGCCTCCAGCTCCATCTGCCGGCGGGCGGCGTCGTTCGAGCCGCCATAGCCGGTGAAGCGGCTCTGGTGATAGCCGGCGGAGGGGTCCGAGGGTGGAGTGCGGTCGTTGCTCATGGCGGCATGCCCCGTGGCGCCGGGAAAGGCCCGGCCTGCCGCGATTCCTGCCACCACAAGGATGAAGAAAGCGTGCAGGCCGCTGGTCAGCCGGCCACGCCGTAGCCTTCCTCCTCGATCGCCGCCTGGACCTTGTCGCGCGGCAGGGTGGTCACGGCGCGCACGGTGCCGCCCGTCAGGTCCACCCGCACCTCGGCGCCGGGGTCCGCGGCGCGGATAGCCTGGGTGATGGCGCGGGCGCAGTGCTCGCAGCTCATGCCGGTGACCTTCAGCTCAATGGTGTTGTTCACAGCGTTTTCTCCAACTCGTCCAGGATGGGGCAATCGGGCCGCGAATCGCCGCAGCAATGCTCGGCCAGGTGGCGCAGGCTGCTGGCCATGGCCTGCATGGCCTGCGCCTTGGCTTCCAGCGCCTCCACATGGTCCAGCGCGATGCGGCGCACGTCGGCGCTGGCGCGGTTGCGGTCGGCCCAGAGGGCCAGCAGCTTCCGGATATCCTCCAGCGGAAAGGCCAGGGCGCGGGCATGGCGGATGAAGCGCAGGGTGGCGACCTCGGCCTGTCCATAGTCGCGGTAGCCATTGGCCAGCCGCCGGCCCTGCACCAGCCCGAGCTGCTCGTAATGACGGATCATCTTCGCCGTCACGCCCGAAAGCCGCGCGGCGGTACCGATATTCATGCTGCCCTCCAGCGAGCCAGCAACAGCGCATTGCCCAGCACCGCCACCGAGGAGAAGGCCATGGCCGCCCCCGCCAGCGCCGGGGAAAGCCCACCCAGCGCCGCGAGCGGGATTCCCAGAGCATTGAACGCGAAGGCCCAGAGCAGGTTCTGCCGGATCTTGGCCAGCGTGCGCCGGGTGATGGCCAGCGTCGCCGGCACCAGCGCCGGGTCCGGCCGCAGCAGCGTGACATGCGCGGCGGCGATGGCGGCATCGGTGCCGCTGCCCATGGCGATGCCGAGATCGGCGCTGGCCAGGGCGGCGGCGTCGTTGACGCCATCCCCCACCATGGCCACGCGCTGCCCTTCCGCCCGCCAGGCGGCGACGCGCTCCGCCTTCTGCGCCGGCAGCACGCCGGCAGCGACGGTGTCGATCCCCAGCTCCCCGGCCACGGAACTGGCGGCCTCGGGGCTGTCACCGGTCAGCATGGCTACCCCGACGCTCCGTTCCTTCAAGGCCCGCACCGCGCTGCCGGCGGTGGGGCGGGGCGCATCGGCGAAGGCCAGAAGCGCCAGGATGGCAGGCTCGGCGAGGTCGATCAGCCAGGACAGGGTATGGCCCTGCGCCGCCTGGTACGCCGCCGCCTCGGCCAGCGGGCCGGCGGTCAGGCCGCTTTCCTCCAGCAGCCGGGTGCTGCCCAGCGCCAGCCGGCGGCCCTCCACCACGCCTTCGACGCCCCGGCCGGGCAGCGCGCGGAAGTTCTCGGCGGGCCGCGCATCGTCGCTGACCATGGCCAGGACGGCGCGGGCCAGCGGATGCTCGCTGCCAGCCTGCAGGCGGGCGGCCAGGTGCAGGGCATCTTCCAGCGCCACGCCCTCGGCCGGATGCAGCGCGGCGAGGCTGGGCTTCCCTTCCGTCAGCGTGCCGGTCTTGTCGAAGACCACCAGCCCGATCCGCCCCGCCTGCTCCAGCGCCGCCGCGTCCCGGATCAGGATGCCGGCGCGGGCAGCGGCACCGGTGCCGGCCATGATGGCGGCGGGCGTCGCCAGCCCCAGGGCGCAGGGGCAGGCGATCACCAGCACGGCCACCGCATGCAGCAGCGCGGCGGCCAGCCCGGCGCCAGCCAGCAGCCAGCCCACCAGCGTCACGACGGCGATGCCCACCACCACCGGCACAAACACGGCGCTGACCCGGTCCACCATCTTCTGCACCGGGGCACGGCTGGCCTGGGCCGCCTGCACCAGCGCCGCCACCTGGGCCAGCCGGGTATCGCCGCCCACCGCCCGCGCCCGCACCACCAGCCGCCCGTCCAGGGAGACGGTGCCGGTGGAGACGGCATCGCCCGCCCTTTTCTCGACAGCACGGCTCTCGCCGGTCAGGGCGCTTTCATCCACCCCGGCGGCGCCGTCCTCCACCACACCATCGGCGGGCACCCGCTCGCCCGGGCGCACCACGATGCTGTCGCCGACGCGCAGGGCGGCCAGGGGCACTTCCTCCTCGCGCCCTGCCCGGCCCAGGCGGCGGGCGGTACGGGGGCGCAGCGCCAGCAGCGCGGCGATGGCGGCGCCGGTGGCCCGCTTGGCCCGGTGTTCGAAGAAGCGGCCGAGCAGCACGAAGGCGATCACGACGGCCGCGGCCTCGAAATACAGGTGATGCTCGCCACGCAGCCATTGCACCGTGGAAAGGCCGAAGGCGGCGCTGGTGCCCATCGCCACCAGCAGGTCCATGTTGCCGGTGCCGGCCCGCAGCGCCCGCCAGCCGGCCCGGTAGAAGCGCGCCCCGAGCCAGAATTGCAGTGGCGCGGCCAGGATCAGTTGCATCCAGCCCGGCGGCATCCAGTCACGCCCCAATGCCATGCCCAGCATGCCGAGCAGAAAGGGCGCGGCCAGCGCGAAGGCGATCACCACTTCCCACAGGGCGCGGCGGTCCGGCGCAGGGTCGGCGGCCTGCTCCTCCGGCGCCGCGGCCAGGGCATAGCCAGCCTTCTGCAGGGCGGCGGCCAGGGCGGCATCATCCACCGTCGGCAGCAGCCGCAGATGCGCCTGCTCCGTGGCCAGGTTCACGCTGGCTTCCAGCACGCCCGGCACCTTCTCCAGGGCGCGCTTCACCCGGCTGGCGCAGCTCGCGCAGGTCATGCCGGAGATGCCGATGTCACGGCTGCCCTCCTGCAATTCATAGCCGGCGGCGCGCACCGCCTCGGCCAGTGCCGGCAAAGGGGCGCTGCCGCGCAGCCGGGCCTGCTCGGTGGCCAGATTGACGGAAACCTCCTCCACCCCCGGCACCTTGCGCAGGGCCCGTTCGACCCGGCCAGCGCAGCTGGCGCAGGTCATTCTGGCGATGGGCAGGGAGAGGCTGGGGGAAAGGGCCGCGGTTTCGGACATGCTGTCCATGTGGGGCTTCCCACAATGGGAAGGTCAAGAGGCGCCATTGCCAATTGACGCCGGCCGCGCGGCAGGGAACATCCTGATCATGCAGCCCTTTCCGTCCCGCCCCCTTTTGGTCGCCGCGCTCCTGTTGGCAGCGCCGGCGGCTACGCTGGCGCAACCCGCCCCAGCGCAGAGCCAGGCCCAGAACCGCTTCCAGATCATCAATCGCACGGGGCAGGAGGCCAGCGCCGTGCATGCCGTGCGGAGCGGCCGCGCCGACTGGGGCGGCAATCTGGCGCCCGGCCCCATGCCCAGCGACAAGGCCCTGACCCTGCGCCCGGGTGCCGATGCCGGCTGCCGCTTCGACGTGCGGCTGGTGCTGGGCGATGGACGGGAGGCCGTGAAGCGCAACCAGGATATCTGCGCCACGCCCCGCGTGGTGCTGGAGAGCGGGGATGTGCGCGCGGTGGCCTCCGGCACGCCGACCAGCCCAGCACCGGGGCAGCCTAACCCCAAGGCGCGGGTATCCTCCGGCACCGGCTTCGTGGTGGCCGCGGACCGGGTGCTGACCAACCGCCACGTGGTGGATGGCTGCGACCATGTCTTCATCCGCACCGCCGACGGGCGGATGCTGCCGGCCGTGCCGCCCGCGAAGGTGGACGCCAACCTCGACCTCTCGCTGCTGGCGGTGCCGGGCAACCCGGGCCCGGCGCTGGCCTTCCGCTCCGGCCCGGCGGTGCGGCGGGGGGAAGGCGTGGTGGCCTATGGCTTCCCCCTGCCCGGCCTGCTCTCCTCCGACCCAAAGCTGACGCGGGGCGAGGTGAACGGCCTGAACGGGTTGGGCGACAACCCCGCCCAGTACCAGATCAGCGCCCCGGTGCAGCCAGGCAATTCCGGCGGGCCGCTGCTGGACCTGCATGGCAATGTGGTGGGCGTGGTGGTCAGCAAGCTGAATGCCGGCGCCGTGTCGCGCCGCACCGGCGACATCGCGCAAAACATCAACTTCGCCGTGAAGGGCACCGCCGCCGCCGAGTTCCTGCGCCGTGCCGGCCTGACGCCCAGAACGGAGGACAGCACCGGCACCGAACGGAGCGCCGCCGATGTGGGCGAGGCCGCCAACCGCAGCACCGTCTTCATCCGCTGCGAACGCTGAGGGCATTCAGCCCTTCGGGGTGCCGGGCCGCTGGCAGGCACCGCGAGGATGAACCAGCCGCCGGCTGAGGCCGGTAGGCTGCGAAAGGCCCCGGCAGCGTTGGGCGCATGCAGCGCTCAACGCATCGCCCGGCGCGTTATCCTGTTTTCCTGGACAGGATCTCAATTACCGCAACGCCGTGGATGTTTTGCAGATCCCACCTGCGTCCATTCAGCACGACTCAAAATTACCGCGCGAATTTCGAGGGGAGATCCCTCTATCAACTTCCCTTTTCCGCCAGGATCTTGAAAGCTTCCGCACTGGGAGATGCTGGATCTGAACAACTGGCGGATTGAAATATGGCCGGGAAGGGCAACAGGGATTCGAAGGCGGATCATCCGGAGAGCAGCGCCGCCGGCGCCAGCGTCGTGTCACGTGTGGCCGATATCCTCCGGGCCTTCGCGGAAGGTGGAGAAAGCGCCTCCATCAAGGACCTTTCGCACCAGTTGGCGCTGGCGCCAAGCACGCTGCACCGGCTGCTGGACCAACTCGTCACGGCCGGGCTGATCGAGCGCTCGGCAGGACGGCGCTATCGTATCAGCAACGAGTTCAGCCGGATCGGCGCCCTCGTGGCCCGCAGGGCCGGTGTGCTGCGCCTTGCACGTCCCGTGGTCCAGGACGTGGCACGGGAGACGACCGAGACCTGCATGCTGGGCATGCTCCTGCCCCAGACCCTGACCATGATGTTCGTGGAGAAGGCTCCCGCCTCAGCGCCAGTGCCCTACCAGATCCGGATGCACCATTCCCGTTCCCTGCTCTGGGGCGCGACCGGGCTGTGCCTGCTGGCCTGGCTGGGGCAGGAGGCGATGGAGCGGGTGCTGCGGCGCGGCGACCTCTCACCCCTCGACGGCCGCACGCCGCCGGGCAGCAGGGAGCTGGCGGAGCGGCTCGCCCAGATCCGGGCCCAGGGCTATGCGCTGACGTGCGGCGAACAGACGCGGGAAGCCGTAGGTATCGCCGCACCGGTCTTCGGCGCCAACCGGAGGATCGTCGGCGACCTCTGCATCACCTTGCCCAGGGCGCGCTTCAGCGACGCCGACGAAAGCCGCCTCGCTGGACTTCTCATGCGGCGCGCGGCGGCACTTTCCCGCCTGAACGGGCATATCCCCTCTCCCGCGCATGGCGGCCGGGAGTGAATTCCGCAAGCCGGAATTTGCATCCGATTCTGCATTGAGTGGGGCGGACCACGGGATCTAGCGTCGCTGTGGTCGGGTGTCACCAACCACCGCCGCTACTCCAAACCGGCAGTGGATGCTGCGATTCAGCGGGCGCTGTGCACGGTGGATGCGGAAGGCGCCGCGCCTCCATCAGAATCGGGACCGGATGCCTATGACCCTTCTCTGCGACCTGACTGCGGTTGAGCTGCGGCGGCTGATCGGAACTCGCCAGATATCCCCGGTGGAGCTGGTGCGCGACTGCATCCGGCGCATCGAGGCGGTCAATCCCGTCCTCAATGCCGTGGTGGCCACGGATTTCGAGGCGGGGCTGGAGGCAGCACGCGCGGCCGAGGCGCAGGTGATGCGCGGCGACAAGCTCGGCGCGCTGCACGGCCTCCCTGTCGGCGTGAAGGATCTCAACGACACGGCCGGGCTGCGCACCACCTATGGCTCGCCCATCTTCCAGGACCATGTGCCAGCGCGGGATGAGCAGATGGTTGCGGCGCTGCGGCGCGCGGGCGCCATCATTCTGGCCAAGACCAACACGCCGGAGTTCGGCACCGGCGGCAACACCACCAACGAGGTCTATGGGCCCACCGGCAATGCCTTCAATCCCGCGCTCTCCTGCGCGGGGTCGAGCGGCGGTTCGGCCGTGGCCCTGGCGGCCTCCATGCTGCCGCTCTGCACCGGCTCCGACACCGGCGGCTCGCTCCGCAAGCCCGCGGCCTGGTCCGGGGTCGTCGGCTTCCGGCCGACGCCCGGCCTGGTGCCCTCGGAGAAGCGGCGGCTGGGTTGGTCGGTGCTGTCGGTTCAGGGGCCGATGGGCCGCAACGTCGCCGATACCGCCCTGTTGCTCGGCACCATGGCGCGGGGCAGCAGCATCGACCCCATGGCTTCGCCGCAGGCCGGGGGCGAAGATGTGGCACTGCGGCGGCCGCAGGACCTGTCATCCCTGCGGGTGGCTTTCTCCACCGATCTCGGCTTCGCGCCTGTGGCACCCAGCATAGCCCGCGTCTTCACCGCGCGCATGGCGGCGCTGTCCGGCCTCTTCTCTGGCCTGCGCGAGGAGAACCCTGACATGGCCGGCGCGAACCGCGCCTATCGCGTCATTCGCTGCGTCAACTTCCTTTCAGCATTCCGCAGCCACTACGAAAGGGATCCGCAGCTTCTTGGTGCCAATACACGCGGGAACTATGAGGAGGGCCTGACCTATACCCTGTCTGACCTTGCCGAGGCGCATATGGAGCAGACACGGATCTACCGGGCCTTCCAGGATTTCTTCACCCGCCACGATCTGCTGTTTCTGCCCTGCCAGGCGCTGACGCCATTCCCGAAGACCCAGCTTTATCCGACCGAGATGGAAGGGATGCCGCTGTCCGGGTACTTCGACACCTCTGGCATCACCTTTGCCATCTCCATCACCGGCCACCCGGCTATCTGCATCCCTTGCGGGCTGGATGACTATGGCATGCCCTTCGGGCTGCAGGTGGTCGGGCCGCGCGGGGCCGATGCCTTCACGCTCGATTGCGCCATGGCGCTGGAACGGCTGTTCCAGGACTTGCCCGGCTTCGGCAGGCCTGTGCCGGATCTTGACCTGCTGGAGGAGGCGAGCAGGTCGATGGCGCACCCCTGCCCCCTTCCGGTCACTCAACAACGTCGCGCTGAAGCCGACCCAGGGCGCCATCAACCGGGGTGAGCGGCAGGGCCTTTCCCAGGCCACGCCGGGCGTCCACGCCAATGCGCTGCAGGATATGTGGCAGGCCGCCATCGAGATCGTCCAGCGCGTGGGCGGTGATCCCGGCATGTCGGGCCTCTCGGGCCCCTCGGCCCCACCGGCGGCGGTGCAGCCGGCGCAGCCCATCGTCATGGAATCCGAAGGCCACGCCATGCTCAATGACGCCTGCGCCTTTGAAGCTATCCTGCGGCAGTTGCGGGATGCCGGGGTGGAGATCCTGCGGCGCGGTGACCACCCGCTGGTCGAGGCTTTCGAGGAAAGCGCCGCCGACGCTAAGGCCATCACGAACCAGATCTGCGCCTTCGAGAACCTGAGTGCGATGCGCCGCCTGCTGGAGCAATACCGCCTTCGCCTCCTGCAACGGAAGACGGTACGGCAGCACATGGATGCACGGAGAACGACACTCGCCCGCTGGATGCTGGAGAATCTGCAATCCGTCAGCGTCTGGCCAGGGCCTGGCGGCAGGCCATTCTCGCCGGCCTCCATCGCTCGGAGGACTAGGGCGCTCGCCCTGGCCAGCGCGATGGGAAGAGACGCAGCATGGGCTTATTCCGGCGCCGCGCCGTCGAGATCAGGGTCATTGGCCGCGGAGCCAAGGATATGCGCCCGCACGCTCTCCGCCACTCGCACGGCATTTCCGGCCCGCAGCGCGGCCAGAATCTCCCGGTGACCCTCCGCGCTTCGGCGTAGGGCACGCACGGAGGGCCAGAGCACCACGGGCCAAAGACGGGCGCGGTCCCGGGTTTCGGCAGCCACCTCCACCAGCGCGCGGTTCGGCGCGAAGCTGTAGAGCGTGTCGTGGAAGTCGAGGTTCGTGGCACTCTGGCTGGTGGTGGTGCCCTCCGCCACCGCGTTGTCGAAGGCATCGGCCTTCTCCCCCAGCAGACGTAGCGCGGCTTCGTCCAGGTGCGGCAGGGCGCAGAGGGCCGCCTCGCATTCCAGCAGCGCCCGCACGGCCAGCATGTCCCTCAGGCGCTGCCGGTCCGGCTTCGCGACCCGGAAGCCCCGGTTCGGCACATGCTCCACCGTCTGCCGGAGCGCGAGTTCCGCCAGGGCGGCACGGATGTCGAAGCGCGTGGCACCCAGGCTCTCCTCCAGGTCCACCTGCCGCAACCATTCGCCGGAACGATAGGCGCCGGAGCGGATGGCCGCCGCGATCTCGGCGGCGAGATGGCGCTTGGGCTGAGTTGAGCGTGGCATTTCCTGGTGGTGTCCTGGCGAAAAAGATTGCGGCGGGCTCGCAGGCCCGCTTAGCCTATTGGCGCCAATTATTGCGCCAAAAATAGAACGGGTCGAGCCACGATGCAGGGACGGCCCATGAGGGAAGGAAACACGGAATGATCCGGATCGGTCGCCGCACCGCCTTGGCTCTGCCTGCCCTGATCCTGGCGAACCACGCGCGAGCGCAGGGCGCCCCCGCGAGCTACCCGCAGGGCTACAGCGATGTGGTCACGGGTGCGGAGCGGGAAGGAAGCCTGCTCATCTATTCCATCATGTCGGCCGAGAACTGGCGGCCTGTGCTGGAAGGCTTCAACCGCCGCTATCCCAAGGTGAAGGTGGAGACGCTGGACCTGCCGAATTCGCGCGAGGTCTTCGAGCGCTACCTGGCCGAGCGCGGCACCAACAGCCGCACCGCCGACCTGCTGGCCACCGCCGACCCTTCGGGCTGGATCGAATTCCAGCAGCGCGGCGAGGTGATGCCCTATGAGTCGCCCGAGGCGGCATCCTGGCCGGCGTGGTCGAAACCCTGGCCGGGGGTCTATACCGTTTCGGCCGATCCGCTGGTCTTCATCTTCAACAAGATGCTGGTGCCGGAGGCACAGCAGCCCAAGAGCTTCGCGCAATTCGCGGCGCTGGCGCAGGAGAATCGCAGCCGCTGGCGCAACAAGCTGACGAGCTATGGCGCGCATTTCGGCGGCTTCGGCTACTCGGCCAATTTCGGCTTCGCGCAGAAGCATGGCGACCAGGCCTGGGAATGGTTCAAGCAGATCGCTCCCACCCAGCCGCGGTGGGAGCGTTCCGGCGGCCCGATGACGGAGAAGGTGACCTCGGGTGAATATGCCGCCGGCTGGTTCGTCTCGGCCATCACCTTCTGGCCCCGGCTCAATGACCCGGCGCGCGCCCGCGTGCTGGGCTGGAACTTCATCGAGGACGGGCAGCTCGTCATCCTGCGCGGCATGGCCATCCCGAAGGGCGCGCGCAACGTCAATGCGGCGAAGCTGATGCTGGATTATATCGCCTCGCCTGAGGGTCAGACGGCTTTCGGCCGTGGCGGGCTGACCCCGGCACGGCCCGATATCCGGCCCGGCGAGGGCATCCGCCACACCTTCAGCTCGATCAGCGAGGCAGTGGGCGGCGAGAAGAACATCGCTTTCATCGACTACAACCCCGCGATCCTGGAGCAGTACCAGCCGTTCATCGACCGCTGGAAGCAGGCCTATGGCGTGAGCTGAGCCCATGAGCCTGGCCATGTCCCGGCCGGAGGCGCCACCCGCGCCCCCGGCCATCCCGCGCGCTGTGCCGATACAGTACGGCACCGCGCTGCTGGTGCTCGTGCTGGTGGCGGGGCCGCTGCTGCCGGTGCTGCTGCAATCGGTGCTCGACGGCGCGCTCTACGACGCCGAGTACAACCTGACCCTGGCGAACTTCGCCCGTCTGGCCCGCACCGAAGGCTTCGGCCTGGTGCTGCTGAACACGGCCATCCTGGCGGCGCTGACCACGCTGGTGGCCCAGGTGGTGGGCACGCTGGCCGCCATCCTGTTCGGCCGCACGGACCTGCCGCTGGCGCGGCTGATGAGCGAGTTCTTTCTCTGGCCGCTCTATCTCTCGGCGCTGGTGCTGTCCTTCGGCTGGTATGCCGTCTATGGCCCCTCCGGCTACCTCACGCTGCTCTGGCAATCCGTGCTGGGGGAGGCGCCATGGACGCTCTATTCCCTCACCGGCATGGCGGTCATCGCCGGGGTGTCGCAGGCACCGCTGGCCTATATCTACTGCCTCTCCTCCGCCAGCATCACCGATCCCTCGCTGGAGGAAGCGGCGCGCGTTTCCGGCGCCGGCACCTTCCGCACGCTGTGGCGCATCACGCTGCCGCTGATGAAGCCGGCCATCGCCTATAGCGCCGTGCTGAACTTCACAGTGGGGCTGGAACTGCTCTCCATTCCGCTGATCTTCGGCGACCCTGCGGGCATCACGGTCCTTACAACCTTCCTGTTCAACAATGGTATTTCCTCGCCCAAGCCGGACCATGGTCTGGTGGCGACGGCGGCGGCGCTGATGCTGGCGGTGGTGTGCTTCCTGGTCTGGCTGCAAGGGCGGATGCTGGGCAATACGCGACGCTTCATCACGCTCGGTGGCAAGGCGACAAGGCCACGCCCCTTCCGCCTCGGCGGGCTGCGCTGGCCGCTGTTCATCCTGGCCGCGCTCTACATCATGGCCACCGTCATCGCGCCGATCGGCGTGCTGGTGCTGCGGGCCTTCACGGCCTTCCTGTCGCCGATGATCCCACTGAGCGAAGTGCTGACCACCGGCAACTTCGCACAGATCTTCGATTACCCGGTCTATTCCCGCGCAGTGTGGAATTCCTTCGTGGTCAGCCTGGTGGGCGGCGCCATCGCCACGGCGCTGATCGGGCTCATCGCCATCATCGTGCACCGCTCGGAATTCCGTTTCCGGGGCGCCCTGCAATACCTCGCGCTGTTTCCGCGCGCGGTGCCGGGCGTGGTGGCGGGCATCGGCTTCTTCTATGCCTTCGCGCTGCTGCCGGGCCTGGGCTTTCTGCGCAATTCCATCTGGATTTTGGTGATCGCCTTCACCATGCGCTTCATCCCGGCCGGCATCGGCGCCGTGGCGCCCATGCTGCTGCAGGTGAGCCACGACCTCGACCGCGCCGCCCGCGTGCAGGGCGCCGACTGGTGGACCACCAGCCGCCGCATCCTGCTGCCGCTGATGCGCCCGGCGCTGGTGGGATGCTTCACCATCCTCTTCATCTCCTTCTTCAAGGAATACACCACCGCGATCTTCCTCTTCGCGCCGGGCAGCGAGGTGATCGGCACCGCGCTGCTGCAATTGTGGGTGCAGGGGGAGGTCGGTCTCGTCGCCGCGCTGGCGACCATCCAGGTGGCGGTGATCGCCATCTGCGTCGCCGCCGTGCGCGGCATCTTCGGAGTGAAGCTGCATGGCTGACCTGACCATCCAGGGGCTGACCAAGCGCTTCGGCGGCGTCACCGCCGTCGAAGGGGTGGACCTGCATGTGGCGGATGGTGAATTCGTCACCCTGCTCGGCCCCTCGGGCTGCGGCAAGTCCACCACCCTCGCCGCCGTGGCGGGGCTGGACCGCGCCGATGGCGGCCGCATCCAGGTGGGCAAGACCGTCTATTTCGACGCTGCGAAGGGCATCTACCTGCCGCCCGAGGCGCGCAACTGCGGCCTTGTTTTCCAGAGCTACGCGCTCTGGCCGCATATGACGGTGGCCGACAACGTGGCCTTTCCCCTCACGCTCCGCAAAGTGCCAGGGGCGGAACAGAAGCGGCGCATCGAGGAAGTGCTGGCGCTGGTGGAGATGGAGCGCTTCGCCGGCCGCTACCCGCACGAACTTTCGGGCGGGCAGCAGCAGCGCGTGGCGCTGGCACGGACGCTGGTCTACCGCCCGGCCATCCTGCTGCTGGACGAACCGCTCTCCAACCTCGATGCCAAGCTGCGGGACCGCGCCCGCGCCTGGCTGGCCGAGCTGCGCACGCGCCTGGGCCTCACCACCATCTACGTCACGCATGACCAGATCGAAGCGCTGTCGCTTTCCGACCGCATCGTGGTGATGAATGGCGGGCGCATCGCGCAGATCGGCACGCCGCAGGAAATCTACGAACACCCGGCCGATCCCTTTGTGGCGGATTTCATCGGTACCACCAACTTCCTGCCCGCCCGCGTTCTGGGCGAGGCAGGCGCCGGCGGCCGCACCCTGCTGGAACTCTCCGATGGCCAACGGCTGGAGGCCATCACCGAGCGTCCCGCCGCCGCCGGCAGCAAGGTGACCATCGCCTTCCGGCCGGAGCAGATGCAGGTGGCGCCGCGCGGCGCCAGCATGGAGGGCGGCTCGGTGCTGGCCACACGCGTCACCAGCCGCTCCTATGTCGGCGGCCAGTGGCAGGTGGGGCTGGAACTGGCCGGCGCCGTCCTGCGGCTGGAAGCACGCCAGCCTCCGGCGGAGGACCAACTTCATCTATGGCTGCCCCATAGCGGCGGCATCCTGTTCCGGGGAGGCGCCGATGTCGCCGCTTGACGATACGCGGGCCAGCGGCCTGCCCCGCGCCGACTATGCCCCTGGCGCGCCCGGGCCATTGCAGGGCGTGCGGGTGCTGGACCTTTCCCGCCTCGTCGCCGGGAACACGCTGACGCAGCACCTGGCCGATTTCGGCGCCACGGTGGACAAGGTGGAGCCGCGCGATGGCGACACGCTGCGCGGCTGGCGTGTGCGCGGGGTGGAAACCGCCTGGAAGGTGCATGGCCGCGGCAAGCGCAGCCTTTGCCTCGACTTCCGCCACAAGGACGCGATCCCGCTGATCCGCCGCCTCGTGCCAGGAGCCGCCGTCCTGGTGGAAAGCTTCCGCCCCGGTACACTGGAGGCGATGGGTCTGGCGCCGGAGGAGTTGCTGAAGCTGGAGCCACGGCTGATCATTGTCCGCATCTCCGGCTGGGGGCAGGACGGGCCCTATTCCCGCCGCCCTGGCTTCGGCACGCTGGTGGAAGGTTTCGCGGGCTTCGCGGAAATGAACGGCTTCGCCGACCGCGAGCCGGTGCTGCCGCCCATGTATCTGGCCGATACCATCGCCGGACTGACGGGCGCCTTCGCCACCATGGCGGCGCTGCGCGAGGTGGAGATGCGCGGCGGAAAGGGACAGGTGATCGACCTGCCGCTGCTGGACCCGCTGTTTACCGCGCTGGGACCGCAGGCGGCGAATTACCGCCTCACCGGCAAGACCAAGCCGCGCACCGGCAGCCGCTCCACCGGCGCCGCGCCGCGCAACGTGTACCGCACCAAGGATGGCGGCTGGGTCTGCCTTTCCGCCTCCACCCAGGGCATGGCGGAACGGGTCCTGCGCTCCATCGGCCGTGGCGAACTGGTGGAGGACCCGCGCTTCCGCACAAACGAACAGCGCGTGCAGCACGGCGAGGAACTGGACGCCATCATCGGCGCCTTTGTCGCCCAGAAGACATTGGAGGAAAACGTGGCCTTCTTTGAAGCCGCCGAGGTGACCATCGGCCCGGTGAACGACATCGTCCGCTTCATGGCGGACCGCCATGTCCGCGCGCGCGGCCTGCTGGCGGAATATCCTGACGAGGATATGGGACGATTCCCCATGCACGCGATCCCGGCGCGGCTTTCCGGCACCCCCGGGGCCATCCGCGCGCCAGCGCCGCGCCTTGGCCAGCACAGCCGCGAGATTCTGGCAGCGCAGGGGCTCGAAGCCGAGGAGATCGAAGCGGCGCAGGCTTCCGGCCTGGTGGTGGCGGCATGAGCGCGCGCCCGCACCCCGTCTGGCGCTCCGGCCTTTTCGTGCCGGTGAATGTGGAGCGCTTCCTCGCCCGCGCACATGAGCGTGGCGCCGACGCCATCCAGCTCGACCTGGAGGACAGCATCGCCCCCGCCGACAAGCCGGAGGCACGCCGCAAGGTGGAGGCGGCCGTGACGCGGCTGCGGCAGCATGGCAAATCCGACATCCTGGTGCGCATCAATCAGCCGCTGGAGGACGCGGTGCGGGACCTGGAGGCGGCGGTGATCCCCGGCGTCGATGCCATCATGGTCACCAAGGTGGAGGGCCCCGACCACCTGCGCCTGCTGGATGAGCTGGTCTCCCGCCTGGAGATCCGGCGCGGGCTGCCGGAAGGCGGCATCCGCTTCGTGGCACTGGTCGAGGCACCCGGTCCCCTGGCGCAGGCCCATGCCATCGCCCGCTCCACGCCCCGCCTGGTGGCGCTCTCCCTGGGTGCGGAGGACTATGCCACCGCCATCGGCGGCGAACCCACGGCCGAGGTGCTGATGCTGCCCAAGCTGCAGATCCTCCAGGCCGCCAAGGCAGCGGGGCTGATGGCGCTCGGCACCATCGGCACCGTGGCCGACTATTCCGACATCGAGGCCTATACGCAGGTGGTACGGCGTGCCGCCAGCTTCGGCTTTGTCGGCGCCTCCGCCATCCATCCGGCGCAGGTGCCGGCACTGAACGCGGGCTTCAGCCCTTCCGCCGAGGCGGTGGCCAAGGCGGAGCGGATCATTGCCATGGACCGCGAAGCAGCGGCACAGGGGCGCGGCTCCTTTGCCCTGGATGGCAAGATGATCGACATCCCCATCGTGCAACGTGCCGAAGCCCTGGTGGCGCGCGCCCGCGCGATCGCAGCCCGCGTCGCCGCGGAGAAACAGCCGGCATAGCGGGCGCGCCGCGCGGCTCGGAGCATGCCTCCGGCACCATTGCTTCGCGATGGGGAAGCGCGGCCCGGCCGTCACGCCTCCGCCGCACAAACCTGGCTGATCACCAGGCCACTACGCGGCGCCGCTGGCATCTCCGAGAGGCTGATGCTGAGGTCCTGCGGCGGCACCTCGTAACGCATGCCGCACAGCAGCCGCACGGCCCGCTTGATCAGGGCGATGGTGATCCATTCGCCAGGGCAGCGGTGGCCTGTCATGAAGTCACCGGCCCCCTGGGGGATGAAGGTATAGGGGTGACCCGGCCAGTCCTTGAAGCGTTCCGGCTGGAATTGCTCCGGCTCTTCCCAGAGGCGGCGGTCATGGTTGGTGCCATAGAGGTCGAGAATGACCCAGTCCCCGGCAGCGAAATGATGTCCGCCCCAGTCGCAGCCCATGAGCGCCCGGCCGCCGATAACGGGGAAGAACGGGTAGAAGCGCCGCACCTCCTGCACGAAGGGTTCCAGCCAACCTTCATCCCCCGCCAGGCGCCGCCGCCAGGCGGGATGCTGGTGCAGTGCCAGAGCGGCGAAGGTGATGAAGCGGTTCACCGCCACCATGGGCCGCAGCAGGTTGATGATCTCCACCGCCGCCGTGGCATCGGTCAGGGCGGCGCCATCGATATCCCTGTGACGGGCGATGGTGGCCAGGGGGCTATCCCCCTCTGCCTGCACGCGGCCGGCCCGCACATCCCGCACCAGCCGCCGCATGCGCCGCTCGGTGCGGCGGCGGAGCGTCAGGGCGTGCAGCGTTCCGGGGCCGATCTGGCCTGCGCCCCGGATCATGGCCTGCAACTCGCGTGACATGGCGGGCGCCTGCCGCTCCGTCAGCGGCACCCCGACCCAATCGCAGGCGGTGCGGCTCAGGATATGGCCGATCTCTGGCAGGAGCGTGACCTCTGGCCGGGAAGCCCATTGTGCCACGGCGACATGCCAGTGCCGTTCCAGCAGTTCGGCAACATGAGAGATACGGTCAGGCGACATCAGTGACATGAACATGGCCTTGCGCGCGCGGTGCGCGGCGCCATCCAACCCCTGTATGCTGCCCTTGTCCTGCAACAGGCGCAGCACGGTCTGCGGCATGGCGCCCTGGCGGGTGAAGCGGCCACCGTCATAGAAGAATTGCGCGGCATCCGCGCCGCGCATGCAGACCACGGGAGTTAGCATGATTCGCGTGCTGAAGAGGTCCGAACCCAACCCGTCACAGCGCCGCGAGATGAAGGTATAAGCCTCCCGCAGAAAAGGGATGGTATTGTCCACGCCAGCGGCGCGCAGGATAGCGGGCATGGGCTCCCTCCTTCAGGTTGGCAGTTCCAACCCGATGACTGCGGCGATGGTTGCCACCCGCCGCAGCACCGCAGCGCTTCATGCCGCAGGATGCCGCGTTCACCTGAGATCCGGTTAAACACGGCCGCTCTCGCCCGTCGCCATGTGGCCTTCTGAATTCGCTTGACGTCCATTACCCCTGTTCTTCTAGACACCATGATCGACTGCTACCGGGCCTGAGGCCAACACGAACCCTGACTTCTCAACTGGAGGCTGGGGCGATGAACGGAAGCGAGTCCTGGATACCTTCCACGGTGCCGGCCCATGACGGAAAGCCGAAGGGCGATGCGGCGCTGATCCATGCGCCTGTTCCCTGGCTTCCTCCGCTGCGTCTGGGGCGGTCTTTTCTCACCTCCAGCTTTGTCGTGGCCAATACAGGCGCCTGTCTCGCGAGCTTCTCCAGCTTCTACTGGATAGGTGAGCGCTGCGAGGTGGCGTCGCCCGATGCCAGAGGCCTCGCGCAACACTCGGGCGAGGAGCTGTTGCGCCTCCTCGCCTCGCTCGGCCCGCACGGGCAATCGCCATCCGTTCGGTTGCTGCGTGAGAAAGCCGAGTGCCTGCTCCTCGCGCGGCGCTTCACCGCGCGCGTGGCGGGGTTGCCCGGGTTGCGGCTGCCTGCTGCGGCGGCGGCGCACCGCTCTCGTTTTCTCGAAGCTATTGACCGCGGCGAGCCATTATCCTCGGCCGAAGTGTGGCGCATGGTCCTGGATGTGCCGAACTGCCTTGCCGCGCTTGGGGATGCCTTGCCGGGCGCGGAGGCCCTGGTCCTGATCCGGCGCCATGCACCCATCATCGAGATTGGCGCGGGCATCGGCCTTTGGGCGCGTTGCATGGGGCGCGCGGACATCGAGGCCCTGGCGACAGACAAGAGCCGTGGAGCCTGGATCGGGCGCTGCGGCCCGGTGCTGCGCGGTTGCGACGCACGTTGCGCCTTGGCCTCGCCGGCGAGCAAGGGGCGGGCGGTGTTGATGCTCTGGCCGGTTATCTCCGAGGACGGGTGGCTGGCCGAAGCTTTGGAAAGCCTCCGGCCCGGCTGCGTGTTGCTGATCGGGTCTCCGGAGCTGGATTTCGTCCGTGATGTGGATCGCCGTCATGGAAGCGGGCATGCGCTGGGCTCCACCCTCGTGCAGCAGGCCCGCCGCGTGATGCAGGTGCTTGACCAAGGCTTCATTGCTCTGGGCGATGCCGCTCTGGCTTCAGCCACACCGGACCGGCTCCATACGCGCCTGCGTGCTTACCGCCGCATATCACGGCAAGGTCTGTAAGCGACAGCGGCAGGCCCCTAACGCAAATGCATTAACGAATCGGGCTGACTGCTACAGAACGCGATCGCGATCTAGCTTCCTGCATCCGAGCCGCCATCAATCGGCAAAAGCCGGGGGCGGTGATCACCGACAGGAGTGCGGAGCATGGCGAGCCCAGAAAACGACGCCCTGCAAGATCTCGCCTACGCCACATCGGAGGGACCTGCCGACCAGTTGGAGGCCGGGCCCTCCGGCGAGGACCAGGGCGATTACGGCGATTTCGGCGATGCCGGAGACTTCGGCGATTCCTGGGACTCTGGCGACTTCGGCGATTACGGAGATGCCGGTGACTTTGGCGAATACGGAGATGCCGCAGATCCCTATATGGCCGATGCCGGGGATTTCGCCGACTTCGCCAGCGATGGCAGCAGCATGAGCGCCGAGGAGGCTGAGGAGAGTGTCAGCCAGACCGTCGGTTCGATGCTGGGTGCCGAAAGCGAGGATGAGTTCCTCGGCGGCCTCGTGCGCGGCGCGGCACGGCTGATCAAGAAGGCCGCGCCCATCGTCGGCAAGATCGCCCGCGGTGCGGCTCCCATCCTTCAGCTCATTCCGCATCCCGCGGCACAGGGCGCGGCGGCTGTCGCCAATGTGCTGGGCAAGCTCCGCGCCGAAGGTGCCAGCACCGAGGACGCGCTCGAAGCCGTGGCCGAACTCGCGGCGCGGGACACGCGCGCGCTGCCCATCGTCGCCGGCCTCGCCGCGCGCAGCGTGCTGAAGAGCACGGCGGCGCGCCTGCCGCCGGCGCAGCGCCAGCAGG